>JAPLJG010000089.1:0-7367 GCA_026388735.1 Deltaproteobacteria bacterium
GTCCCGCAGTTCGCTGGCCAGGAAGCATAGCCCCTTGGACCTGGGCGACTGATTGTATCCGGAGATGTGCCCATCCTCCATGATCTGGTACAGCTTCCTCGGGCTGCAACCACCGAGGACCACCCGGGCCTCACGCGCAGGCACCAGCACGGACTGCTCCAGCACCTCTCGCTTGTAGGCCTCAATATCCCCCCTGGTGATCCTTTCCCGCATCATGGCCCCGTCGCTCATTGCTGCACCCCTTTCGAGTAAACCTTTCTTTTTGGCCCGGCCACACCTTCCGGCCTGCGATCCCGTATCCTCAATATCTCAGCCCCGGCCATGCCATAAACCGATATATCCCAATGGTGGTTCGGCTTGTTCCTCGGGCATATCCAATATCCCCGCTCATCCTGGTACTCGGCGCACATCTGCTGGGCGTAGTCGCTGCCCACTTCGGCGTGGAGGTGGAAGGCCCCAGGGTCGGACGGTTCGATCTGGAGCTTGGCGGCCAGTTCGTTCTTGGCCATGGTCACGTTGATGGTGTAGAGGGTCAGACCGCCGGGGATGGGAATTTTCTTGCCCTGGCGGCTGGGGTAGTAGTCCAGCCGGGTGGTGTTCCAGGGTTGGGCCATGTCCCGCCGCCCTTTGAGCGGGCGAAAAAACGGATGCATCCGGCAAAACTCATAGACCTCGGCGGTGCGGCTGTGCTTGGGCTGGTGCGGATCAGTGCCGCCGCCCGAGTCGATGAACCCGGCAGATGCCCGGTACTCCTTGCCGTCGGCATCCAGCCAGGTCTTGGCCGCGATGTCTTTCAGGTGGTCGAAGTGCTCGACAAATCCGTGGTCGACGCGCCAGGTCTCCATGTCCCGGCCCCAGCCATAGGCCCAGACCTGATAGTAAAACCCCACCCGCTGGGTGTCCACCAGCAGCACCAGGCAGCAGGGATCACGGGGCACCACCCCGCGCGGCATGGCCGGATCGACCAGGCGCAGGATGTGGTCCTCTTTGCGGTCCTGGTGCTCGGCCTCGTAGTTTATCGCCTCGTAGCCGTTGGCCCAGGCGATCTTGTCGGCCACGCTGCCATCCTTAGCCTTGAGCCAGGCTCCGGCGATCTCCTGCATGGAGACGGTCGGGCACGGAAAAGCGGGAAAATGAAAGCCCACCGTTTCTGGCCGTGCCAGATCGACGCCCTTTGTCGCCACCCAGTGCCCAGACAGGTAGGCCTGCTTGCGGCGATCTTCATCCCACTGTGCGCCACAGGCATTGCAGGCATAGAATAACTCAAAACCGGCTATATTCTCAGCCGTGGCAGCTTCCGGGACCACAAGATGCTCGTAATCCATCAAAACATATTCACCGCAGTCAGGGCAGCGGGGTTGATATACCCAGACCTGCTGGCAGGCCATCGTCCCGGCGTAAATGTAGCGGCCACCCGGAGTGGAGGCAAATAGATATTTCGACCCCCGGCGGTCATCACGGCTCCGTTTTTTAAAAAGGGTGATCGGGTCGGTTCCTTCACTGGTTCGCTCGGCAAACTTGTCGCATTCGTCAGCGATGTTCAGCCGACCAAAATAGCTGGCCATACTGGATGGGCTGTTAGACCATGCCGGTCTTAAACTGGCACCATGCCTGAATCTGATGACACCCCTGCTGGTATCATCAGCTTTATCTGACAGTAACCTGGCGGTGCGGGTACAGGATCGTAATGCCGGGATGATGCGTTCGCCCAGGGCATCTCGCGCATCTTTTTCAGTGGGCATCAGCCAGAAAATATTGCCGGAACGGCTGCCCTGGTCGAGCGATGACATGGCTGCGTTCATCAGTATCTGAGTTTTCGCGCTGCGCTCGACCATACACATCCAGACCTCTCGGACACTGGGATTGCCGATGGTGTCCATGATTTTCGCAGCATGCGGCACCAGATCATTGCGCCACGGCCCCGGAAAAGCGTCAATTTCCGTGACGATCCGGTGCTTGACCGCCCATTCAGAAACCCGGATTTTCTCAGGACTGCGGAGGCATATTTTTATAGGGCGCGGGACCGAAAACGATACCGGCATCCCGGCCAGGAGCTCGCGGCGATGTGGCGGCAACTCGGCAGGGTAGGGGATGGCCCGGGGGAAGAGGCCCGAGTGCTGCGGGGTGAGTGCCGAGGCTTGCATCAGATCATATCCATGGGGCTGATGATGGATTCTTTGCTCATCACGTGGGTGTAAATCATGGTGGTGTTCAGATCCTTATGGCCCAGCATCTCCTGGATGGTGCGGATATCCCGGCCCGCCTCCAGCAGGTGGGTGGCGAAGGAATGGCGCAGGGTGTGGCAGCCGCAGCGCTTGGTGATCTTTGCCGCCCTGGCTGCCTCGTGGACTGCCTTCTGGATGGCCGACTCGTGCAGGTGGTGGCGTTTGAGCTTGGTGGAGATCGGGTCGATGGCCCTCTGCCGAGCAGGGAAAACGTAAAACCAGCCCCAGGTGAATGGGGCGAGCTGGAACTTGCGGGCCAGAGACGGTTCCATGGAGCAGGGGATCTTGTCGGCCCGGTCCTGCTGGTGCAGCCGCTCGACTGCGGCAAGATGGCGCTGCAATTCCCCGGCAATGGCGCCAGGCAGCGGAACCACCCGGTCCTTGTTGCCCTTGCCCATGCGGACGATGATCTGCCGCCGGTCGAAATCCACATCCTGCACCCGCAAGCGCATGGCCTCCATGAGCCGCAGCCCGGAGCCGTACAGGAGCGAGGCGATCAGCCAATGCTGTCCGGTCATTTTGCCAAGCAACCGCTTGACCTCATCCCGCGAGAGCACAACCGGCAGACGCCTGGTGCGCTTGGCCCGCATGGCGTCTATGTTGCCGAGTGGTTTTTCCAGCACATCACGGTAGAGGAAGAGCAGGGCGTTGAAGGCCTGGTTCTGTGTGGCCGCCGCTACTCCGCGCTTGACGGCCAGATGGGTGAGAAAGTCGGTGACCTCCTGATCGCCCATGTCGCGTGGGTGGGTTTGGTCCTGGTAGTGGTGGCAGAAAGCGACAATCCAGTGCCAGTAGGATTTCTCGGTACGCAGAGAGAGATGGCGGCGTCGGCAGACTGCGTGAACCTGGTCCTTGAGCCGGGGTTGGTTATCGGGCGAGGATTGCGGCGGTGTTTGCACTGCTGGCTGGTTCATGGTTTTGCCCTCCCGGTTAAGGTTTGCGGGTGGTTTGTGCCCAGGCGGATGGTGGATTAGGCCGCCGTGGGTGCAGGATAACGGTGGTTATGTGAACAGCGGCAGTTGCACCGCTTGTGATAATTTCTGGACACAAGCCACCGGCACCCATTTCCCGCTGTCTAACCGAGTAACCCAAATATCGATGTGCTGTACCATCCCATAAAACCGGTACGAATCAGGAGTAGGATTGCCAGCCTCATCAGCACGAGTTACTACGGCAATATCACAGCCATACAGTTTTTTGATGACTCCAAATCTGCCACAATCGGTGTTTCGGAGTAACTGTCCAGCCTGAAAATCCATAACCCGTCACCGCACCGGACCGCGTACCCGGTTCCGTTATTTTCCAAGTCCCCGGCGCGGTCCGGTGGCCTCAATCGTTAAAGTGCCCGTGCATGGCTGAGAAGAGAAACAGTCCCGTCTTTGCCCAACACAATCACCGAAAGACAGCTACTGCACACTGTGTAATCTATCGGCTCTTGGTACTCGCGGCACTTGTACCTCTCGCAAACAGGGCACCTTAACAAGTCGCTTGATTTCGACGGGGAACCCTGCTGCTGTTCGGTGGCTTCGGCCATAACAGTACCGCAGAGGGCACACGCCCCAGCACCGTTGTACAAATGTCTTCCTCTTGGGCAATATTCTTTCTGTTTCATGGTTTCTATCTCCTCCCGTAATGGTTCCCGCGCCTCAGCTCAAGCGTTAGCAATCAAGCCAGCCTGTATCTTGTGTATCCGTCAATGTCCTTATATCTCTCAATAAAACCATCTAAAACAAGCTGCTCTATAAGCCGACAAGCTCGGTTGTACCCAACAAATAATTTCCTTTGAATGGTCATCGTGGGGTGTAGTAGATCATTTTTTAATATTTCTTTTGCGTCTTCATACAGGGGGTCAGGGTCGTATCGGTCTGCCATAGATTTCCTCCAAAATTGCTAACAAATCCTTCGTAGCGACCGCGAGTCCGCACGGTCGTTGTGGCTCGTTTCGTGGCGCGTTCGCCACAACTCAGGCGTTGGGCCTCATGCGGCCGCCTTCATAAAAACCAGCCAGTGCGTCAACCCCTTGCGGCCAGAAATATGGCCAAATAGAGGCTTTACCGGCGTCAGCGCCAAAACCTCTGCAACCTTCACCTGCGTTTCGTTCCACTTAAAAATCAGCACCCCATCAACATCCAGCACCCGCAAACATTCAGAAAATCCTTTGCGCAAATCATCTTGCCAAGTGTCGGATAGCTTACCGTACTTGGCAGCCAGCCACGAACGCGGCCCGGCCCGCAACAGATGCGGCGGATCAAACGCCACCAGCTTAAACGAGCCATCCCGGTACGGAAGCGCCCGGAAATCAATCAGGGTGTCCGGTTCAATCCGCAGGGTCCGCGTACCGCTCTCGTTTCCGTGCGATCTGTCGGTAACAGTAATAGTCTCGCTGCGGCGATCACCGAAAACAACATCTTGGTTTTGCCGGTCAAGCCACATCATGCGGCCTCCGCTGCACGGGTCAAGTACCCTCCTTCCTCTTGTTTCCATCCCGGTATCTCCATAAAAAAAAGCCCAACAAATCACCTCATCCGACCGCGAGTATCCCCGTGTTGTTTCCTGCACCATCCCGGCGCGGTCGGCTGGCCTCAAGCGTTATGCCGCCGTGTCTGCATGTTGGTCGTCATCGTCAATCCTTCCTGATTTAACGATTACACAATCATACCCGCACATGGTGCAGCAACAGGCCTCATCAACCGAAGTAGGCCCACACTCGGGGCACTGGAAATGAGATGGGGACTCTCTCCTGTTCCATCTCTCGGCCAGTATTGGCTTGGGATCGTCGCCGCAGGGATAAACTAACCCTGTACTGATCAAGCATGACTGGCATTGAATGTAATGACCACCATCGTGTTCAGGAACTACCGAAACTCCAAAAGCAGCATCACCACCACAGAAAGGGCATTGAAGTAAATCAGGCATAACAAATCCCTCCATCGGACCCGGTAAACGTGCGCCTATCCCGGCTGGTCCTGGGCCGGGTCCGCTTAGTTCAGCGTTACCCTGTCTGCACCGTAGATTTTTTTTGCCGAAACCTCTCCATCTGCGCAGACTTGCTGCATTGCGTGCTGCCGACTATCGACTTGCACGGTGGGCAATACTTGCGGGGCTGGCCGTTTCCTGTCCAGAACAGGTACATCTCATGCTGCTTTTCGCAGCGGGGGCAGATGCAGCGCATCTTTTCCTCTTCGTGCCGTGCTTTTTTCATTGTCATCATTCTCCTCCCTCCTTGGCAAAAACCCCTTCAATCTTCTCCATCCTGGCCACCTCGTTGAAGGCCCTGGCCATGATCTCCTCGCAACTCTCGTACACCTCCGGCCCACGGGCAGGATCACCGCCAGCCAGGTGGATCAGCTCACCCTGCCCGGAGTGGAAGTGGTGGCGCAGGGATTCTTTGAGCACCCCGAGCAGACCGGCGATGGCCATCCAGGCGGAATCGGCATGGAGCCAGTTGGCGTCCTCTTCCTTGCGCATCTTGGCGGCCTGCATCTCCTTGATCTCGGCATCTGCCTTGGCCTTTCTATTTTCATAATCATCCTGCCCACCCGGCAACACCTCTGCGCTCCGGCTCTCCACATCGAGTTGCTGGCCGTACTGCATCACCTGATAGCGGCTGACAGAGCCATCCCGGTGCTGGGAGGGAAACCCGGCAGCGCAATCCTGGTAAAACTTGCCCTGGCTGATCTTGTACCCCTGGGCCTGCAGCCAGTTGAGGGCCTGCTTGCGATTGGCAAACCGCTCCCCCTCCGGCGCCGAGGCCTCCTCGGGGAAATATCGGGCGGTGAAGCGCACCAGGGTCTCATCATAAGCAGCGCGGGCGGCGTCCCAGTTGGCCTTGGTTTCCTTGGTGGCCGATTTCTGATACTCCCGCATCGCCGACACCCGGCCATTGTGGACCAGCTGCAGCTCCATCTTATCCTGGTCGGTGGCGGAGGCGAGCAGCCGCTGGAAGAGGTCGGTGGTCATGCCGTGGCCAGCTCCGCCTTGCGCCCGGTGAACTGCTCCCAGCGGGTGACGATGACGTCGCAGTATTTCGGGTCCAGCTCCAGGCCGTAACAAAATCGGCCTATCATTTCACAGGCGATGAGAGTGGATCCGGAGCCCATGAACGGCTCGTAGATAATTCCGCCGTTTTTCGAGGAATTTTCGATGGCGCGGCGCGGGATCTCCACCGGCTTCATGGTGGGATGCTCCCCGTTGCGCAGCGGTTTGTCGACCTTCCAGATCGTGGTGTCGATACCATCCGTGGCGCCGACCACCTCGTAGGATGGCACCTTTACCGCGACAGAGCGGACCCCATCGCTGAAACTGATCTCCACTCCATCCGCATCTTGCCGGAACACCAAGCCTGGCATCTCCTCCACCACGGTGGATTGCTTGCGGCCACCGTACCAGCGATGGGCAGCGCCATCGCGCCACCCGTAGAGGATCGGCTCATGGCGCATGTGGTAATCCATGCGCCCTAATTTGAAATGATTTTTCACCCAAATCAAACACGACTTGACCAGCCAGCCGGTGTCCTGCATGGCCTTGCGAAAATTCAGCCCTTCTGAGTCCGAATGGCAGACATAGATCGGGGAGCCAGGAGAAACAACCGCAGCGGCGGCGCGAAAGGCGTCGCGGAGAAAACAGTAAAACGCCTCGGAACTCATCTTGTCGTTTTTGATGGTCAACTTTTCTTTGGTGGAGCCCTGGTAGTCGACGTTATACGGCGGATCGGTGAATACCATATCAGCGGCCCCCCCCCCCCCCCCATGAGCCTGCCAACGTCAGCAGCCAGGGTGGAATCCCCGCAGAGCAGCCGGTGGTGACCAAGCAGCCAGAGGTCGCCCGGCTTGGTGATGGGCTCCACCGGGACGTCCGGCACTGCGTCCGGGTCGGTCTTGCCGGTGGTGGGCTCGATATAGGCGAACAGTTCGTCAAGATCCTGCTTGGCAAAACCCATCAGCTCCAGGTCGAAACCCAGCTCCTTGAGATCCCCGATCTCGAGGCGGAGCAGATCCATATCCCACCCTGCATTCTCGGCCAGCTTGTTGTCGGCGATGACATAGGCCCGGATCTGCTCTTCGGTGAGTCCTTCCAGACGCAGGCAGGGAACATGGTGTAGTCCCATTTTCTTGGCAGCCTGGACCCTTCCGTGCCCGGCAA
>JAPLJG010000089.1:7415-10710 GCA_026388735.1 Deltaproteobacteria bacterium
GTTATCATCCACCAGCACCGGGTTGGTAAAGCCAAAGGTGCGAATGGAGGCGATGATCTGCTCCACCTGCTCCGGGCTATGGGTTCGGCTGTTGCGTTCGTAGGGGATGAGCTCATCAATCCCGATCTCTTCAATTTGCATTGCTGCTCCTTTTTTTGAGATATCCATCACCAGGTCACCACCGTGGTGATCACCGATGCGGCGGACCAGTAGAGGACCATGCGCCAGTTTGATTGCCAGCCTGCGGAGAAGTAGGTGGCAGCCGCGCCGATGGAGAGCAGGATCATGATGGTGGGGAAAAGTTTGGTGATCATGCTGCCACCCTCCGAAACTCGATCACCCACACCCATGAGTTATCACCCCACGACTCATAGCCATTGATGGCGCACCACAGGGCGCGGTAGGTATCTCGCGGGTCCATGTTCCGAGAAAACATATTCTTGGTCTTGACAAAAAACTCATCGCCCTCTGGGCTGCGTTCCAACCCCTCGGCAATCGCGTCCTCTTTACTGATGTCCTGTAGTCGCTCCACCCGGATGCTGACGATTTCCAGCATTATCCTACTGGCCCAGCGGGGCATAAATATAGAAGGTCTCAGTTTCCCAGATTGGGCCCCGTCAGCCTTGTAGCGAATCGTACCAAGATAGTTCTTGTCCATATCAGAAGGCTTTTGTTTATCAAATATGCCAAGTGTAGACCATGATTCGCGCACCCACAGCCGGTCGCCTGGTTGTCCGAAAGGGCATTGTTTCAACCAGAGTTCTCCGCCATCTTCCTCTTCCCGTGGGTCGTCTCTATTCATAGCCCCTTGGGCTGGTCCTTTCACGATCCTCCGAGTCTGCATCTTGCGGCCTTCCAATATGGCCTGGGCCATCGGGCCTGAAAATAATATCGGTCGCTCTTTCATGCCGCTACCCTCCCGGCCCGGATATACGCCGAACCAAACGCAGACTTTGCGTCCAGCAACGCATTGACCATTTCCTGCCGCTCATCCTCCCCGGCTCCAGCCATCACCACCTGCAGCCGCTTCATTTCATTTTCCGAAAACACCAGCTTGCCATCGGCAGTCAGCTCTTTCCACAAGGCTTCATCCTTTACCACATGGATCTCGCGGCCATCGGTGAGGGTGACCACCTGATAATCATGGGAGGTAGTTGTCTCCTGCTTTGGCTGGGGAACGTTGCCAACATGGAAGCGGGGCGGCAGCCCGGCCAGCACCCAGGCCCGGAGATCCACCCCTGCTTTGAAGGCATCGCCGGGATCTTTGCCGCCGATCACCGGGATGCGCTCCGCCTGGCGGAATTGGGAGAGCCACCATAGGCTGGACTTGGCGCCGGGGGATTCCATTTTGCCGGTGGTCGGGTTCTTTCTCGTCGCATCGGAGTCCAGGCAGATGGAGAGGTGGGCGGCCTGGGCGAGCAGCGGGAAGAGGTCCGCCGAAGGCTTGGCAGAATCGTTACCCATGGCCACCACCCCAACCAGATCCCCGGCCAGGCCATCGAGCAGGATGGCATCAAGGCCGGACTCCACCACGACAAAGGCCTCGGCATCGCGCCTGGTGATCAGGGGCGCCCGGTTGGAGCCAGGCACCACGAAGTAGCGCAGATCACCATCAGGCCTGCGGATGCGCAGCTGCACAACCAGACCATCGGCCAGGACCGGGATCACCAGCCCCAAGGGCAGCCAGAGCTTCTTGGGCTTGCCGGTTTCCGGCTTGAGCTCCACGGGAAGACCCCAGGCGGTACGCTCCCGCCAGGCATTGGCAGGGTTGAAGCCCAGCCGGAACTTGACCACCTGCACCGCATCGATGCCGCGCTGGGCCAGCCAGGTAAGCTGGTCCGGATTGTTGAGGAGCTGTTCGTGGCAGTATTTGACAAAGGCCCCAGCCTTGGTGGACCAGACATCCTCGGGCGCGGACACCTGGGTGGGGGTGAAGGTTTGCGCCTGACGTTGGGCTGGGATCTGGTTGGCAGCAGGGGCGGCCTGCGGCTCCACCCCCAGACGCGCACAGGCGGCCTTGTAGCCCATTCCCTCGATGTCGCGCAGGTACTGGATGGCATCACCGCCCTTGGCGCAACCACGGCACCACCAGGAGCCATGCTCGCCCTGTTCCGGCCAGACATGGAAGCGGTCGGTGCCGCCGCAGAGCGGGCAGGGGCCGTGGTACTCGCCGCCCTTGGAGGCGGATACCCGCTTTAACTGACCAGGGAGAAGCTCAAGCAGGGTCATATCGGAGCCATGACGTTTGAAAGATGGTTTATCGGCATAAAATTATCATCATCCAACAGTGGCAAGGGTTTATGACAATATGATGATAGTTTTGTAAAATTGAGAGATAAAAACAAAACAAAGCAAAGCGGCTTTACATGCGCACGCGGGAAAATCGTCATATCGTCATATTTCCGCATGGCTCTAAGATGATGACGATTGCATGACGGATGGATACCATGACAAACGTCATGCCCCGGCCCCCTCCCTGGCCTGACCAGAAGAAAAAGGGTCATCATGGGCGCAGCCCCACGCCGAAAAAGGTGGCTTGTCCGCTGGGCTTGGCTTTATCGTAGCCGCGCTTCTCAAGCCATCCGGAAATCTTGATCTTGCTCGGGATGTAGCGGGTGTTTTCGTCGATCTCCTCGATGTACCAGGCCTGAAACTTGGTATAAATATCCTTGAAAAGACAGATGGAGTCCTTGTCATCTGCCATCCTGTCGGTGAAGAACTGCTGGAAGGTGTCCTCGCTGGCCCGCAGCGCATCGACATCTGCCCGCAGTTTGTCCGGAGGAGCAAGGCCGTGCTCCTGCCATTCGAGGCAACCTTGGACCAACCAGGCCAGAATGCCGGGGCCCTCGGCCATGAGCTTGGCTGGCAGGGCAGGATCGCGCTGGCGCTCATGCTCGGTGGAGGGATTGTCCACAAACTTGAGCGGGTAGTTGATAAACAGCAGCCGCTTGTAGAGGGCATAGTCGCGTGTCAGCCCCTTGGGTATGTGGTTGGTGTAGAGGAATAGCTTGTGGGTGGGGGTGAAGTTGGTCTCAAAGCGGTCGTGGGGGGCGCGTGCGTTGATGGTGTCTGCTCCTGTGAGTGACTTGACCTTGGAGCCGGAGATCCTACGGCCCTCATCGGTCTCCGAGGCGATGACCAGGCGCCGGCCCTGGAGAGAGACCAGGTCCGGAGAGGGCCCGGCGGAGCTGCGGGTGTTTTTCTGCTCAAGGATCAGCTCGGGCTGAACGGCCCAGGCCAGATCACCCATGATGGCCTTGAGGGTCTCGAACATGGTGCCCTTGCCGTTGCGGCC
>JAPLJG010000089.1:10796-19729 GCA_026388735.1 Deltaproteobacteria bacterium
CTGATCAACCCGGTGATCGCATAACCGAATAGGCGGCGGACAAAGGCGACCAGTTCCTGGTCATCCAGGTGAATCTCGGATAGGAAGCGCTCCCAATTCGACCTGGGTGCATCCAGACCCTGCCACTCAACCGGGATGGCCTTGACCAGGTAATCGGATGGGCGGCCATCGAGGCGCTTTCCGGTTTTGAGATCAATAACCCCGTTTTTACAAGGCAGGAGCATGGGGCGTTGATCGATCTCCTCACCGACGATGGCCAGGGAGCGGTCGCCGATCTTATGCGCCCACTCCAGGCAGTTCTTTGCCCCGGCACTGGAGCGCAGCCGGTCTACTCGGCGCAGGTAGAGCTTGCGCTCGGCCTCCATCCGTTTGGCATCATTGACCTTGCCCTCATTTCTTGCCAGCTCGGCCTGGAGCTGGAGGTCGTGGGCCTGCTCGTAGTATTTCGCCGCAACCTGCTCCACGGCATCATGGCAGAGATCCGTCTTGTCGGTGATCCAGTGATGGCTGCCCCAGGCCAACCACTGGCTGGTGGTCTTGACCTGCAGGAAACGGTCGCGGTGGATGGCCGCGAAGAGAATGCCATCACCGCGCTCATTGTTGTAGAGGCAGGAGCGGACGAACCGGCTGTCGACATTGTCTCCACCGTTGCCGGTGGTTGGTTCACCTCCGAGCATTTCTTCCTCGGCCTGGCGGGCTGCCTCGATTTCGCGGCGCATGGAAACTATCTTTTCATTTTTTAGATCGCTCACCGCCACTCCCATGCGTCAAAATTATGACCGAAACAACCCGCAACAGCATGAAATAAAAAGAGTTTTCATTATTTCACCGAAAACAAAAAATTCAAATGGACTCACACACCGGGGCGCGAAATGCCCGCATAACCATCGACCCCAGGAGGACCCGTGGTTTTTTGGCCATCCCCACCATCAAAGCAGTCCAGAACAGCAGAATGCTGGATGATCTCATCTTGGCCTGCTCGACCTTGCAGGAGGGGGCGCGGGGGATCATGGGGCCAACCTCTTGAAAAACTCAAGGGTGAACAACTTCTCAAGCAGGGCATCAGATACCTTCTGTCCTATCTCGTAGAACGGCAGGCGCTTGCGATACAGGGTGTTCTTCTTCCCCTGGATCAACACTGGCACCAGCCCTCGGGCATGGATAGCAGATGCAAAGCGACCCCTGGTGCGCCCCTTCTGGTACTCTCCAAAGGGCAACGTTCTCTTGGTCTTGGCACCGAACCCCGCACCTGTCTGCACCCTCTGGTAAATGCCAGGGGGCAACTTGCCAGACCCATTGGGCAGGTAGACATAGTCGCGTGGCTTCCTGTTTGTCTTCTTGCTGCGGGATGTGATGTTTGAGGAAAACCCTGCAACATGCTCGGCTCGACCAAGGACAGATAGGATCTGCACGATGGTGCCATATGGCAGGTTGCCATACCTGTCCAACTTGGCCATCTGACTCGGGATGAAGGTGTTACCACCCAGGGCGAGCTCGAATCCCTTGAGTCTGCGTGGTCCACCCTCAACCTCCGGGACCAGGTAATGCTGCCCCATACGATCTGGCTCTTTGAACCAGACAGATGCCTGCATGTTGTGGCCCTTGGTTGGCGTAAATTGTAGGCTGTTCATGGTGTAGGGGGTAGGGGAGGAGAACACCTGCGGCAACACCTGCTTGATGGCGTCCTTGATCTCTCTGGCCGTCTTGTCGATTGCTGTCTCCAGTGCCCTGCTTGCCTGGGCAGGGTATTGCTTGAGCATCTCCTGTACTGATTGGATACCATCGATCTTGATGGTGATCATGCAACCATCCCACGCACAGGCTTAAACTCTATTCTTCCTGGCTGCTTGTAGGCGGTGGCAGTAAATTCCCGACCACTCGCGGTGATATGATCTGACAACGGAGAAATCAACTCTCCCAGATACTGCTGGAGGGTATCCTCCGCAACATGCGAAACCAGGCCATTCTTTTGTGCCTGGCCGCCCATATCTATCAGAGCTTGCATTTCGATGATGGTCTTCATCTTTGATTCCTTATGCCTGGCCATATCCAGTGAGGGTATTTGCCATGGCGAGAACCTGACCGGCGCAGTCGCCATAACCTTCTGCCCGCGATGCCTTGCAGGCACAATCAAAATTATCAAGGATCAGCTCACAGACATCCGGTGCTGCGGCGATGGATCGCAGTACACGGACAATGGCTTGCCGGTGGTCTGCTGGGGTTTTGGCTGGTATGGGCATGGTGTGTCCTTGGATGGTTAAGCGGCGTTTATTGCACAGATGATCAGCACCATTCCTCCGCCGATCATCAGGAGAAGCACTGCCAACCCTACGCCGATCCCGAACCTGTGCATGTTTTCTTTCAGTGTGCATTCGCTCATGACCTCACCATTTGATTGTTTTGCTCTTTGCTCACAGCCCTAAAACCTGCGATAACACGCAGGGCGCTGCGGGGGCTGTTCACTCGACAAACAAGATGGGCTACCTCCCGCTCCAGATCGCTGGCAGAGATTGAATCCAAGGCCAGATCGACACTGGCAGGGGATAAATAAGAAAAACCTTTCCGCCCGTTCATGGCGAAGCTGGCCTCCCTAGTTGAGTTCCTTCCAGATCATTTCATCCAGCACCCTTATTTTTCCGGGGATATTATCCAGATCAGAATCAAACTCGCCGATGGCCTGATTAGATGGCTGGTCGGCGTCCAGACGGGGAGAATGGCCACGCAATGAGGTACGTGGTGGTTCGGTGGCGTTACCGATTGGCATCAGACCCTGGCCTCGCGGTTGGATGGTTTCTTTTTTCTTGGTAGCTTAGTGGCGGCATCGTATGCCATCTGGATGATCTCCATGCGTCTGGATGTGGAGATACCGCCCCTAACCTGCGGTGGTGTTTCTCCACCAGCCAGCTTGGCCAGGAGCAACAACACCTGCTGGTTCTGCTCCTCGATTGCGGCGAGGCGGGTGAGGATGGAGGCTTCGGGTGTCATTTCTTCTCAACCTTGCTCTCTGCAAATTTTTCCATTGCGATAAGGGCGGCAACCGCCCGGTTCACGTCTTTGGCTATTTCGCTGAACTCTTTTTTGGTGATTTTGCCTGGTGTTTTCTCAAACCAATCCTGACGGAACTCTTCAACAGCGTGTCCAGCCTCAACAAGTACATGTGTGATTGCCTGCAATGCCTCACTGTCAACGGTACTTGTATGGGCAGGAAGGGGGAAGAAAACGCCGCCACAGAGAGTGGCCACATAATGGGCGATTGGGTGGGCATATACCGCATCCCCATACCGCAAGATGACAAACTCGATAATGTTCTTGATGCGCTCAAGGGGGCTTATTCGGCCATTGTCCCGGTAATCCTCAGATTCAGGGCGGCGCTTCCATGCCCTTATGAGCGGTTCTGAAAATGCCCCCTGGAAAAACCTGGACAGCTTGGAAGAGTCTCCATGTGTCGGCATAACCTCGGCGAGTATTTCCCAAGCATCCTTTCCCCGGTAGTGTTTCGTTTCCGTGTGTTTCATTACTTCCTCCGGGCGGATATTTTCTGATACGGTTGAACCATGGAGATTCCGGTAATTTTTAGGTGTTGCAAAAAGCCCCCCGGCCCTGATAGGATCATCAGTGCCACCTAACAAGCCCGAACTACATTCAGGGCCAGGGGGTAATTTTGTTTAAGCTGCCTTCTGTTGGAAGGTTTGCGCGACCGTCCGTCCTATGGCGGAGGCTATTTCGGTGCGGACTTTTGCCGAAACAGTTTTCCCCTGGATGGTAAGGGTAACGGTTGGCTGAGAAACGCCAAGTTTTCTGGCGATGCTTGTTATCGTAATACCCCTTTCCACCAGCAGTGCTTTTATTTTGTTTGGTTCCATGCCGTCTTTATAGCCTATGCCTATATGCTTTGCAATAAGAAAATGTGTGTAGTCGTAAAATAAATAAATTACACTTTAAATCAATAGGTTACTGATGGGTATTGCTGATACAATAGATAGAATGGTTGGTGCGGTTGGGGGGAAAACGCAGGGAGACTTGGGCGCTGCTCTCGGAATTTCTCAGGCCAGTATCTCAGACGCCAAAAGGAAGGGGAAAATACCCCCCGAGTGGGTTGTCAAGCTTTCAACAGAAAGAAACATGAACCCGGCCTGGCTCTTAACCGGCCAAGGCCCGATGAAGATCGGGGAGGCAACCGACAAAGAATCCTTGACAGTTCAACCATCAATCAACATCAACGAGGGGGTGCTGATGACGGAATTGGTCTTATCATCAGGGATGAATTATGCGGAAGCCCTCTGGTCAAATCTTAAATCTTTTGCGGAAGCAGTGAGGGAGAGACGAAAAGTGGACGAGTTAATGAAGGAGGTTCAGGAAATGAAGGGGATGATGAAGATGCTGCTTGATAAACAAGCCACGCCGGAAGAAGAGGCCAAAAAAAGAGATTCGGCGGGCAACGCTTAGGCTTGTACCTGGCCGCTTATCGGCACAAAACAGGATCGGACAATACTGAAAAAATACGGAGGGCGGGGTGGGATGCACAAAAAATTATGGTTGACAGTACTTATGCTTCCATTTCTAGGTGCGTGTGGAACCACGGTGGTGGACACAGTGCATCCGGTCGTGCGGACGGCAGCCATTGGCGAAGGGAAAAAAATAGTGATTCTTCCTTTCGCCGATCATACTCCCGGAGATTCTCCTTACGTGTACTGGCAACGCAATGTCCTGATCAATGAAGCAGTACAGGATGATATTCTGCGCTACGGATACGTTCCAGCTCCCCAAGAAGATGTGATTGATTATCTCTTCAAAAAAAACATCATTCAAAATGTGAATTCGTCCAAAAAAGTTTTTGGGACAGATGCTTTGCTAGAGGACGAACTCTCCAAGGACGGTCGGTCTGACGCCATGAAAATGGAGATCATGAGGATGCTTCACAACAATACTATGCGGGCGGAGGGGAACAACAAATCGGAGAAGTATTGGAACGGCGAGAAACTCATTACCCTGGATCATGGTCGGATCAAAAAACTTGGCGCTGAGTTTGGAGCTGACTATGTAATACGGGGCCGCATCATCACCTTTAGACAGGGACAAACAGACAGCTTTGACCCCACAAAAACCGGGATTCTGCCGTTTTTTTTCAAGGTAGGCTCACGGGTCGTCTTTGGTGTGACACAGTCCGACTCATATGAGATGGTTGACAAAAGGGTGATCGGAGGACTGAGCGGTGCCGCAGTGACCAGCAATAAATGGGAGGGTGCGACGGTTGGCTCTGGCTTGGCCGTTCTGTCCCACAAAGGTGGCAGGGATGATATGGCGGCAGTACAACTTCGGATGCTGATCCAAGATACACACACAGGCGAGATTATTTGGACGAACCGCGTCGAGGTTGAGGTGAGCCCAACAAGCACGTTTGGAGAGCAAGATAAAAATAAGCTGATCGCCCAAGCGATCCAGCAGGCGAGCACACGCTTGATTGATGATTTTATGGCCAGAAAATAATGGGAATAACATTCGGCCGGCACTCGAAAGAGCCGGGTAAGGCTGTGTGGGTGATCGACTGGTGGCCAGAAGGCAGAAATGGTCCGCGCAGGAGAAAACATTTCGAGGGGACACGGGAAGATGCCGAGCTGTATGAGCAGTCGGTAAGGTCAGCTGCTGGGCTCAACAGGATAGGCACTGCAAAGACGATATTTCTCACCCTTGAGGCGGTGCTGCCAGAATATCTGCGATGGCACCAGCTCAATCGGATGCCAACCACCCATGCGGACGTGAAACAGTCCATGCCAAGGCTCATGCAGATATTCGGCAAGATCACCGTGGCCCAGATCAAGCCGGGGCACATCACGGATTTTGTGTCCATGCGGCCAGACAGGAAGCGGAGCAATCAGAAAGAGATCCATTACCTGCGGGGAATGATCACTTGGATGGTCAAGCAGGGGTATGCCGCGCCGCTCCATTTCAAGCCAGAGACCCCGAAGTATCATCGCCCCCTGCCACAGGTACCGATGCCGGGGGAAGTCAATGCCGTGCTGCGACAGATCACTGATCCGGTGAAAAAAGCGTTGATCATCCTGATGTGGACCACTGGCGGCAGGATCACATCCACCGCGCAGATCCGGTGGGAAGATGTGAATTGGGAGAGAGGGACAATCACGGTGCGGGTGAAGGGTGGCAGAGCATTACAGCTCCCGCTGCCCGATGAATTCCGGGAGTTGATGTTTGATAGGCGGCAGACGGCTGGATGGGTGTTTCTGAACCCAAAGACGGGGCTTCCCTTAAAGAGCATCAAGACTATACTGGCAACGGCCTCGAAAAAGGCCGGTTTGCCGTACAAGATGACGCACCACAAATTTCGGCATGCTTATGCCACGGACACACTGGAAGCCACCGGGGATCTCCGCCTGGTCCAGAACGCCCTGGGCCATACAAACATCTCCACCACCACCATCTATACCCTGGTGCAAACGAGGCGGCTGGTCGATGCCCAGGACAAAGTTGCGGAAATGAGAAAGGGAAAATAGAGGGATATTGTGTCTACGTAGGCAATTTTTGAAATCCAATAACAACGAAAAAACAATACTATGCAACGCAAATATCTTGATTCGTAATCAGTAGGTCAGCGGTTCGACTCCGCTCGTTGGCTCCATGATAGCAAGGGTTTCCGGTTAATCACGGAAACCCTTTTTTTGTCTAATCGGCTTTTGGGTAACACATGGGTAACATTTGGAGCGAAACACTTACCGCTTATCAAGGGCCATAAAAAAACCGTTGTTCTTGAAAGGAAAGCGGAGGTCTTTTGCAGCCGTCAACCTGTATCTTTTCGATATTTTAGTGCTTTTTCTTTGACGATACTGACAGCTTCTTCTGGCAAAACAGGCAACCCATGTTTTTGCATGAAAGGGTAAAATTCATCTTCGCGTACTTGCCAAATATCTTTAATTTTACGGAACCTTGTTCCGTTACCAGCGCCCACCCTGCCAGAGAAAGAACGGATAGTTGCTGAGTTTGCCAGCAACCCTCTTTCAAATCTTGCGTTATTGCCGTTCTTCCACACCTGGAAATACCTTACAAAAGCCAACTCTACCCACCAATTACCTATTATTTCAATTATATGAGGCCAGCCAAAAGAAGGAACTGATTCTTCGGCAGGTAGATGCTTTATCCTTTTCAGTCCCTCTTTTTTCAAGCCGTATTCGTCCCTATAAACATCTTTTTTCCAGTATCCGTATTCGGTGACAACTTCGCCGTTAAAAACAAGATATGGTGAAAATCCAAACTTGTTTACTGCCCATTCTCTGTTTTGTCGTGTATCTGCACTTTTGCCGAACCACCAAATAACATCAACCCCTGCATTAAGATAATCCTGGGTTCTTTTTTCTAATTTTTCGGCTGTGATAGGAGCCAATTGGATTTCATTAGCAAACCACCAACCCATTGGAAATTTAGCAATGATGTCGGCAACCCTTTTCACCTCGGCTAGTGGCTCTTCGAATAATGGGTTGAAATGCGAATACTCTATAAGTTTTGGGAAAATATATTCAGCGACGAATGATTTTCCTGATAGATGCTCAGGGGATTCCGGATGGCTTTGATAATCTGACGTGCAGGACCGTTTATGAAAAAAATGGAATCGTCCCTGTGGGCTTCTTCTGATGAACATTTGAATGTTGCACAGTCTACATTCAAACTCACACCCGCATAGGTCTTCACGAGGTTGGGCAAATTTCGTTATGTCGATTCGTTCTTTGCTTGCTTTGTTTTGGGCTATAAATGCCATGTTATTGTTTGGCCAACATTAATATTAACTGGATTCCTTTTTTGATACTTCTTCGCCATTTCGATCTCGGATTTTCGAATCTCCCATGTGTCAATCAGTAGCTTGAAATGCTAAATGGTGCTTTGAGTCTGATTCAGTATTTCCGACCAGCCCACGGGTGAAACCTTTTATCTTCTTTTCTGTTTGGGTTATGCGGACTCGTGTTTAGCCTCAAGGAACGCATCAACTTTGCTCACAATAACTATATTAATGTCATAATTTGAAAATCCATTCTGGCAATGATTACATGTTCTTGCCATTGCCTTTATCAAGTTGCTACAGGTCGGACACTCCTTGGTTTCATTGTTGATTGAAAAACCAAGCATTTTTGCTTTTGCGATTTTGTCTTGGTAGGCTTTGAATCCTTCACTCTTAGCGGTATGCGTGGCTTCTGCCTTTGCCTGTTCACTTGAGGCTTGATCGTTTTCTTGTCTTTTGGCCTGTAGAAAAGCATCAATTTTGCCAATGTTAGCCTTCTCCATGTCTTCGGCTGAAAACTCTTTCTGGCAATATTTACATTTACTTGCCCTGAGCTTTATCGTCTCAGCACAGGCAGAACACTCCTTTGTTTCGTTGTCAAATGAGAACCCTAGCGATGTTGCCTTTGCTAATTTGTCTTGCGAGTCTTTGGTCGCTTTGGCTTGAGCCTTATTTTTTGCAATATCTTTTCGGATCGCTTTTATAATCCCATTCACACTCAGAATGGCAATGCCGAAGCAGAAGACGGTGGCTAGTGGAGAGTCGCCGCTAGTCGTACTACTGCTGCTATGGGTGGCATCGTAGCGCTGACTAGCGGCATCCTGCTGGGCCTTGTCGATCTGATTCCACTGTTTGTCTGCACGCCGTAATGCTTCTGCGTCATCATATGCTTTATCGTTGGCGGGAACATTGTGAGCTCCGGCAAGCAAGGCAAGCAAAACCATAACTGCAACCAGAAAAACCGGAAATGATCGGAGTGACAATCTACACATCAGTGAATCCTTATATGGGAGCGTAAGCTTCCCTAAAAGGTAGACATGTCAAAAGTAGAGTTTTCTGGCACAATACGACCAGGAGGCTCTGATGAAAAAGTCACGTTTTACCGAGAATCAAATCATCGCCATTCTCAAAGAAGGCGAAGCGGGTGTTC
>JAPLJG010000032.1 GCA_026388735.1 Deltaproteobacteria bacterium
GAGTTTGGCTTCTTGGGGGTAGTGGTATACACACGGACGCAAACACCACGCTTCTGCGGAGAACCTTTCAGCGCAGGCGTATTGGTCTTGCTGATCTTAACTTTCCGTCCGTGCCGCACCAGCTGGTTAATGGTTGGCATTGAAATAGACTCCCATATTACTGATATTAATTAGTAGCGTTTCCCTCTGCCCAAAATCACTGCGTAGCATAGGAAAACGGCATATTTACTCGAAGGGCGAATGCTTGTCAAGGCAAATGTATATTAATTATCCTTGCCCATCACGTACTCATCAAAGCCTGTGCCGGCAGGAACCAACCGACCCATGATCACGTTCTCTTTCAGGCCCCTCAAGGTATCGATCTTCCCGGCCATAGCCGCATTGGTCAAGACCTTGGTGGTTTCCTGGAAAGAAGCCGCGGAAATGAAGCTGTCCGTACTGAGAGAGGCTTTTGTCACCCCAAGGAGCAACGGCTCGGCAGTGGCCGGACGGCCATCTTCCTGGAGAAGCTTCTCGTTCTCCTCCTTAAACCGCCACCACTCAACATGCTCACCGAGCATAAAGGTGGAATCGCCTACCCCGGTGATCTGAACCCGACGCAGCATCTGGCGGACTATAACCTCAATGTGCTTGTCGTTGATCTTTACACCCTGTAGTCGATACACCTCCTGGATTTCATTCACCAGGAACTTGGCCAGCTCCTTGACACCCATAACCCGGAGAATGTCGTTCGGGTCAGGGGAACCATCCATCAACGCCTCACCTGCCTTGACATAGTCCCCCTCATGGACGGCGACATGCTTACCTTTGGGGATAAGATATTCCTTGGCTTCGCCCATCTCCGGGGTGATCACCACCCGTTTCTTGCCCTTAAGATCCTTGCCCAAGCTTACCTGGCCATCAATCTCGGTAATGACCGCATACTCCTTTGGCTTGCGAACCTCAAAGAGCTCGGCAATTCTGGGGAGACCGCCGGTAATATCCTTTGTTTTCGTGGTTTCCCGTGGAATCTTGCCAAGCACGGTCCCCGGTTCAATGACCGTATCTTCCGTAACCGCAATCAGGGCGCCAACCGGCAGAGAATATCGGGCAGGCGAGCCTGTTTTCGGCAGCTTTGCCGTCTTCCCGGCCTCATCCTTCAGGGTAATCCGCGGATTATGTTGCCCGGAGCGGGAAGGCACGATGACATGGCTTGATTTCCCGGTAACAGGGTCAACACGTTCCTGCATGGTGACACCCTCAAGGATATCACCAAACTTGACCACGCCGCCGATCTCGCTGACAATGGGAATGGTGTACGGGTCCCAATTGGCGATCAAAGTGTCGGGTTCGATTTCAGACCCTTCCTTGACAAATATCTGCGCGCCATAGTTTATCTGATAGCGTTCCCGTTCACGTCCCTTGGAGCCGATGATGACCACGGCCGCATTCCGGTTCATTACAATCATGGTCCCGGCAACATTCTGAACATAGTGCATGTTATGGAACTGCACGGTCCCGCCGTGTTGGCAACGGACCTCGGCCTGTTCGACACTCCGGCTTGCCGTACCACCGATATGGAAGGTCCGCATGGTGAGCTGGGTGCCGGGCTCGCCGATGGATTGGGCCGCGATAATGCCGACGGCCTCGCCCATATTAACCATATGCCCACGGCCAAGATCCCGACCATAACAAGAGCTGCAAACCCCGCGCCGAGCCTGGCAGGTGAGCACGGAACGGATCATCACCCGATCAACTCCGGCTTGCTCGATAAGATTGACCTTCTCTTCGGTGATCTCTTCGTTGGCCTCGACAAGAATCTCCCCGTTAAAGGGATCGACCACATCTTCCAGGGCGACACGCCCCAGGATACGATCACCCACCCGCTGGATCACCTCACCGCCTTCAAGCAGGGCCTCCATCAAGATTCCGTCCAGGGTTTCACAATCCTTTTCGATGATAGTTGCATCCTGGGCCACATCAACCAGCCGTCTGGTCAGATATCCGGAGTTTGCTGTTTTAAGAGCCGTATCCGCCAACCCTTTCCGCGCACCATGGGTGGAAATAAAATATTCAAGAACGTTCAGACCTTCCCGGAAGTTTGCCTTGATCGGGGTCTCGATGATCGCGCCAGAGGGCTTGGCCATCAAACCACGCATCCCGGCAAGCTGCCGAATCTGATCGCGGCTACCACGGGCTCCAGAGTCGGCCATGATATAGATGGAGTTAAAGCTGGGGGACTCGAACAGCTTGTTGTCCTTATCACGCAGGTACTGGACACTCATCTCCTTCATCATCTCGTTGGCCACGTCATCCGTGGAGCGCGACCAAATATCAACGATCTTGTTGTACTTTTCACCATCGGTGATCAAGCCATCCCGATATTGCTGCTCAACCTCCAGCACCGCGCTTTCCGCCTGTGCCAGCCGATCATCCTTGGTCACGGGAATCATCATGTCGTTGATGCAGATGGAGATGGACGCTCTGGTGGAAAACTCATAGCCCATGTCCTTGAGGCGATCCGCCAAAATAACCGTGGCCTTGGTGCCGGCATGGCGATAGGTATGATCAATGAGTTTTGCCAGTTGCTTTTTTCCCATCACCTGATTGACATGGCTGAAAGGCACATTCTCGGGAAGCAGTTCGCCGAGCAGAACCCTGCCCACCGTGGTTTCCACAAACTCGCCCTGTCGCCGCACCTTGATCTTGGCCTGCAGATGCACCGCGCCGTGATCATAGGCCATCCGTACTTCCGCCGGAGAGCTGAAGGCCTTGCCCTCGCCTTCGGCGAAATGACGGTCCCTGGTCATATAGTAAAGACCGAGAACAATGTCCTGGGATGGGATAATAACCGGCTCGCCATGGGCCGGAGAAAGGATATTGTTGGTGGACATCATCAGAACCCGGGCTTCCATCTGCGCCTCAACCGTAAGAGGCACATGCACGGCCATCTGGTCGCCGTCAAAGTCTGCATTGAATGCAGCACAGACCAGCGGATGCAACTGAATGGCCTTGCCTTCGATCAGCACCGGTTCAAAGGCCTGCATGCCGAGGCGATGCAGAGTGGGCGCACGATTCAGCATGATGGGATATTCCTTGACCACGTCGTCAAGGACGTCCCAGACCTCTTTGGTCCCCTTCTCCACCATCTTCCGAGCGCTCTTGATGGTCGTGACGTAACCGAGCATCTCCAGCTTGTTATAGATAAAGGGCTTGAAAAGCTCCAGAGCCATCTTCTTCGGCAGGCCGCACTGATGGAGCCTAAGATGCGGGCCAACCACGATAACGGTACGACCGGAGTAATCTACCCGTTTGCCGAGCAGATTCTGGCGAAAACGACCCTGCTTGCCCTTGAGCATGTCGGAAAGGGATTTCAGCGGCCGCTTGTTCGGGCCGGTGATAACCTTGCCGCGCCGACCATTGTCAAAAAGAACGTCCACCGCTTCCTGCAGCATCCGCTTCTCGTTGCGGATGATGATTTCCGGGGCATCCAGCTCCAGCAGACGCTTCAACCGATTGTTCCGGTTGATTACCCGACGGTACAGATCGTTAAGGTCGGAAGTGGCAAAACGGCCGCCTTCCAGAGGCACCAAAGGCCGCAAATCCGGGGGCAGCACCGGGATAACATCGAGAATCATCCAATCGGGCTTGTTGCCGGATTCATGAAAAGCCTCGACCACATTGAGCCGCTTGGCCAGTTTTTTCCGTTTGGCCTCAGAACCTGTTTCCCGCATCTCCTGGCGAAGCACCTTGGACAAGGGTTCAAGCTCAAGCTTCTGCATCATCTGTTGGATGGCTGCCGCGCCGATGCCAACGGTAAACTTGCCGGGAAAATCTTCCTTAGCCTGTCGATAGCCTTCTTCGGTCAGCAATGAGCTGACAGCCAAGGACGGCTCATCGGAAGCGGTGATCACATAGGAATCAAAATAGAGAACCTTTTCCAACTCCTTCAGAGTCATATCGAGGATATTGCCGATCTTGCTCGGCAGACTCTTGAGAAACCAGATATGGGCAACAGGTGCGGCCAGTTCGATATGTCCCAGCCGTTCCCGCCGGACCTTTGACTGAATGACCTCAACCCCGCACTTTTCACAGACAACCCCGCGGTGCTTCATGCGCTTGTATTTGCCGCAATTGCACTCATAATCCTTAACCGGGCCGAAGATCTTGGCGCAAAACAGCCCTTCGCGTTCCGGTTTAAAGGTCCGATAATTAATGGTCTCCGGTTTTTTCACCTCACCATGAGACCAGTCGCGAATTTTCTCCGGCGAGGCCAGGGAGATTCGCACGGCATTGAATTTTAACGGTCCTTTCGGATTGGAAAAAAAGCTGAAAAGTTCTTCCACGGCAGCACCCTTAATCTATGTTGAATAATCAAATCTCTTCGAACGGCAATAACTCTGGACCTAATTTTCCGGTTTCTCGTCGAGCAGTTCCATATCAAGACACAGCCCCTGGAGCTCTTTCACCAAAACATTGAAAGATTCCGGCAAGCCTGCCTCCAGAAAATTATTGCCTTTAACGATCCGCTCGTATGTCCTTGTTCTACCGCCAACATCGTCAGACTTGACTGTTAAAAATTCCTGTAAAGTATATGCCGCGCCATACGCCTCCAAGGCCCATACCTCCATTTCGCCAAGACGCTGTCCACCGAACTGCGCCTTACCGCCAAGGGGCTGCTGGGTAACCAGCGAATAGGGCCCTGTGGAACGGGCATGGATTTTATCATCAACCAAATGATGGAGCTTCAGGATATACATGGTGCCAACGGTTACCGGGTTGTCAAATTTTTCTCCGGTCAACCCGTCATACAGGGTGGCCTGCCCAACCTCGTCCATGCCGGCTTCAACCAGGAGGCTCCGGATTTCGCTTTCATGGGCCCCGTCAAATACCGGCGTGGCGATATGCAGCCCCGTACCCATGCGTCTGGCAAGGATCAACAGCTCCTCATCCGTGAGACCTTCTGTTAACTGGCTATACTCCTCTTCGGAATACACCTTCTGCAACTTTTCCTTCACCGCCGCAACCTGATGCTGATCGGCAAGATGCTGGATCTGCTGACCAAGGCGTTTGGCCGCCAGACCAAGATGCACCTCCAGCAGCTGCCCCACGTTCATACGAGAAGGAACACCCAACGGGTTCAAAACAATATCCACTGTCGTGCCGTCGGCAAAATAAGGCATATCCTCTTCGGGCATGATCCGGGAAACAACACCCTTGTTTCCGTGACGACCGGCCATCTTGTCGCCCACGGAAAGCTTGCGCTTGGTGGCGACATAAACCTTGACCATGCGGATAACTCCGGGCGGCAGATCATCGCCTTTCTTGAGCCGGGTAATCCGCGCCTCATAACGGTCTCGCACCAGTTTGACCTGGCTTTCATACCGCTCGAAAAGAAGCGCGACCTCGCCTTCGAATTTATCTTTTTCGGCATAGTCAATCAGCTTGATGCCCGAGAGAGACAACCGCTCGATCACGTCGCGGGAGATCTTTTTGCCCTTGGCAAGCAGGGTCTCGCCTTTTTTGTCCTTGACCGCGTTTTTCACGGTCTTCCCGTCCAGAAGATCGGCCAGGCTGTTACGGACGCCCTTTTTCAGGCAGTTGACTTCATCTTCCATATCCCGTTCAAGGGTCTTGATCTCAAACTCATCAATGGCCAGGGTGCGTTCATCCTTCTCCACCCCTTTACGGGAAAAGACCTTGGCGTCGATAACCACCCCTTCAGCCCCAGGCGGGACGCGCAGGGAGGTATCTTTCACATCGCCGGCCTTTTCTCCGAAGATGGCGCGCAACAGTTTTTCTTCCGGGGAAAGCTGGGTTTCGCCCTTGGGGGTTACCTTGCCCACCAAGATGTCTCCAGACTTGATCTCGGCACCGATACGGATAACCCCGGACTCGTCGAGATTGCGCAACGCTTCTTCGCTCACATTAGGAATATCCCGGGTAATTTCTTCCTTGCCCAGCTTGGTGTCGCGGGCAACGGTCTCGAACACCTCGATATGCAGAGAGGTATAGGTGTCCTTTTTCAGCATCTTTTCGCTGATCAGGATGGAGTCCTCAAAGTTGTAGCCACGCCACGGCATGAAAGCAATGGTTACGTTCTTGCCCAGGGCAAGTTCACCCAAGTCACAGGCCGGGCCGTCGGCGAGAATATCGCCTTTTTTCACCCGCAGTCCTGGATTCACTAAAGGCCGCTGGGTGAAACAGGTGTTCTGGTTCGATTTCTTGTATTTCTCAAGACGATAGATGCCTATGCCGGTGGTAAAACCGTCTGTGCCAGGCTTGTCGTAACGAACCACTACCCGGTTGGCATCGACCGCTTCAACTACCCCATCGCCGCCGGCCAGCAAGCAGACGCCGGAATCCTTGGCAACGGTTAATTCAAGACCGGTCCCGATCAACGGTGCCTCCGGCCGCAAAAGAGGAACGCCCTGACGCTGCATGTTGGAGCCCATCAGGGCCCGGTTCGCGTCGTCATTTTCTAGAAAAGGAATAAGGGAGGCGGCAACACTCACCAACTGGTTGGGAGAGACATCCATCTGCGTTACGGCATCAGACTCGGTGGAAAGCACCTCGCCGTCCTGCCGGGCAATAAGGGTGTCCGGCACAATCTTGCCTTTCCCATTCAGCTCGGTTTTTGCCTGGGCAATGACATGCTCCTGTTCATCCAGAGCAGTCATGTAGGAAATTTCCTTTGTTGCCTTCCTGCCCTTGACGTTCCGGTATGGAGTCTCGATAAAACCAAATTCATTAACCCGGGCATAGGTGGCGAGCGAAACAATCAGGCCGATATTCGGGCCTTCCGGTGTTTCAACAGGACAAATCCGCCCATAATGGGTCGGATGAACATCGCGCACCTCAAAGCCTGCCCGCTCACGGGAAAGACCACCCGGTCCAAGAGCGCTCAACCGACGCTTATGCGTTACCTCGGACAAGGGGTTGGTCTGGTCCATGAACTGCGAAAGCTGACTGGTGCCAAAGAATTCCTTGATCGCAGCGGTAATAGGCTTGGGATTGATCAGGTCATGGGGCATCAGAGCCTCAACCTCCTGAATGCTCATCCGCTCGCGGATAGCGCGCTCCATGCGGACAAGTCCCATGCGGTACTGATTCTCCACCAGTTCGCCCACCGTCCGGACCCGACGATTACCAAGATGATCGATATCGTCGATGGGTCCTTGGCTGTCTTTGAGACGCGCCAGATACCTAACGGCCAGCATGATATCGTCCTTGGTCAGGGTGCGGTGCTCGATATCGGTGCTCAGTCCCAACCTGGCATTGATTTTAAAACGGCCCACCTCGGAAAGATCATAGGTATCGGCACTGAAAAACAAATTCTCAAAAAAGGCCGAGGCGATCTCGTGGGTTGGCGGGCTGCTGGGCCTCAATCTGCGATATATTTCAAGCAGGGCCTCTTCCGGGGTGTTGACCTTGTCCAGAGCCAGGGTCTTGCGGAAAGAATCGGAGACCTTGATGCCGTCAATAAAGAGAAGCTCAAATTCGGAGATTTTCGCCGCGATGATGTCATCAAGCATGGTCTCGGTCAGTTCCGTATTGCAGGGAAAAATGACCTCGCCGGTCTTTGGCGCCACGATGTCGCGAGCAAGAAACTTGCCGACCAGGCTCTCGGCTTCGATGTCAAAATGGGTGACCCCTGCCTCGGAGATTTTTTTGGCCAGGACTTTGCCGATCTTGCGGCCTTCCTTGGCGATAATTTCTCCGGTTTTAGGATCAACGATGTCATGGGTTACCTTTTGCCCAACCATGACGTCTGCCGAAAATTCTTTCTTGAATTTTTTACGGCTCACGGAAATTTTTTCCGTGTCGTAGTAGTAGCGCAGCAATTCATCACCGCTGTAGCCAAGGGCCTTGAGCAGGGTGGTTACCGGAAATTTGCGGCGTCGGTCAATGCGGACGTACAGTATATCCTTGGCATCAAACTCGAGATCAATCCAGGAACCACGCACCGGAATAATCCTGGCCGAATAGAGCAACTTGCCGCCGGAATGGGTCTTGCCGCCGTCATGGCTGTAGAAAAGGCCGGGAGACCGCTGCAACTGACTCACAATAACCCGCTCGGTTCCATTGACAACGTAGACCCCGGTCTTGGTCATCAACGGCATGCTGCCCAGGTAAACCGCCTGCTCTTTGATGTCTCGGATGTTCTGCACGCCGGTTTCGGCATCTGTGTCATAGGAAACAAGACGCACCGTAATCTTAACGGGAACCTCGTAGGTCATCCCCCGCTGGATACACTCCTCCACGGAATATTTCGGCTCTCCAAAGTTATACCGCACAAACTCAAGAGAACAGGTTCCGTTGAAATCCTGAATAGGGAAAATACTTTTAAAAATCCCCTGCAGACCGCTGTCCGAGCGTTGATCTGGCTCAGTGTCCTTTTGCAGAAATTTTTCATAGGACAGCCCCTGCATCTCGATGAGATGTGGGATTTCAACAATACTCTTGGTTTTGGCGAAACTTTTCCGAACTCGTTTGATAGTTTGCATGCAGCAATACCCTCATCTATTTAGCGGTGGCGGATGGGAACGGGCTCCCCGGTGTGGAGCGTCAGAAGATGCATTGTGCCATAAATCTTGGAGGCCAAATCTCTCCCTTTGATAAGAACGCAAGAACGCTACGGGGGGAATCCCCCGTAGCGTCGCTGCATCTCTTGTTGTCTCTGGGGCTTGGTCAAGCCCCAGAAAATGCTATATTTTTCTTGCTGATACCTGAGAAGATCAGCAAGAAAACAGAACTGTGTTCACACTACTTGATCTCTACAGTTCCGCCAGCAGCCTCGATCTTGGCTTTGATATCGGCAGCTTCATCCTTGGAAACACCTTCCTTGATCGGGCTGGGTGCGCCTTCGACCAAGTCTTTTGCTTCCTTGAGGCCAAGAGAGGTAATAGCGCGAACCTCTTTGATAACCCCGATCTTCTTGTCGCCAGCAGTGACAAGAATTACGTCAAACTCGGTTTTCTCTTCCACAGCTGCAACATCACCGCCAGCCGCAGGACCAGCCATCATTGCTACCGGGGCCGCAGCAGAAACACCAAATTTATCTTCAAGTTCCTTGATGAGTTCGGAAAGTTCAAGAACTGTCATGTTAGAAATGAAATCGATTACATCCTGTTTTGATACTGCCATTGCTATATCCTCCAAATACTATTCAAGTTTAGTTGTCGCTCTGACCTTTCTGGTCCCTTATTGCCTGCAATGCATACAACGCCTTGAGCGGAACAGCGCTAAGCACCCGTACAAAAGTGGTGGGAACAGCGAGCATAACTGCAAGCAGTTGCGCCCGAAGTTCATCCTTGCCAGGCAATGTGGACAATGCCCTCAGATCGTCTGCCGTAAGCAATTTGCCATCTAAAACTGCCGTCTTGATTTCAAGCTTTGGATTCGTCTTAATAAACTCAATCAAAACTTTAGCCGGCGCCACCGGGTCCCCATCAGCAAAAGTAACTGCCGTTGTTCCTACCAGGAACTGATCCATGGGCTCAAAGGGCGTTCCTTTGATAGCCAGCCGCAACAAAGTGTTTTTGGCGACACGGATTTCGGCGTTGCTCTGCTTGAGATCACGGCGGAGTTGTGAGATGACAGGCACGGTCAGACCACGATAATCAGAAACAACGGCAAACTTGGCATGAGCCAACCTGCTGGTGAGTTCCTCGATTACCGCAACCTTATCGTCTCGATTCAATTCCTCTACCTCCTTTAAACTAACAAAATATTAGGGTTAGCGAGAAGCAGCCGAGGTCGACCGGTACAGACGAATGCGTTGTATTCCATCAGCTGGAAACAACGCATGTGACGACACTGCGAAAAGCAATGACATTCCGCCTCGGCAGGCCAGCGCATGGGGTCTTTCAAGACCAACACGCCGATTAAACCACTTGGTACCCACGGTCTTTGACGACTTAACTGCTTGATACAAAATATATAAACGCTGGATGCGACCAGCGGGATCAACGCCTACTAGGCATGTTTACAAAGGGTTCGCAACTCCATGGGATCAAGTCTCAACCCCGGCCCCATGGTGGTGGACAAATACACCGCCTTCAAATAAACACCCTTGCTGGAAGAAGGCTTGAGTTGGACCACCTTGTCAACAAAGGCCAGAATATTTTCCTGCAATTTTTCAATGCCGAATGACGACTTGCCAATCATGCAATGAAGAACCCCGGCCTTATCAACCTTAAAATCAACCTTACCGGATTTAATTTCTTTGACGACCCGACCGACATCAAAAGTAACCGTGCCCAGTTTCGCGTTAGGCATCAAATTACGGGGTCCTAGAACCTTACCGATTTTGCCAACTGTACCCATCATATCCGGGGTGGCAACTGTTCTGTCAAATTCCAACCAACCACCTTGAATTTTCTCAAGAAGCTCATCGCCACCGGCATAATCCGCACCGGCATCAAGAGCTTCCTGCACCTTCTCGCCCTTGGCAAAAACAAGAACACGCTCTGTTTTCCCGGTACCATTAGGGAGGACAACGCTGCTCCGCACCATCTGTTCTGCATGGCGAGGATCAACGCCAAGGTTGAGAGCCAGATCCACCGACTCATCAAATTTCGCGAACTTGCCCTGCAACGCAAGAGTAACAGCTTCTTCCAGGTTATAAGCCTTCATCGGATCAAGCTGTGCTACACTGTTTTTATATTGCTTGCCTTTCTTTGCCATGGCGCTCTCCAAACATTCAAGCCTTCACACATCAGAAGTGCTACGGTTAACCCACTAATACATCTATTGAAAATAGTCAAACTTGCGATCAATCGACGATTGTAATCCCGCAGCTCCTCGCCGTTCCTTCAATAATCCGCATTGCGGCATTGATATCGTACGCGTTCAGATCGGGAAGTTTTCTCTCGGCAATCTCTTTAATCTTATCGCGAGTAATCTTGGCAACACGATCCTTCTTGGGGTTGCTCGACCCCTTCCCAAGACTGCACGCTTTAAAAAGTAATGTTGAGGCTGGCGGGGTCTTGGTAACAAAAGTAAATGAACGGTCGGCATATACGGTAATCACAACAGGAATAATCGTATCGCCCTCCGCCTGGGTTTTTGCATTAAACGCCTTGCAAAATTCCATGATGTTAACACCACGCTGGCCAAGGGCCGGGCCAACTGGAGGCGACGGGTTCGCTTTGCCGGCTGGAATCTGTAACTTTATGTATCCTTCAATCTTCTTAGCCATCGCTGGAACTCCCACATGTCGAAAACTGCTTCCCTGCCTTTTTCTCGGCGATAAGGAGCCAGACAGCCCGACATCATAAATTTAGTGACCGTCACGAAACAACCATTACATTTCAGCTCAATCCGTCACGGTCACTTATGCCGATCACGATTTTTCAATGTTACGATTATTTTCAAAAAACGGTTTAGCGAAACAAACTACCTCTATGTGCTACACAATTCTTGTCAGAATTGCCAAAAAACGACTACCCTCTGCTCACCTGGATATATTCAAGCTCGACTGGAGTTTCCCTGCCAAAAATAGAAACCATCACCCGAACCCGACCCTTCTCCGGGAAAACTTCATCCACAACACCTTGAAAATTATTGAATGGCCCATCGATAACCCGGACAACATCACCATACTCAAAAGAAACCTTTGGCTTCGGCTTGAGGGCACCATCCTTAATCCGGCCAATAATCTTCATGGCCTCTTCATCGGTAAGCGGCTCAGGGCTCATATCGTTGCCGACAAAACCAGTCACCTTTGTGGTTCCCCGAACTATATGCCAGGTCTCATCATTGAGATCGACATTGACCAGAATATATCCTGGAAAAAATTTGCGGGAGGATGTCTTTCGTGCGCCCTTCACCATTTCAACAACTTGCTCCGTAGGAACAAGGATTTCCCCAAACATCTCTTCCTGGCCCGCATTCTTAATGCGCTCAAGCATGCCGGTCTTCACCTGCTCTTCAAAGCCGGAGTATGTATGAACAATATACCAGTGACGTGCCATAATGCTGTCTCTCTCCCGGCTTACGCTGGTTTCTTACCGCAAAACATAACCGATTATTTTTCCCAGCAGTAGATCAACAGCTCCCAAGTAAAAGGAGATGATCATCACCAGTACTACAACTACCGCCGTAGTGCCAACAGTCTGTTTTTTGGCCGGCCAAACGATTTTGCCAAATTCATTTTTCACTTCGGTGGCAAACTCTTTAATCCGACCCGGACTGAATACAGATCCCTGCTCTGGATCACTGCCAGCTGCTTTTTTGCTTTTGGCCAATCGGTCTTCCTTGCTTGCCATAATGATCGTCTCTTCCTGCACAGGCTGATCTTTCTTACACCTAGGGGATGGAGGTCGGCCAAGACTCCATGCACCGATTATCCAAATAACTACTTCGCCCTCTCACATCAGAAAAAGGGCGAAGCAATCACAATCTCTCGTCTCTGGCAGGCCAGGAGGGACTCGAACCCCCCCCCAGCCCTCGGATTTGGAGTCCGATGCTCTACCATTAGAGCTACTGGCCTAAAAACTATTTCGTTTCCTTGTGCAGGGTATGAGATCTGCAAAAAGGACAAAACTTCTTAAATTCCAGCTTGCTCGGAGTAGACCGCTTATTCTTGGTCGTGGTATAATTCCGTCTCTTGCAGGTCTGACAACCCAAAGTAATAATGTCTCGCATCTAGCTTCCTTTTTTTGCAGTCAAAACCGCACAGGCGATTATTCGATAATTTTATTGATAACACCGGCGCCCACGGTACGGCCGCCTTCACGAATCGCGAAACGAAGTCCTTCTTCCATCGCGATCGGGGTGATCAACTGCCCTTCAATGGTCACGTTGTCGCCAGGCATTACCATCTCAACGCCCTCTTGCAACTGCACTACTCCGGTCACGTCCGTGGTCCGGAAGTAAAACTGCGGGCGATATCCGTTGAAAAACGGGGTATGACGACCACCCTCATCCTTGGACAGGATGTAGGCCTCGGCAATAAACTTCGTGTGCGGGGTAATGGAACCCGGTTTGGCCAGTACCTGACCGCGCTCGATATCCTCACGTTTCAGACCGCGGAGCAACACGCCCACGTTATCGCCGGCCATGCCCTCATCGAGAAGCTTGCGGAACATCTCAACCCCGGTGACCGTTGTCTTGGCCGTTGCCCGGATGCCGACAACCTCGATCTCTTCCCCGACCTTTAC
>JAPLJG010000020.1 GCA_026388735.1 Deltaproteobacteria bacterium
CCCTCCCCCTGGCCCCCTCCCGTCAAGGGAGGGGGATTCAATATGCACGCATTTACCCATGACCTGGTCTCCATTAAAAGCCTTTTGTCGCCAACAATTAGAAAAAAGGAGAAGCCGCATGACTAAAACCGAAAAGAATCTTTGGGACGCCTTTGCCGGGGAATCCCAGGCAAACCGCAAGTATCTGGCCTTTGCCGACAAGGCGGACAAAGAGGGACATAAACAAGTGGCCAGACTCTTCCGTGCCGCAGCCCATGCGGAAACCATCCACGCCCATGCCCATCTCCGGGCGCTCAAGGCCATCGGCGACACCGCCGCCAACCTGAAAGAGGCCATCAAGGGAGAAACCGAAGAATTTCAAAAAATGTATCCGGGGATGATTGCCGCAGCCAAGGAAGAAGGGCACAAGGCGGGCGAGCGCAGCTTCAACTACGCCAATGAGGTGGAGAAGATCCATGCCGCCCTGTACCAGAAGGCCCTGGACAGCCTGGGCAGCAAGGAAGAGACAGATTGCCATGTTTGCTCGGTGTGCGGTTACACCTGCGAGGGCGAGGCCCCGGAGAAATGTCCGGTGTGCGGGGCCAGCCAGAAGGCCTTTGACAAGATCGCATAAAAACTGGCCAAGCCTTCCCCTGCTTCGAGCGGGGAGGGCTTGGCTGGACTAGCTATTTTTCGTAAAAATCCAGGATGCTTTCCACCAGGGCTGGGATGGTGTAGGTCTTTGGCTGCACATCGATGCTCAGCCCGGCCTTTTCCGCGGTTCTGGCGGTGATCGGACCGATGGTGGCTACCTTGACCCCGGCCAGCAGGGTATCCCGCTCAGGCCCCAGCATCTCCAGGAAATTTGTCACAGTGGATGAGCTGGTGAAGGTGACCATGTCAATGCCGCCTTCGGCCAGTTCCTGGCGCACCATCTCGTAATCCTTGGGCCGGACATTTTGATACACCGGCACCACCGCAACCTCGGCCCCGTTCTCCTGAAGGATCTCCGGCAGGACCTCCCGAGCCTTCTTGGCCCGGGGCAGCAGAACCTTGCAGCCTTTGACTCCTTGGGCCACCATGCTGGCGGCCAGACCCTCGCCGGTGAATTCCTCTGGCACCAGATCGGCGGCGAGTCCGTACTCCTTCAATATCTCCGCAGTGGCGGTGCCGACCACGGCGATCTTCGGCCCGGCCAGAGCACGGCAGTCCAAGCCCCGCTCAAAGAGTCGGGTGAAGAAGAAACGGATGGCGTTGATGCTGGTAAACACCAGCCACTGGTAGTCGCCAATCCGGTTCAACTCCGCGTCCAGCTCGTCCCAACTGTCCGGCGGCGCCAGGGCGATGGTCGCCCCTTCCACGCAATCCGCGCCCTGATCTTCCAGCAGGCGGACCAGTTCGCTGGCCTGTTCGCGGGTTCGGGTCACCAGGATGCGTTTGCCGAACAGCGGCCTTTTCTCAAACCAATTGATGGTGTCGCGCAGCTTGACCACCTCGCCCACCACGATGAGGGCAGGCGGCTTGATCTTTTCTTGTTTAACCACCTCGGCGATGGTGGAAAGCGTCCCTACCACCGAGCGCTGGATCGGGGTGGAGGCCCAACGCACCACCACCACCGGGGTTTCGGGGTCACGGCCATGCTTGATCAGATTTTCGGTGATAAAGGAGAGGTTCTTGATCCCCATGTAGAAGACCAGGGTGCCGATACCGGTGGAAATCTTGTCCCAAGCGATATTGGAAACTTCCTTGGTGGGGTCTTCATGGCCGGTGATGAAGGCCACCGAGGCCGTGTATTCCCGATGGGTGATGGGCACGCCCGCATAGGTGGCCGCAGCGGTGGCCGAAGTCACCCCTGGCACCACCTCGAAGGCGATCCCGTGTTTGGCCAGTTCTTCAAGCTCTTCCCCGCCTCGGCCAAAGATGAAGGGGTCGCCGCCCTTGAGCCGCACCACGATCTTCCCGGCGTTGGCATGGTCCACCAAAATCTGGTTGATCTCCTCCTGGGTATGGGCGTGGCACTCGCCGCCTTTTTTCCCGGCGTAGATCAGCTTGGCATCCTTGGGCACGTATTTGAGCAGCTTGGGGGTGGCCAAATAATCATAGACCAGTACCTCGGCCCGCTTGAGAAGCTCCAGCCCCTTCACCGTGATCAGAGTAGGGTCGCCTGGGCCTGCGCCGATGAGATAGACCTTGCCTCTGGAACGTGTCGTTTTTTTCGTTGTGTCTTGATTCATGCTTCTTCTCATCATTAACAAAAAACCGGCCCGTTTGGCCGGTTTTGATTCTTATGCTGTCCAAGGGTTGGACAAGCTTTTAGTGCATTTCGTGACCGTACACTTCCGAGAGGATAGCCCCGCCGCCTTCGGCCAGCAGCTTTTCCGCCAGCCGCACTCCCAAGCCTTCCGGATCGGTGGTATCGGCGGATAATTCAAGGCGCACCATTTGATCTCCGGTCACGGAAGCAACCAGCCCGGTCATCTGGATTGTCTTCTCGACAACCCGGGCAAACCCGGCGATGGGCACCTGACAGCCGCCCTGAAGCCGGTGGAGAAAGCCGCGTTCCGCCCGAACCGCCAGAGAGGTTTCTTGATGATCCATGAACAGCAACCCGGCCAGCAACTCCGCATCGCTGGTCCGTAATTCGATGCCCACCGCACCTTGGGCTACAGCAGGCAGCATCTCTGCTTCCGTAAAATAGGACTTAGCCCGGTCGCTGAGCGACAAGCGGTTCAGGCCGGCAGCAGCCAGGATAATCGCATCGTACTGGCCCTCGTCGAGCTTGCGCAGACGGGTGTCCAAATTGCCCCGCAGGTCTTCAATGACAAGGTCGGGCCGGATATTGGCTAACTGGGATTTGCGCCGCAGGCTGCTGGTGCCCACCTTTGCGCCCTGGGGCAGCTCGCGGCAGGTGTTGCATGTGTTCGAGATAAAGGCGTCAAACGGGTTTTCCCGCTTGGTGATGATGCCGATGTGCAGTCCCTCGGGCAGCTCGGCCGGCACATCCTTCATGCTGTGCACCGCGATGTCCACCTCGTTGACCAGCAAGGCCTCTTCGATCTCCTTGACGAACAACCCCTTGCCGCCCACCTTGGCCAGGGGAACGTCGAGAATCTTGTCGCCCTTGGTGATGATCTTCACCAGCTCCACCTTGGTATCCGGGTAGCGGGCCTCAATCAGACCTTTGATCCAGGTGGATTGGGTAAGGGCCAGCAAGCTTGCCCTGGTGCCGATTCTGATTAGTTTCTGCATCAACTGTTCCCCTGTTGTTGGTTATCGAACAGACCGGTTGCTCCTGGGTAGGATTGGACACCGTTCTTTATCTTTTTTCCGTAGATTGCGCAAGATAAAGCTAAGTTGAGCAGCTTGCCTGCTCATACGAAACTTATACCCTTTGGGTGCAAGTCATTCGCCCGGCTTATTTTTCTTGGAGCCGGTCGAGCAGGGTCGCGGCCAGAAGCGGGATCAGCAGCTCGTGGTGGCCGATGATGTTGTAACCCTTGCCGCCGCCCATGGTGGGCCGGTTCACCACGTTGGTCATGGTCCGATAATGGCGGATAAAATCGAAATTGGCGGTGGTGAAGTTGTTCACCACATGCCCCAGGTTGCGGGCCAGGGTGAGAGCCTTGAGAAAGACCTCGGGCAGGAGCACGGCAGAGCCGAAGTTGAGGTAGGCCCCGCCTTCCAGATCGGCGACCAGGCCGCAGAAGAGCCGGAAATCCTGATGGCTGGTCTGGCCGATGGCCGCGCCATTGGCCGTGGGATGGATATGGACGATGTCGGTGCCCATGGCCACATGCACGGTGAGCGGAATCCCCAGCCGCTTGGCCGTGGCCAGCAGGCTCATGTTGTTGTACGGGAAATCCTGGGCCAGCAAGTACTCACCCAAGGCCTCGCCCAGGCCCTGGCCTTTTTCCGCGCCAAGGTTAATCCCGGCGTTGACCACCTCGCCGGTTTCCTTGGCCGCGCCAAAAGCGCCGCTGCCCAGCACGTCGCCCACCTCTTCCGAGGTGCGGCCCACCATGGCGATCTCGGTGTCGTGGACGATGCCCGCGCCGTTTAAGGCAATGGCGCTGATGATCCCCCGCTCCATAAGATCGATGAGGATGGGATTCAAGCCCACCTTGATCACATGGGCGCCCATGCCGACCACAATGGGCCGCTCATTTTTATGGCTTGCGGTCAGTCGCCCGACCAGCTCGGGAAAATCCAGGCCCAGCAGCTGTTCCGGCAGGGAGGCGATGAACTCTTTGAGCGTGGAGCCGGGGGCAAGCGGCTTGGCGAAATTGTCCACCGTGACCTTGCTGTAACGGCCGTGGATCGAATAGGTATTGAGACCGGAGAAATCCAGGGGGAGGTATGTTTTCATGGGCTTGTCGTTATCCAGGGGGAATCAGGCGGAAACGCCGCGTCCGTACAAGGCCTCGTCCACGATCTGGCACAACAGATGCTCCACCCAGAGGTGCGCCTCCTGGATGGCCGGGGTCACCGGCGAGGGCACATTGATGGTCAGGTCGGCCATGCCGATCAGCCTGCCGCCGTCCTTGCCGGTGAGCACCGCGGTTTGCAACCCCAGGCTCTTGGCCACCTCCACCGCCTTGATCACATTGGGCGAATTGCCGCTCGTTGAGATGCCCAGGGCCAAATCGCCTTCCTTGCCCAGGGCCAGGATCTGTTTACTGAAGATATCATCAAAAGAAAAGTCGTTGCCGATGCTGGTGAGGATGGAGCTGTCCGTGGTCAGCGCCATGGCGGCCAAGGGCGGCCGGTCGATCATGAAGCGGTTGACGAACTCGGCTGCCATGTGCTGGGCGTCGGCAGCGCTACCACCGTTGCCGAAGATCATCAGCTTGTTGCCGCGTTTGATGGTGTCGATCATCGCCTGGGCCAGTTGCTTGATGGCTGCCATCTGGGTGGCGACCAATGCTTCCTTGGCGGCAATGGAGTGTTTCAGGCTTTCGCGGATAAGCTGGTCCATGGAATCCTCTGGAAAAATAAATGGGCTGTGAACGGAAAAAGTTCGAGGAAGATTAGTACAGAGAAGATTCTTTGTCAACAAACAGGGATAATTGAACATGCGAGCCCAGAAGTAAGCGATCACAGGGGGCCGCAGATGCGCGAAAGAGGCCTGCCCGCTATACAGCAAGTATGCGGGCAGGCCGATGACAGCTAAGCGAGCACAGTGAGACTGCGAAGCAGATGCGGTGCCATGTGATCGCTTACACGCTCAGGCGCATGCTGATATCCACGGCCTTAGCGGAATGGGTGAGCGCCCCCACGGAAATCAGATTAACCCCGGTTTCGCCAATTTCTCGGACATTGGCGAGATTCACCCCGCCGGAAGCCTCCACCAAGGCACGGCCCGCAATCAAGGTCACGGCCTGACGCATCAGGGCCGGAGCCATGTTGTCGAGCATGATGATCTCGACCCCGCAAGCCAGGCATTCCTCCACCTGGGCCAGGTTTTCGGTCTCAACCTCGATCTTTAGGGTGTGCGGCGCCTTGTCCCGCAGGACCTTAACCGCCTGGGTAATGGAGCCGCAGGCCGCGATATGGTTGTCCTTGAGCAGGATGCCGTCGGCCAGACTGAACCGGTGATTGTGGCCGCCGCCGACCCGAACTGCGTATTTTTCCATACCCCTCAAGCCGGGGGTGGTCTTGCGGGTGTCGATGATTCTCACCGGCAGCCCCTCGACCTCGCGGACAAAGGCGGCGGTCAGGGTGGCGATGCCACTCAGCCGCTGGACCAGATTGAGGGCCAACCTTTCGGCGCTGAGCAGATCCCGCACCGGACCCTGCGCGGAAAAGATGCGCTCGCCTGATTGGGCTACCTCGCCGTCTTTTTTCAGGACTGCACAGACAATTTTTGGGTTTCGGGTGGCAAAAACCAGGGGAGCGATCTCATCGAGCCCGGCCACCACGAAGTCTTCCTTGGCGACAAATACGGCCTGCCCCTCCTGATCCGGCCCAAACACCGAATCGGTGGTGATGTCTCCTAGACCGATGTCTTCGTCTAGAAACTGCTGCAACTGCCTTGCCACCTGCCTATCCATAAACCTCTCCCGGATCGCCTTTGTCTTCGTTGTGTGGAAGCCTCTTGATATCTGCCCGGCAGGCCCCATGTCAAGAAGAAACGCGGCGTTCATGGCGTTTCAATGTTTACTGGCATATTGGCGAGGCCTATGGTACACAGAGAAGCTGTAAGGGTTAAAGTCAATGACTTCGGGAGGTTGGATGCAGGATTTTTCCGTGCTCAATATTTTTCTGCTGGTCCTTGGCGGGAACCTGGCTGGCGGCGGCTCCTTTCTCACCATCCCCCTCCTGGTCAAATAAGCCATGTTCACCTTTCTCCATGCCGCAGATATCCACCTCGACAGCCCACTGCGCGGTCTGGAGGGCTATGCCGATGCGCCGGTTGCCCAGCTCCGCCAGGCAACCAGGCGGGCGTTCGACAACCTGATCGATCTGGCCATCGAAGAACAGGTCGCCTTTGTCCTTTTGTCCGGCGATCTCTACGACGGAGACTGGAAGGATTACAATACCGGCCTGTATTTCATCGACCGCATCTCCCGGCTGCGCAAGGAAAATATCCGGGTCTTCCTGGCCTCGGGCAACCATGACGCGGCAAGCCAGATCAGTAAGGCCCTGCGCCTGCCGGACAACGTCCACCACTTTTCCACCAAACAGCCCGAAACCAAATTGCTTGAAGACTTGGGAGTTGCGGTGCACGGCCAAGGCTACCATACCAGGGCCCTGGCCGAAAATATTGCCCGCAATTACCCCCAGGCGCTCCCGCATTATCTGAACATCGGCCTGCTCCATACCTCCCTTACCGGCAGGCAGGGGCATGAACCCTATGCCCCGTGTTCCCTCGACGATCTGAAGGCCAAAGGCTACGACTACTGGGCTCTTGGTCACGTCCATATGCGGGAGGAAGTGAGCCAGTCGCCCTGGATCGTTTTCCCCGGCAATATCCAGGGCAGGCATATCCATGAGGCCGGGCCCAAAGGGGCCACGCTGGTAAGGGTGGAGGAGGGGCGCATCGCCGCAGTGGAGCACCGCGACCTTGATGTGTTGCGTTGGTATCTGTGCCGGGTCGATCTCACAAACTGCGCCACAATGGATCTGGTTCTTGACGCGGTGCGGCAGGCCATGGAAGCGGAACAGGCCAACGCCGAGGGAAGGCCCCTGGCGATCCGCCTGCAACTGGTGGGCACAAGCCCGCTCCATGCCGAACTCTACCGTGATTCTGCGGCCCTGACCGAGGAATTCCGCGGTCTTGCCGCAGGGCTAGGCGAGCTGTGGCTAGAAAAGGTGCAGTTTGCCACCCAGCGGCCCGTGGCGCTGGCGGCAGATCTCGGCGAGGAAACGCCCATGGCAGAACTGGTCCGGGCCATTGACCGCCTCGATTTTGCACCGACAGCGCTCATGGAGCTGGTGCCGGAAATCGGAGTGCTCCAGAGTAAACTGCCGCCGGAACTTCTGCATGAAGGCGGGCTTGTTTCCAATGATCCCCCGTCGCAGGCCAACGGCCTCCGCGAAAAGATCAAGGAAATGCTCCTCGCCAGACTGCTGGGGCAGGGGGGAAGCCGGTGAAGATTACCCGACTCGAACTCAAGGCCTTTGGCCGTTTCACCGACCGCACCCTGCACCTGGGCCCTGGCCTGCACATCGTGCACGGCCCCAATGAGGCAGGAAAAAGCACCACCCTCAGGGCCCTCAAAGCCTGGCTTTTCGGCTTCCCCGAACGAACCCTGGATAATTTCCTCCATGCCAATGACCAGCTATCGGTGGGCGGATGCCTGGAATCGGAAGATGGCCGGGAGCTTGCCTTTTATCGGCGCAAAAAGAGAAAGGCCGACATCCTTGACCCGCAAGGTAACCCGCTTGCCGCCGAAACCCTGGCTGCCTTTTTGCCCATCGCCGAGCAGGCGGTTTTTGAATCGCTGTATGGTCTGACCCATGAGGATCTCATCAAAGGCGGCGAAGATATCCTGGCCCAAAAGGGCGAGGTGGGCCAGGCCCTGTTCTCGGCAGGGGCTGGAGTCTCTTCCCTGCGCGGGGTTCTCGCCGGGCTGGAGAGCGAGGCCGAGGCCCTGTTCACGGCGCGCGGCACAAAGCGGGAGATCAACGAGGCACTGGCCGCCTACAAGGAAACCCAGAAGGTCGTGCGGGATGCCTCCCTTTCCAGCCGGGACTGGCACGAACTCAATAATGAATTGCAGGCGGCACAGGTAGCTCTCAAATCCATCGAAGAGCAGCATGGAGAAAAGGACCGGCGCAGGCGGCAACTGGAACGCATCAGGCAAATGTTACCCCAACTTGCCCTGCGCAATGCCCTCCGGCAGCAACTTGCCGAAATGGGCCAGGTCGTGGAGCTACCGGATGATTTTGCCACCCACCGCCAGGAGCTCGAAAAAACACTCCACATCCTGGCCCACAAGGAAACCGTTGTTGCGGCCAAGCTCATGGAGATGCAGGGCAAAATGGCGGTTGTTTCCGCCCGGCAGCCGGCGCATGAGGCAGAAGATGCCATCGAGGAGCTGCACCAACGGCTGGGGGAATACAAAAAAGGCAGGGAAGACCGGCCCCGCCTTGAAGGCATGCGGATCAGCAACAAAGGGGAGGCTGCCGACTTCCTCAGGCTGGTGCGGCAGGATATCTCTTTGGAGCAGGTGGAGACCCTCCGGACTGTTTCCGGCAGAAGAAAGATTATCGGACATCTGGCAGCCAGACACGAAGGCTTGCAGCAGGGTCTGAGCCAGACCGAAAAACGGCGGCGGGAGATTGGCGGGGAACTGGAAAAGATTGACAGGGAGCTGGCCGGATTGCCGTTAGCCAAAAACACGGCAGGACTGAGTCAGGCCCTGCGGCTGGCCAGGAAAACCGGAGGACTCGATGCGGACCTGGCGGACAAGGCCAGGAGCAGAGAAGAAAAAAAGCGCCATTGCCTGCAGGCCCTGGAGTGGCTTTCTCTCTGGTCCGGCAATCTTGCGGATTTCCTTGCCCTGCCTCTTGCCCTGCCGGAAACGGTGCGCAAATACGAGGCGGCATTCAACGAGCAGACGGCGCGGCAGAGGGAGAGCCAACAGGAACGGGACCGACTGCACAAAAGGCTGGCCGAGGTGCAGGCCGACATCCGCCAGCGGGAAACCTCTGGAAGCGCGCCCACGGAAGAAGAGCTTGTCCTGATCCGAACCCAGCGCGACAAAGGCTGGGAGCTTCTCCGCCGCCAGTGGCTCAAGGGCGAAGACCTTGCCGGAGAAGATGCGGCTTTTGCCCTGGATCTGCCCCTGCCCGAGGCCTATGAAAAAAAGGTGGCCCTGGCGGATACGGTGGCGGATCGTCTCCGCCGCGAGGCAGATCGGGTTCAGGCCTTCGCGGCCTTGCGGGCAGAGCAGCAGAGCCTCGCAGAGGCTTTGGCCGAATTGGAGAACAAGGCGGCCCAGCTGAGCCTGGCTTTTACGGCCATGGATACGGAGTGGTGCAGCCTCTGGCAGCCCTGCGCAATCATTCCCCTTTCTCCGGCGGAGATGCTGGCCTGGCTCAGCGGGGCCGCCACGCTCCGGCTCAGCGCGGAAGAATTGCAGGCAAGGGAAGTCGAACTGGAAAGAAAAAGCTCGGAGCGGGAAAAAATCAGCACGGCCTTGCTCAAGGAACTAGCCGAGCTTGGGGAGCACACCCCGCCGCAGAGCAAAGAGCTTGAACCGCTCCTGCTCCAGATTGAGGATGCCCTGGAGCGGCTGACGGCCTTTGAAGAAAAGCGGCAGAGGCTCCTTGAAAGGAAATCGGCGCTGGAAGGGGAACTCCTCCAGACGGAAAATGAGAAGGCCCGCTTCACGGAAGAGCTTGGGCTCTGGCGGCAGGAGTGGCAGGAGGTGGTTGGCAGCCTTGGCGGCGACCGGCAGATCCACCCTGCCGAGGCCGGGGATGTGCTGGAAAATCTGCACACCTGTTTTGCCCGACTGAAAGAGGCCGATGAGCTTCGCAAACGGATTGAGGGGATCGACCGTGACGCCGGGCGATTCGAGGAGGCAGCTCTGGCCCTGGCGCAAAAAATTGCCCCTGCGCTCATGGGACAACCGGCCGGGCAGATCGTGGCGCAACTCAAGGCTCTGCTCAATCAGGCGAGAAACGACCGAACCCTCCACGCCCGATATGCCCAGGAAACACAAGAGGTCACCGAGGAAAAGCTTCGAGTAGCGGAAGAAACGATTCTGGCCCGGCACCAGCTCGCGGACCTCTGCCGCCTGGCCGGGAAGATTTTACCGGAGGAACTGGAGGCAGCAGAAAAACGCTCGGCCCAATACCGTAGTCTATTGGATCGCCTCAGACAAACCGAGAAAACCCTGATCGAAGGCGCAGGCGGCCTTTCCCTTGCCAACCTAGAGGCCCAGGCCGCGAAAATTGACCCGGATGCACTCCCCGAAGAAATCGCCCGGCTGAGCCAAAAAATCGAGCAGGAATTGGCCCCGGAAGGCAAGCGGCTCTCCGTGCTCATCGGAGAAAAAAGCAACCAGCTCCGGCAAATGGACGGCAATGCCAGGGCCGCCGAGGCGGCAGAGCAGGGCGCCAGGTTGTTGGCCAAACTCCGACGGCTGGCGGAACGATACATTCAGCTCAAGGTTGCCGGACATGTTTTAAAAAGCGAGATCGAACGGTTTCGCAGCGAGAACCAAGCCCCGGTCCTGGAGATCGCCTCCCGGTATTTCAGCGAACTCACCCTGGGCTCCTTTGCCGGATTACTGACCGATGAAGATGATCAGGGCCAGCCGATGCTGGTGGGAACACGACCAACCGGCGCCAGGGTTTTGGTGGAACGGATGAGCTCCGGCACCCGGGACCAACTCTATCTCGCCCTGCGCCTAGCCTCTTTGGAATGGCGTCTTGCCAGCCATGAACCCATGCCCTTTATCCTTGACGATATCCTGGTGAACGCCGACGATGCCCGTTCCCGTGCCGCCCTGAAGATCCTGGGGGAACTGGCCGCCAAGACCCAGGTTATTCTCTTTACCCACCACCGCCGGATCGTTGACGAGGCGCTTCAACTCGCCCCAAGCTCCGGGCTCCAGGTGCATGAGCTGGGGGCATAACCGAATCATGCATTTTTACGGAACATTTATTCTGCCGTGCGTGTCAAACAAGCGTGGCATGATTTGACCTTGTCAAAAAAATATTCAACCCCCAATCCAGGAAGGAGGCTTCACCTCATGGCAGCACAACCCGAGCAATCTCCCGCAGGCGGCTATAAAAAAGAAATCGTGCTCCTTATCGGCCTTGGCTGCCTGATCATCGGCTTTCTCTCCGGGATCGTTTTCAGCATCTACAAGACGCCGGCAGGCGGGGGAGCGAGCAGGGTTGCCGCAGGCCAGACGGAAACCCAGGCCAAGAAGCTCACCGCCGAGCAGACCCAGCAGCTGTTGCAGCTTGAGCTCGAGGTGCAAAAAAACCCCGCAAACGTCGAAGCCTGGACCAACCTTGGCCATCTGTATTTTGACTCCGACCAGGCGGACAAGGCGATCACCGCCTACAACAAGTCCCTGGCCCTGGCTCCGAACAATGCCGATGTGCTCACCGATCTCGGGGTCATGTACCGACAGGCTGGCAATCCGCAGCAGGCCGTCGCTTCTTTTGATAAAGCGATTCAGGCAAATGCTAAGCATGAAACCGCCCGGTTCAACAAGGGAATTGTTTTGCTCTACGACCTCAAGGATCAGCCTGGCGGTATTGCCGCCTGGCAGGGACTGGTCAGCATCAACCCAATGGCCACCGCGCCCAACGGCCAGTTGATCAGTGAGATGATCAAAGAAATGCAGGACAAAAAGATGAACTAATGGACTTTCCCCGCAAGCTTTGGTTGCTACGCGGAAAAATTTCTTTGACATCAACGTGTTACAAGAATATTCTATAAACAGAATTTGCGGGGAGGACAGGCGGCATTACACGGCATGGGGGGAGATGTTTCCCCCCTGAGGCGAATCTGTATGGGCCAAGAACATCGACGGGCGACACGGTTCAACGTCAGCATGGCGGTCACGCTTATCCTGCGAGACACGAAAAACAGGCTGGCTCTTGCCGACCCTGTGATGGGCAGCCTAGTGGACATTTCGCTCTACGGCGCCCGCCTGTCCGTTCCCCACATCCGCACCGGCAACTACCATCTTTTTTACACCTGTAGGGAAGAAGGAGACAGACTTGTTATTCCCGCCCATCCCGTCTGGTTCGACCATGTTCTTTCCGGCCCGGCCAAGCACTTTGAGCTGGGGCTGGAATTTCTTATCCCCCCGGAAGACTCAAACATTGCACGACTTCACGCTTTTCTTGCCATCCACCCCTCTCTGGAAGGCGGCTGGCTGAAAAGACTTTTTCGGCTTGGTTAGATCATAATTTTCCGCAGATGCTGTACCTCCGGCAATCTCTGCCGCAACCCTTGTATCTCCGGGGCGTTATCCAACCACTGTCCCACCAGACCGAGCATGATCCGGGCCTGGTCCTGACACTCGGCGTTCAGCCGGTAGATGATCCAATTCCCCTCCTTGCGGAAGGAAACCAACCCGCTCTCTTCAAGGATGCGAAGATGCTTGGATACCGTAGGCTGAGCCACACCAAGGAGCGCGGTCAATTCACAGACGCACAGCTCCCGCTCTCCCAGCATCGTGACGATCTTGACCCGGTTTTGGTCGGACAGCGCCTTCATCAGCCGGACAAATTCCTTCATGCATATCCCCATATTATCTCGCTACGGCTTCTGTGCAGGCTCCGGGGACGCCTCGGGTAACATTGGGGAAAGGATGTGGAACGGCAGCAGCAGCGTTCTTTTGACGATATTCACCAGGCCCTCGCCCACCGCGCTCGGCGGCAGAAGCGTAACCTGGGGGTCGCTGGCCTTACCCGTTACCCCGACCGGGAAGGTAACCAGGGTGGCGGTTTCCCCGCCAATGACCCGGCCCACCAGCGGCACCTTGCTGACAATGGCATCCAGGGTTTTAAACGGGGAAATCATGACCACGACATCCAGCTCGAAGGTGCTGAGATTCATCTTGCCCCTGGCAAAGAGGTTAAGCCCTTCGCCGCGCACCACCGCCTCGTCGATGATCAGGTCGTTGTCTTTCACGTGGGTCTTCAAATGAAGATCCGTGTAGGGGAAGCCCTTGGAAGACGCCCCGGCGCCATCCTCACCCTGGCCCATGCTAAAGAGATCCGTGATATTGACCACACTGAAGATCTTTGCCAGAAGCTTCATGCGCAAAATCCGCCCCTGATGGGAGTCGATCTGTAGATTTCCGTCCTTCCAGTTGTTCAACACCCCTTCCAACCGACCATTGAGGGAGAATTCGCCTTCAATGATATCCTGCGGGTAGCCAAGACAGGGCAACACGGTTTCAAACCTTGGCGGGATGGGGCAGGCGCTGTTTAAGGAAAAATGGCTTGCGCCCAGCTCTGGCGTGGAAAACCATTCGCCGGTGGTGTCCAGACAGCAGAGGCGGCCATTGGTTATGAGCGCGGACATCCTCCACTGGGGATGAATCCTGAATTCGCCCTGCAACGGCTGCCAGACCAAGGTGGAAGTGGCAGTCTCCCCAGGCTTGGGGCCAGAGGTGAATTCATCCACATCAAAGGCCACGGTACCGGTGATATTCCAGGGGTGGGGCGGCGGGGCGGCGGCCTCCTCGGGAGAAGCGGGCTTGCTGCCCCTGTCCTTGATCCGTTTCAGGGCCTCTTGTAAATCGAGCAATGTTTTCTTGGAAAGCGCCGGAGAGGCCAGATCGAGCTTCAGGGCCAGCCCGGTGGCAACCCGCGAAACCAGCCCATTGACCACCATGGATTCCTTGTCGTTAAAGGCGCAGGCCAGGCGTTTCACCTTGAGATCCTTGCCCACTCCTGCCAGGCGAAGCTCCTGAATATCAACGAAGCGTTCAGTCTCCTCATCCAGGAACCAACGCAGATCCGTGGCTTCAAGCTGTCCGCTGAAGGCCACCTTGTTTGGGTCTAAAGGCAGATAGAGCTGGAAATCACCGGCAATCTTGCCCCGGAGCAGGTTTTTTCGCTCCAGCAGCTGATCAACGGTATGCTTGGATAATTCCCCTTTCCAGGAGAAGAGAAAGGTCTCCTTGGTGTTGTCCAGAAAATCCAGGGTGATTGTGGCTTCTTCCTTGCCACCGTAAACATGGGCCGCCATTTTCAGAGGATCGTCCTTGGCGAATTCCAGGGAAAAATCAGCCTTCGGGGGGCTGCTGAATAGAGTACCCTCCGGCCGGATCAGGCCCTTGGCATGGGTTTTTTCTTCCTGGAGATCGATCTGCAAGGATTCCACCTGGAAGGGGAGGTGCGGGAAAAGGGTCGGGGAAACAAGATGCCGGTCCTTGAGCCACTGCCCCAAACCCTGTCCGACCTTTCCTTGCAGTGATACCTTGCCGCGCAGCGCGGCAAAAGCCTGATGGGTCAAGGAGGCACCCAGGGTGAAGGAATCGCCGAAGATAGAGCCGGTGGCCTCACCAACCGTGATTGCCGTATTCGACACATGCCCCTTTCCCTGTTTTATTCGGATCGGCTCTGGAAAATGCGGTGTTTCCACGGCAAGGTTTTGCACCAAAACATCCGCCTCAGCCTTCCACTGCTTGGGTTCCGAAGCCTTCCCTGAGATGGTGGTGTTCCGCAGCTCTATCCTGCCATCGGCCCGGGTAATATTTTCGTGCAAGGCCCCTGTAATCTCCTTGAAATAGGAGAGGTCTTCCTTTTCCAGCTCTTTTGCGGCCAGCACTGCCTCAAGCTGGGTAATATCGAGAAGAGTATCGTCTGGCCAACGGATCTGCCCAGCTGCTTTTTTCACCACATGGGGACCATAGGCGCCATGCACGTTCCGCCACTGCACCATGGGCGGGGCAATGGTCATCCCGCCGCCCTCGACGGCGAAATCCCAGGCCAACGGCGCGTAACGCCCCTTACCCTGCATGGTGGCAACTTCCAGGGCGACCTTGAAATTTCTCAGATGATCGCCAAGGTGGAGATGGCCGGTGGCCCGACCAGAAACCCCGCTGAACTTGGCCAACTCGTCCTGAAAGGTCTGGTGGGCGACGAGACGCTTCAAAACGTCCGGAAGTTCGGCCAGATCGGCATCAAGATCAACATCAAGCTTGAAGGTAAAATCATCATCCGGCAGACCCAGAATCAGGCGGCCATTCTTCCCCAGGCTGTTGCCCATCCGGGCCTCCTCCCCATCCACCACAAGCAGCCCTTTTTCGATTCGCATCTTTCCTTTGACGTTGGTCAGTAGCAGCTCCCCTTCTGGGATCATGATGGAGGCATCAATATCCTCGGCGGAGATGTGCATGTTGCGCACATATTCAAGGTCAGCCGCTGTGCCGCGGAAGCTGTAGCTGGCCTTACCCACCGTGCCGCCCCGCACGATTTTTGCCACCTCATTGGCAATCTTGTTCTCCCCCCACATGGAGAGAACCACCTCGCGAATCCCTGTCAGATTGAGATCCTCACCCTTGAGGTCGATCTGCCAGATCGGCGCGGCATTTTCCGTGCCTCCGGCGGAACGCCGCGCCGTGCCAGTGAGCTTCAGCCCCGGCTCCCGCATCTCAAATTCATTGAGCGTCAACAGCAGGTCGTCTCCATCCTTGGTAAAGGCCAGATCGACAACCCCGCAGCTCAGGAGGATCTTTTTATCCTGTGGATAGGCCACCAGACAGGGTGAATCACCCACGATCTTGCCGGTGATTTTTTCTAAACCCCGGCCTTCTACGCTGCCAGAGAGATTGAGCGGGGAATCGCCGGGCACCAGTTTGCCTTGGGCAAAGGAAAGAAACACATCGTGCGGATTAAAATTGCGGCAGGAAAACTTCATACTGTAGGAACCATCCTCCCGCTGATACTCGCCGGATACGGCAAGATGTTCGCCTTCGGCAGGTTGGGCGGCAAGATCAAAATCAACGGCGTCAAGGCTCACAGCCACACTGCCATTCAGGGCTTTTAGAGTCAATTTTTTGCTGCGCAGCACAGGCCACTGGTTGTTGGCGGCAACTTGCAAGGTGCCGTTGCAGATCACTACTTTCAGCCCGGCAAGTTCGGGATCGGGGGGCTCGGAGAGCGCAGTGGGAAACCGGCTCACCCTGATCTCAGGATTTAGCAAAACAACCGTGCCGATCCGAACCTGGCCGCGAAACAGGGCCAACCAATCCGGATACACCTTGGCCATGGGAACGACCAGCCCGGTTTCCTCGCTGGTAAAACGGGTGTTGCGCAAATTCAGATGAGGGAGAGGCAGCCAGGCCCATTCCAGGCGGTCGGTTTGCAGATCACCCTCCAATTTGGCATTCACCTGGGCGCTCATCCGTGTCTTGAGCGTCTCAAGGTCAACAAGGCGAGGGAGGAGTAGGGCAGGGCCGACAACCGCCAACAAAAAGAAAACAGCGCAGGCGAGGAGGATCTTGGTTCTTAAACGCAGCTTGGAGATAAGTGGCAGTTTCATAAAGTATCAAAGGCTGGGCCGCTGGCGACCGGCATATGGCAGGGACTGAATGCGAACTGAAATAAAAGACAAACCTGACAGCTCACCAATGTTGTGAAGGATAGTAGCACAACTCGGCCCCCCTATAAATTGATTTCCTTGGGTCGGTCAAACATATTTTACCTTGTCACTTCCCGCGCAATGACGTAATTTCTCAAGAAATTCAAGCGCACAGGCAGGCATATCTTATGACAAAGACACGTATCGGGGTTATCGGGGTAGGGTATCTCGGCAAGTTTCACGCCCAAAAATATATGGCGAACCCGGAGGTGGAGCTGGTGGGGGTGGCGGATCTTAATCCGGCCTACGCCGCCGAGGTCGCCGCAGCCTGCAATACCACCGCTTTTGGTGATTATCAGGCGCTGCTCGACCAAGTCGATGCGGTGAGCGTGGTGGTGCCCACCAGCCTGCACCACCAGGTGGCCCGGATCTGTCTTCTGGCCGGCAAGGACGTGATGCTGGAAAAGCCCATGACCACCACGCTGGCCGAGGCCGACGATCTCATCGCCCTGGCGGACAAAGGGCAGCGCATCCTGCAAATCGGCCATATCGAGCAGTACAATCCCGCCATTCTGGCCATGGCCGAACACCTCACCCAACCGCTCTTCATCGAGTCGCACCGGATCCATGTTTTCAAGCCCAGGGGCCTGGATGTCGATGTGGTCCTCGACCTGATGATCCACGACATCGACATTGTCTTAAGCATCGTCAAATCGCCCATCGCCTCCATGCATCCGGTGGGCATGCCGGTTTTCACCCAAACCACCGATATCGCCAATGTTCGCTTAATCTTTGAAAACGGCTGCACCGCCAATCTCACCGTAAGCCGCATCTCCAAGGACAACATCCGTCGGCTGCGGGTGTTCCAGCCCAATTCATTTGTGGCGGTCGATTATGGCAAGAAAGAGATCACCGTGATCAAGCCGGGCAAGGAGCTGGACGCAAACTCTATGCCCCAGGAGGAGATCATCACCTCCTGCTACCTGCACCAGGATGCCCTGGAGATGGAGTTAAAGGATTTTATCAAGAATGTCCGCAACCGGACCCAGCCAAAGGTGTCCGGCAGGGAAGGGCGGTTGGCCCTGGCCGTGGCCCAGGAGATCATGGCCAGGATCAAGGAACATGCAGCCAGCCACCCCCAGCTGTTCCATGGTTGAGCCAACCATGGCAGCAGCTCCCTTGCAGATCATGCTCGTGGCCGGCGAGGCCTCCGGCGACATGCACGGGGCAAAGCTCGTCGCCGCCATGCGGGAGCAGGACCCGGCTCTTACGGTCTGCGGCATCGGCGGCCCGGCCTTGGCCGCCCAAGGGATGGAGATTCTCTACGATTCCTCGCAACTGGCCGTGGTGGGCATCGTCGAAGTCATCAGCCATTTTCGCTTCATCCGCGAGGCCATGCACGCTCTGGAAAAACGGCTGCGAGAACAGCCGCCCCGCCTCTTGATCCTCATCGACTATCCCGACTTCAACCTGATCCTGGCCAAAAAGGCCAAGCGGCTCGGTATTCCGGTCTTCTATTATATCAGCCCCCAGGTCTGGGCCTGGCGCAGCGGGCGGGTCAAGACCATCAAGAAACTGGTGGATCGCATGGCTGTGATCCTGCCCTTTGAAAAGGATTTCTACCAAAAACGCGGGATGGAGGTGGAGTATGTGGGCCACCCCCTCATGGACACGGTGCACGCCACCAGGCCCCGGACGGAGTTTCTGCAATCCCTAGGTATTGCCCCGGACAGCCAGGTAATCGGCATCCTGCCGGGTAGCCGAAAACGGGAGATAGCCGGGATGCTCCCGGTTTTCCTGGCCGCGGCAAAACTGATGCAGACGCAGTTGATCAAACCGGTCTTTCTCCTGCCCCTGGCCCCAACCCTGAGCAAGGATGATCTTCTGGCCCATGGCCTGGCCGAGGCAGGGGTCGAGGTGCGGGTGATCCGGGAGAACCGCTACGATCTCATGTCCGCCTGCGACGCAGTGATGGCGGCCTCGGGCACGGTTTCTATGGAGCTGGCTATTCTGAATGTGCCCATGGTGATTTCCTACCGGGTGTCGCCGCTCACCTATTTTTTGGGGCGACGACTGATCAAGGTGCAATACGCCTCTCTGGTCAATCTTGTGGCAGGGCGCGAGGTGGTGCCGGAGTTGTTGCAGGATGAGGCGATGCCGGAAAAAATCGCCACAGCCACCGCAAGGCTTATTACGAATCAGACGGAGCGTGCCGCCATGCTGGCAGGTCTTGCCGATCTCCGGGAGCGGCTGGGCGGGGCAGGGGCCTCGGTTCGGGCCGCGCGGCTGGCTCTGGGTTTGGCCCTGTCCGGGAGCTGAATCACTTTCCTTCCGTTTTTTTAAACCCTGCTATCACCATGTCATAGCAGGCTGGACAGACACCGTGGGTAAAGAGAATGTCGGTATGCTGGTGCAGATATTCCTCCAGCCCGTGCCAAGCGTTCTTGTCGTCTCGGATCTTTCGACAATAGGAGCAGATGGGCAATAGACTCTGGAGGTTTTTCAGCTCCAGAGTCCGGGCTCGGACCAGCGCCTCCAATTCAGCGTTCTTTGCTTCCAAGGCCAATAACAACTCCCGGTTTTCCTGTTTGAGCTGATACCGCTCCACCGCCTGGATGATGGCGATGCGCAGCTCTTCGCTGGCCCAGGGCTTGAGGATGTAACGGTACACATGGCCCTGGTTGATGGCGGCCATGATGTCGTCCGGCTCGGAGTAAGCGGTGATCATGATCCGTTCCGTGTGGGGAGCAAGCTCCCGAGCCCGAGCCAGAACTTCGGCCCCGGACAATCCGGGCATGCGCTGGTCGGCGAGGATCAGAGCAAGCCCGGGAGCTTGGGCTATGATCTCCAAGGCTTCCTCCCCTGAAGAGGCCAGCAGGAGATCATACTCCTCGGTAAAGGTCTGTTGGAAGTTGCTCCGGTTGACCTCCTCGTCGTCGATGAACAGCAAGCGCGCCCGATTGATCATCTCTTGTCCCCCTCAAAGTTCCGGATGCGCTCCGCCATCTCCTTTCTGCGCTGGGCAACAAGCTCTTTGATCTCCTGACCCAGAGCATAGGTGCCCACCGCGTTGCCGATGGTAAGCCGCAGTTGCTCCTCCTTCCAAGGTTTGACAAAATAACGGTACACCTCAGCCTTGTTGATGGCCTCGATCAGCTCGTGGACCTCGGTGTAGGCGCTGATGATCATCCTGATGGTGTCCGGATACACCTCCCGAACCTTGGTCAGCAGCTCAATGCCGCTCATTCCCGGCATCCGCTGATCAGAGACCACCAAGGCCATCTCTCCCTCCTGTTCAAGAAGGGCCAGAGCCGCCTGCCCGGAACCAGCCGTGAAAATCTCGAAATCATCACACAGGGTTTCCCGGAAGTTGATCAGATTGATCTCTTCATCGTCCACATACAGCACCCGTCCTTTCTTTTTGTCCATACCCCGTCCTTTATTCTTCGTCATTGACTTTGATCACCTGTACTGCACAATACTCCTGACTCCTGACTCCTGACTCCTGACTCCTGACTCCTGACTCCTGACTCCTGACTCCTGACTCCTGACTCCTGGGGAGTATTATCTCGAATTCCGCGCCCTGTCCCGGTTCACTGCGCACCAGAATCACACCCCGATGCTTTTTGACGATGCCAAACGACACGCTCAGGCCAAGCCCCGTGCCCTTGCCTATCTCCTTGGTGGTGAAAAAGGGATCGAATATCTTCTTTTGGATATGTTCCGGGATGCCGGGGCCGCTGTCCTTGAAGAGCACATGCACGGCATCCTCCGAACTGAAGGTGCGGATCAGCAGGGAGCCCTTGTCCGGCTGGGCGTGAACCGCGTTGATGATCAAATTCATGAACACCTGATTAAGCTGCCCTTGGGAGCCGGGCACCTTGGGCAGGTCCGCGGCAAACTCCCTGCTCACCTCGATCCGATGCCGGTATTCCGGCAGGGCCAGGGCCAGAGTGCTTTCCAGACACTGATTGATGTCTATCTGGCAAAAGAGATCGTCATCGGGCCGGGAAAAATTTTTAAGATCGGTGACAATTTTGCTGGTGCGCCGCGCCCCTTCCCGGACATTGCCCATGAGCAGATCGATGCTCTGCATCAGCTCTGCCACCCGGCTCGAATCCGGGCAGCTCTGCTCCCCATGGCCTTCCAAAATCTGACGCAGTTCGTCTAGGCGTTTTCCCAGAGGAGGCAGGGCGCCGGTAATGAAGTTGGTGGTATTGTTGACCTCATGGGCCACCCCGGCGACCAACTGGCCCACAGCCCCCATTTTTTCCGATTGCACCAGCTGAGCCTGAGCATCCTTAAGTTCCTGCATGGCCCTGGTGAGTTCAGCGGTGCGGGCAGCCACCTTTTCCTCCAGCCCCTCGTTCATCTGGGCGATGGTGGCAAAGGAGTAGTCGAGCTGACCGACCAGCTGCTTCAATCGTTTGTCGAGTTGGCCGAGTTCATCGGTTTTTCGTTCTTCTTCTTCTTCTTCTTCTTCTTCTTCTTCTTCTTCTTCCGGCTTCCCCAGCCTGGTTCTCAGGATTTCGACCAAAGTGCGCAGCGGCTTGACTACGTCCCGTGCCAGCATGAGGGCCATAAACAGAGAGATGGGCAAAAAGGAGAGAAAAATCAGCGCCGCATGCCGGATGATCTGTGCCATGCTCCGGTCATACTGGGCATGGCTAAAAATAATCTGCACGCCACCGAGCTCGGTAGGCGCACCCTGTTGCACCTTGCCGGTGTCAAAATACAGGGAGGTCTGATCATCGGATTTGACGACGGTACTGATCCGCTTGCAGAACACAAAATACCGTTTCTGACGCCAATGGGTGCTGGCGGACTCTTCTTTCTCCGTTGTGTGTTCCGCCATGAAACCTGCGAGGCGGCTCAATTCCGCCAGCCAGGAGGAAGTATCGTCTGTCGGCGACGCGAAGCGGGAAAAGATCAGATGGCCGTCCTTATCGTAAATCAGCACGGCAACGAGGTCGGTTGCCCCGAGGACCGCATCGGCGTTGGCGCTGATCTGCTCCATGTTCATGAAAAAAAGTGGAGTCTCAAGATTGCGGGCCAGTACCGAGGAGATAAATCTCCCTTTATTGTAAGTCTGTTCCTGCAGGGCTTGCCTCTGATTTTGACTGAAAAGCAGAATCAACCCGCCGCCGCAGAGAACCAAAACCCCAAGAAAGGTGAGGAACAGCTTCAACCGGTAGCCCAGCGGCAGCCAGAATTTTTTTCCGATCCAGTGCACATCCAGAGGGCTCATCGTCCACCCTCCGGGGTATAGGTGGCGTCGATACCGGGGGGGGCGGAAGGGACGCCCAGCCGCTCAAGCACCGTGGGGTTGGACACCACCCTGACCTTGCGAGGCGGGGTGAGAGCGGGAATATCTCCGCCCAGGCCATCTCGGGAAACCTGGGCGCCAAGCTCTGCGGCCTGGGCACCCATATCAATGGTATCAAAGGTAACCGCCACGGCAGCGCCTTGGGCCAAGTACTTTTCTGAAAAGCTGATGATGGGGACACGGTTTTTCATGGAGAATTCCAGCAGAGTGCCCAAAACCTGCGGCGCGGTGAGCTGGGGGTCTGGCAGCAGCCAGTAGGCATCGACCTTGCCGACCAGCTCCTGGAGCGCGCCCGGCACGTTGGTCTGGCTGTCGAACTTCTTGAAGAGCAGGGTCTGCACCGAACCCACCGGCGAGAGCAGCGCCTCCTGCACCCACTGGCCGGATTGGGAGGGGTTGTAAAGAACGCCGATGGAGCGGACCTTGGGCAGGGCCTTGTTGATCGCGGCCAGCTGCCGGGAAGGCTGGATTCGCATCTCGATGCCGATGAAATTTTTGGCCAGCGTCGTGGCCGAGGGCGCCAGTAGATAGACCACCGGTACCTCCCGCATCTCCTTGACGAATTCCAGGGCCTGATCGCCGATGGCCACCACCAGCCGAGCGGCTTGCAGCTGTTTTTTTAGGGAAAAAATATTCGCTGCCTGTTGCTCCGAGAGCAGCACCTGTGTTACGCTATTTCCGCTGATGCTTTTCGGCCCCAAGAAATGTTGGCTGAGCCAGGCCTTTTCAAAGCCCTGGCGGGCCTCTTCGTAGGGCTTGAGCGCCGAGGACTGGAGCAGAACGCAGTCCAACGCCCAGGCCGGAGCGGACCCGGCGAGAAGCAGCAGCACCATAAAAAGAATACACTTTTTCACCGGCGAATCGACCCATTGGGAATGGTTAAAGGCCAGACAACATGGAGTAATCCTAGAACCTTGCGCCCCATTGCGCAAGCAGAGATCGCAGTCTGTAACCCGGGGGGGGGGACAGAGTAGAGCGCATAACCTTCTGAGATTATGCGCAATATTTAATTTTTCCCTGGGAGACCCCCATGCCGTATCCGTATTTTTTCTGTAGTCGCACCTCCGCCAGCGCTACCTTCTTACTCCTCGCCATACTGCCGGGCTTCAGCAGCGCTGCTGAACCGAGCGCGACTCCAGCCCCCATGTCCATGTACTTCGACGACTCCCAAATGGTGGAGGTCGCCACCCGTGCGCCCAAACCCATGACCCAGGTGGCGGAGAACGTCAGTATCATCACGGCGGAAGAGATCGAGGGTATGCACGCCCAAAGTCTGGGCGAGGTGCTGTCCCGCCTGCCCGGCGTGTTTGTCCATTCTACTCCCCCGGATTTCAACGGGAGCAGCCAAGTGTTCATCCAGGGCAGCCGGGAGGAACATGTGCTGGTGCTCATCGATGGTGTCCGCCTCAACTCAGCCATGTCCGGGGCTGCGGAGGTGAATCATCTCCCCCTGCGAATCATCGAGCGCATCGAGATCATCAAAGGCCCAGCCTCCTCAGCCTGGGGCTCTTCCCAGGGCGGAGTGATCAATATCCTTACTAAAAAAACCGGCAGCAGCGGCAAGCCTACCGGTACCGTGAGCGGCTCCTTTGGCGAACGTCAGGTGGCCGAATACGAGGCGGACCTGGCAGGCAAGGTCGGTAAAGTCGGCTACTACCTCTATGCAGGGCAACAGGATTCAAACGGCCTGAAGAACGACCGCTATTACGACAGCGGCCGGGTCTACGGCAAGCTCAGTGTTGACTTGCCGCGCAGCTCCACCCTCACCCTCACCGGCAGCGCCCTGAACCCGCATTTTCGCACCACAGATATCACCCTCGGCTCCGCGTGGTCTCCTGATTTCGGCGAGGATATTACCGACCGCAATCATTTTCTCACAGCCAACTACGACACTCCACTCACCGACTCCCTGCATCTCAACCTTGGCGCTCGTCAGTATGAACGAACCTATATTAATAATCGAATTATCCTGCCAGGCACCCTCGCAGGGACACAGGATGAGCTGTTCTATAAGGCCCGCTGGCAGGAGAAGAGCAAAGGTATGAACGCCCACCTGAGCTGGCAGGACGACTGGCAGCAGGTCTCCCTGGGCGGCGAAATGAACCGCAGCGAAATGGGTACCACCACCGATTATGGTCCGTGGGCACAGGCCAACTGGTGGCTACCAGCCCAAGATATTTCTATACCGGGCTATGAAGAGACCTGGGGGGTGTATCTCAACGACACCATGACCTTTGGCCGACTCGCCCTCACTCCCGGTATCCGCTTTGACCATCACAGTATCAGCGATAGCATGGTCAGCCCAAGCCTGGGCGCAACCTATAAACTTCGCGAGGATACCTTGCTGCGAGCCGTTGCTGCACGGGGATTCCAGCATCCCGTCCTCTCCTATCTTGCTGGCGGCGGGATCTGGGACATCCGCAACCCAGCCCTCAAGCCAGAGGTCGTTACCTCCTGGCAGATGGGGGTGGAGAATCGGAGCCTGCCCTTTCTCTCGCTCAAGCTCAACACCTTTCTCCACCGGATTAAAGATACCTGGTGGGCGGATGGATTCGGAACCTATTGGAACGGCGGCTTTAGCCAACGCCAAGGCTTTGAGGTCGAGGCTGCCACCACCCCCTGGCACAACCTGAGCCTGGTGGCTAACAATACCTACACTCTGATCAAACAGGAGGAGCAAAGTGTTTATGAGAACAACGCCACCACCTCAACCAACCTGATCCTCCGCTACCAAGACCAGCAGGGCTGGCGGGGTGAGCTGACTGGCCAGTATATCTGGTGGGATACCAGACATGTCTCTGGGCGGGGGGAACTGGGGCAGACAGAGAATCTGATCTGGAACGCCAGCCTGGGCCGGACCGTGTACAGCTCGTCGTTTGTCTCCTGCGATCTGTACGGCAAGGTGTACAATCTTTTCAACGGGGCCCAGGACAACAGTGTCTGGTACCAGAGCCCAGACCGCTGGGTACTGGCCGGGATGAAACTCACTTTTTAGCAGTCGGCCCACTCGGCAGGCTGAACCCAACAACCCTTCACCATAAGGAGAGTATCATGCAGGAAAAAATCATTGTGCTGGACCAGGGGATGGATGTGGCCAAGGTGGCTGCCATGGCAGGGTGTTGCGTCGGTAGGCCTTCGACTGCAGCCACAGCCTCGCCCGCAAAGTAGTCGAATTCCGGACCAAGAGGGGGACGCAAGCCTCCCTCATTTTTTTGCTATGCATCTTTCTCCCTTTCTAAAAATATTTTCCCTATCGGAGAAAAAAGAGACACGTCTTCTTTTTTCAACCAAGACCTGCGCCCTAACTCTTTTGAACGCGGAGACCCTTGCCGCTGTCCAGGCAGGTACGGCTTCCCCGGAAAAAATGGATGTTCTTACTCGACTGGGCATGTTGGTTGCTGACCCGGTCAAGGAACAGCAGGAGATGCGCGATTACCTGCCCACGGTCAACCGCCTGAACCCCAACCTAAGGGTCTCGGTGATTCTGGGCATGGCCTGCAATTTCGCTTGTATCTACTGCTACGAGGGGAGCCTCAAGGGCGCGACGGCCATGAGCGACGCCACTGCCGACCAGTTGGCGGCCCACCTGTTGGCGCGCTTTGCCGCCGACAAAAAGAAACGGCTGATTTTAGACTTTTACGGCGGTGAGCCGCTGCTCTATGTTCGCCGCATCCGCTCCCTGGCCAGTCAGCTCAAGCCAGCCATCGAGGCGTTGGGCGGCACATTCGAGTTTACTCTGGTCACCAACGGTTCGCTTTTCACCCCGGCGGTGGTCAAAGAACTGGTGACACTGGGGCTGGTCAGCGCCAAAATCACCATCGACGGCCCGGCCGACAATCACGACCGCTTCCGGCCGTTCAAGGACGGGCAGGGGAGCTGGGCCGTCATCGTCGCTAATCTCACTGCCTGCCGCGGCCTCTGCGCCATCACCCTGAGCGGCAATTACACGTTGGAGAACCACGCCACCTTTCCCGCCCTGCTCGATACCCTGGCCGAGGCCGGTTTTGCAACCACCGACTTCGGCAGCGTTCAGTTTTTTCCGGTGATGCAGGTCAACGACCGCTTTGCCAACCCGGAGTTCAGCGGTGGCTGCTGCTCCAACGACGAGCCTTGGGTGCATGCGACCTCGCTCATGCTGCGGGAGGCGATCATGCAGCGGGGCTATAACTTCCCCAAGCTGCAACCCGCAACCTGCATGGTGGATATCAATGATGCCTTCACCGTGGACCACGACGGCACCATTTACAAGTGCGTCACCCTGATCGGCCACCCGGAGTTTGCCTGCGGCGACATCTGGAAGGGCATGGCGCAGGGCTGGCAAGAAAAGTACTGCGTGGATCACTGGCACGGGGAAGAGCAATGTCTGGAATGTGAATACCTGCCCCTCTGCTTCGGTGGCTGCCGCGCCATGGCCTTTCAACGCGAGGGGAGTATGACTGGGGTGGACTGTCAGAAAAAGTTGCTGGACGCGACCCTGGAGAAGATGCTAGAGCAGGATCTGAAATACCGGTACGCTACCAATTAGGATTTTGCGTTAAACTCCCCTCCCTCGACGGGAGGGGCTGGGGGTGGGTGAAGTTGCCAACACCATCACATCTGGCCGTTCCCCCTCACCCTGACCCTCTCCCGCAAGGTAAGCGTGGACTCCGAGGGGAGAGGTGATTCATCTCCCGGCCCCGCTTCGCGAGCAAGGCCGCACCTACCCCAAATCCCGCTGCCTGATCGCCTCGTAGAGCACCACCGCTGCGGCCATGCCCAGGTTGATGCTGCGGATATTGGGGTTGCTCATGGGGATGGTGGCGCAGCGTTCCCGGTAGAGATCGATAATCTCCTCGGGCAGCCCCTTGGTCTCGCGGCCAAAGACTAGATAATCACCGGGCTGGTAGTGCGGTTCGGTGTAGGCTCGGTCCACCTTGGTGGTGAAAAAGTGCAGACGCAGCTCGTCCTGGGCTGCGAGAAACTCATCGAAACTCTCCCAGTAGCGGATATCGACAAACTTCCAGTAATCAAGACCGGCGCGTACGGTATCCGTGGCCCCACACAGCCTGGAGATGCTCCCGGTATTGGGGGGGATCTCCGGCTCGACCAGAACGATATGAAAAGGGGCAGGGGAGGGCAAAAGGATTACAGCAGGGAAATCGGGTTGTCCGGGGTCACCACCACGTTCTTCACCACCATGACCTTGGGATCGTCAAGACTCTGGGCCAATTGGGTAAGCGACTGTAGTTCCTGCCGGAAAAGAACCATCTGGGTTCCTGCCAACTGGGAGCGGGGACGAAACTTGACACTGAAGGGGTTGGTGAAGGTGCCGTTCTGCGCCAGCCGGTAATCAAGATGCGGGCCTGTGGCTATACCGGTGGAGCCGACATAACCGATAATTTGTTTCTGATGCACCCTGGCCCCTGCCGTAATATTATTGGCGAAGCCGGAAAGATGTCCATAAAAGGTCTGGTAGCCGCCGCCATGGTCGATAATGACCTGCTTGCCAAAGCCGCCTTTCCAACCGGCATAATTCACCCGGCCATCGGAGGCGGCCATGATCGGAGTACCTGCCGGGGCTGCAAGATCAACGCCCAGGTGGGGTCGGACAATATCCAGCACCGGATGATACCGGTGATAGGAAAACCCGGAAGAGACCCTGGCCATGGGCAGGGGGGAACGGATAAACGATTCGCCCAGCTCAAAGCCGCTGTGGTCGAAATAGGCAGAATCCTCCCGGCCCCGGTCATAGTAAAAACCCTCAAGCGGGCCGATCTCTTTGCTGTTGTAGCGCGCCACCAGGATCTTGCCGTAGCCGACAAACTGGTTGTTTTTGTAATATTTTTCAAAAACCAGTTCAAAGGTGTCGCCAAACCGGGTCTCGGTGTTGAAATCGATCTTTGAGGCAAAGATGTCGGCAAAGCTGTAGATCAGTTTGGGGTCTTCATGGAAGGCGCTGAGTGCGGCATACAGAGATGATTCGATCTTGCCCCGCAATTTGACCGTCCGGCAATCGAGGGTGACATCCAGTTTCTTAGCCTTGAGACAGCCCTCGGCCGTACGCTCGATGGTATGAACCTCAAGAGGGCCGGATTCGTAAAGACATTTAACCAGGCCGCCATCGTCATCAAGGGTCAGGGTATACCGATCATGCGGCTTCATCTCCCGAAAATTCACCATCCCGTTAAAGGCGGTGATCACCGATTTTCGAACCTCTTCATCAACCCCGTTGGAGCGGAAGGAAGAACTCAACGAATCTCCGGGACGGATCTCACCGACAATCTCCCGAACGTTGGGCAGGAATTCTTCCGTTTCGTTGGCCTGGGACCGGGCCAACATGGCTTTTCCATTCACGGCATAGAGAAAAAAAGCGACAATCAGTGCGAGGGATACGCCCAGGGTGAGAAAATGGGTGGTGTTTAAGAAGATAGCCAGATGTCTTTTCGTGTGGTTGCGAAAGCGGGCCAGGCCTCTGGAAAAGGCGGCGAGACACGGTGGGCATAACCAGGAAAGGAAAGCCTTGCTCGCATTGGAAACAAAAGCGGATATGTTGCTTACTTTTACCATTAACACTGTATTCCATGGGGATTTCAGCGGCCACTCCGTGCAACCGCCTGGATGCCGAACTCAGATAAACATATATTATTTAGCAAAACAGGGCGATTATTACAAGTTTCTTTTGCCTGCCTGTTGCCCAGGTATCATGTTTCCCTTAGGCACATCGGGAAAATCCGCCCCAAGCAATTTGTTCGGTTGAAAAAAAAATAAAATTGTAGCACAGTGCGTTTTGGGAATTTTTCCGGCTTTAACAGAATATGGGGAGCCGGATATTTTTGGGAGTCTCGCCTTCCGGCAGATTTTTTTTAACATCCAGATCAGGAGCAGCAGGCAGCAATGGCGTTAATCGTGCAGAAATTCGGCGGGACCTCGGTGGCAAACCCGCAAAAAATCAAGGCGGTGGCCGAACGGGTCATGGGCTACAGCCGCAAGGGACACCGAATGGTGGTCGTACTCTCGGCCATGGCCGGCGAGACCAACCGTTTCGTCGATTTGGCCAACCAGATGCAGGCCATTCCCGACCCCCGGGAAATGGACGTACTCCTGGCCACCGGCGAACAGGCAACCATCGCCCTCTTCGCCATGGCGGTGAAGGATGCGGGCCTCGATGCCATCTCGCTCTTGGGCGATCAGGTCAGGATCACCACCGACCGGATGCACACCAAGGCCAGGATTCAGACCATCGACGCGGCCCTGATCAACCGACACCTGGACGCGGGCAAAATCGTGGTGGTGGCCGGGTTTCAAGGGGTCACCGAAGACGGCGACCTTACCACCCTGGGCCGCGGCGGCTCCGATACCACGGCTGTGGCCCTGGCTGCGGCGCTCAAAGCCGACGAGTGCGAGATTTACACCGATGTGGAAGGGGTGTACACCACCGATCCCAACATCTGCTCCACCGCCAGAAAAATAGACCGCATCTCCTATGATGAAATGCTGGAACTGGCCAGTCTCGGCGCCAAGGTGCTGGACATCCGCTCGGTCGGTTTTGCCAAACGCTATAATGTTCCTGTCCATGTTCGTTCCACCTTCACGGAGACCGAAGGAACATGGGTGGTAGAGGAGGATAAAGAAATGGAATCAAATCCCGTATCCGGAGTAACCTGCACCAAAAATGAAGCCCGTATCACCATCGCCAGAATCCCCGACGTGCCCGGCACCGCAGCCAAGGTCTTCGATCCGCTCACCAGCGAGGGCATCGTGGTGGATATGATCATCCAAAACACCCGCGAAGGCGCGCTCACCGACATGACCTTCACCGTGCCGCGCACCGAGTATAAAAAAACCATGCAGATCATGGAGCGGGTTGGCGCAGAAATCGGCGCCGAACGAGTGAGCGGTTCCGAGAACATCGCCAAGGTCTCCATCGTCGGGGTGGGCATGCGCAACCACGCAGGCATCGCCTCCACCATGTTCAAGGTTCTGGCCCAGGAAGGGATCAACATCCTGATGATCAGCACCTCCGAGATCAAGGTCTCCTGCGTCATCGAGGAGAAATACACCGAATTGGCGGTCCGCGCCCTGCATGACGCATTCAAGCTGGAAAAAGGCAACTAAGGCATGACACATCCAGTCGCCATCTACGACACCACCCTGCGGGACGGCACCCAGGCCGAGAATTTCAACCTCTCGCTGGAGGACAAGCTGCGCATCACCCTCAAGTTCGACGAACTGGGGATCGACTATGTCGAGGGCGGCTGGCCGGGCTCCAACCCCAAGGACGTGGAGTATTTTAAGGAGATTCAGAAGTACGAGCTCAAACACACCAAGGTTACGGCCTTTGGCTCCACCCGGCTGTTTGCCAACCCGGCGGAGCAGGATGCCAACCTCAATGCCCTGTTGGCCGCGAAAACTCCGGGGATCACCATCTTCGGCAAAACCTGGGACATCCATGTCCACGATGCCCTGCGCATCGGGCTGGACGACAACCTGCTGATCATCGAGGAGTCGCTCAAGTATCTGCGGCCCCATGTCCAGCACCTGTTTTACGATGCAGAGCATTTTTTCGACGGCTTCAAGGCCAACCGGGAATACGCCCTGGCCACCCTGGACCGGGCCATTGCCGGAGGGGCGGACTGCCTGGCCCTGTGCGAGACCAACGGCGGCGTCCTGCCCACCGAGCTTACCGCGATCATCGAGGCGGTGAAGGCGCATCTGAAGGCGAAAAAATCCACGATAGAGTTCGGCATCCACGCCCACAACGATTCCGAGTGTGCGGTGGCCAACTCCCTAATCGCCGTATCCATGGGCGCTTCCCAGGTGCAGGGCACGGCCAACGGCTTTGGCGAGCGGTGCGGCAACGCCAATCTCACCTCGATCATGCCGGCCCTGGCCCTGAAGATGGGCTACGAATTCACGGCCGCCGCCAACCTGCACCGGCTCACCGAGGTTTCTCGCTTTGTCAGTGAGCTGGCTAACCTCTCCCCAAACAAGTACCAGCCCTACGTTGGGCAGTCCGCCTTTGCCCACAAGGGCGGCATCCATGTCAGCGCCGTACAGCGCAACCCCCTGACCTACGAGCACCTGGAGCCGGAAAAGGTGGGCAACGTGCGACGGGTGTTGATCTCGGATCTCTCGGGAAAAAGCAACGTGCTGGTTAAGGCGAAGAAGTTCGGCCTGGACCTGGACAGCAAGGACCCGGTGGTCAGCGCCATTGTTAAGGAACTGAAGGACCTCGAAAATCAAGGCTTTCAGTACGAAGGGGCCGAGGCCTCCTTTGAGCTCCTTATGCGTCGAGCCATGGGAACCCCGAAGAAGTATTTCGATCTGCACGGCTTTCGTGTGATGAGCCAGAAGACCCCGGACGGCGTGCTTCAGGAAGAGGCCACCATTCGCCTGGCCGTGGCCGGCGAGGAGGTGCATACCGCAGCCCTGGGCAACGGCCCGGTCAACGCCCTGGACAAATCGTTACGCAAGGCCCTGACCCGGTTCTATCCCAATCTTAAGGAGATGGAGCTACAGGATTACAAGGTGCGGGTGCTGGCCAGCGAACACGGCACCGAGGCCCGGGTGCGGGTGCTGATCGAATCCCGCGACCACGACAGCCAGTGGGGCACGGTGGGGGTTTCCCCGGACATCATCGAGGCAAGCTGGCAGGCCAACAGCACAAGCAGTGATACCGGGAGAAAGGACCTGCGCCCGCTGGTGCTGGTCCTTTTTGCCCTGTGCATCTTGAGCGTCACGGCTATCCGTAATGGCTGGCTGCCCTCTTTCTCCAAACCCGTTTCCGCCCCGCAAAAACTTGCCTGGTGCGATGGTTCGATTGCCACTGGGCTCTACCGGGTGCCTAACGATGCCCCATACCCAGCAGGGGAGGAACAAGCGCAGACCGAATCCGCGCCCGGCCAGGA
>JAPLJG010000112.1:0-8658 GCA_026388735.1 Deltaproteobacteria bacterium
TTTTCCTGCATCATGTATACAGAACTGCGAGCCAGGTTTCGGCATCAACACCCAAGGAGTAGAAGGGAGACGGCGGCATGGATTTAAAACAGTGGTCATTACGGGGAAAAATTGTCTTGGTTGGCGTGTTGCTCCCCACGCTACTCATTGTCGTGCTGCTTCGTCTTTATTCCACCGAATCACGGGCCAAAACCGTGGCCGCCTTCACGGACAAGGCCCGGGCCATCTGTCTCACCGCCGAGTCCACCCGACAGGAGATGGAAACCAAGTGGGAGATGGGGTTGTTCAACGCCGTGCAGTTGCGGGAATTTGCCGCTAAGGGCCAGCACGACAAGGTGCTGGCCGCAGTGCCGGTTGTTTCCGCCTGGAACGCCGCCATGCGCAAGGCACAGGAGGGTGGTTATACCTTCAAGGTTCCAAAACTCAAGCCCAGGAACCCGAAAAACGAACCAGACCCGCTGGAGACCAAGGCTCTCAAGCTGATGAGCGACCAGAATCTGGACGAGTATTACGAAGTTGACCCCTCCATAAACGCGGTCCGCTACTTCCGGGCGGTGCGCCTCAGCGCCACCTGCATGCTCTGTCATGGCGACCCGGCCACCTCACCGGAACTATGGGGCACCAGCAACGGCAACGATCCCACCGGTGGGCCCATGGAGAACTGGAAGGTGGGCGAGGTACACGGCGCCTTCGAGGTAATCCAATCCCTGGAGGCGGCGGACAAGCAGTTGAACGCCTCCATCTCCAAGGCTATCTGGCTGGTAGCGGTCGGGCTGGTGATCATGGCTGTGCTCTTTGCCACCCTGGTGGTCCGCATCGTCTCCAGCGGGGTGATCAACCCCATCCGCCGAGTAATCGCCGACCTCTCCAGTGGGGCGGACAATTTGCTGGACGCGGCCAACCAGGTCGCTTCCTCCAGCCATGAACTGGCGGACGGCGCGGCCCGCCAGGCGTCCAGCCTGGAAGAAACCTCATCTGCCCTGGAGGAGGTTTCTTCCATGAGCAAGCAGAATGCCGACAACGTCAATCAGACCAGCCTGATGGCCGAAAATGCCAGGAAATCCGCGGAGGTGGCCAAGGACAGAATGCTCAAGATGGGCGAGGCCATCAGCAGCATCAAGAAGTCGGCCGACCAAACCGCAGTGATCATGAAGACCATTGATGAGATCGCCTTCCAAACCAACCTGCTGGCCTTGAACGCTGCCGTGGAAGCAGCACGCGCCGGGGAGGCCGGGGCCGGCTTTGCCGTAGTAGCCGAAGAGGTCCGCTCGCTGGCCCTGCGCAGCGCCGAGGCAGCCAAGCAAACGGCCCAGCTGATCGAGGAATCCCAGAAAAACGCGAGCAACGGCGTGACAGCGGCCGACGACGTTAAGGATATCCTCTCCCTGATCGTGGACGGAGTCAACAAGGTAAGCCAGCTGGCCAAAGAGATCACCGTGGCCAGCAACGAACAGGCCCAAGGTGTGGAGCAGATCAATGCAGCGGTTTCCGATGTAGATCAGGTAACCCAAACCAACGCCGGCATCTCCGAGAATGCTGCCTCGGCCAGCGAGGAGCTTTCCGGCCAGGCAAAGGAGATCAACGAACTGGTGCATGTTCTTGCCGACATTGTCGGAGTCTAGGGTGATGGCCCGGAGTATATCTCCCATTGTGGCCATGGAATCAACGCTCCCGAACTCCCTATTTTTCAGCAGCCTGCTTAACCTGAACCATCTTGCCGATGAGGGCACCGGCTGGATGTTCCTGCCCGGCATGCTCTTTGAGGATACGCAGGCGTGGTGGAAGAACGGCCCCCGCCAGAGCCCGCATGAAGGCATTGACCTGCTCTTTCTTGCGGACCAATCAGGGCAACAGCAAGAGCTACCGCCGCAGGCTCTGGTGCCGCCGGTATGGGATGGGGAGGTGGTTGCAGTATTCGAGGATTTTTTGGGCAACACCGTGGTGGTACGGCATCCCGTAATGGATGGGCAGGGCTGGAGGCTTGTCTCCCTGTATGGCCATGTTCGACCACTGGTGGGGTGCGGAGAGCAGGTTACGGCAGGAGAACCCCTGTCCGAGGTGGCATGCGGAAAGGCGCGGGGATCATCGGCCCCGCAGGATCATCTCCACCTCTCCCTGGGTTGGCTTGCGCCGGGGTGGTCGCCAACAGACCTAAGCTGGCCCACCCTGTGGGCCAACCTCGGAATCCGGCTTATCGATCCGCTGCCTCTGGTTCAACCCAGGCCATGATCGGCTGAAGGCTGCAACTGCGCGGCAGTATAGCGAAACACCACGGTTCGGAAGAAATCGATCATCGCCTGCCTGCGGCCTGCCACCCGCTGCTGTTCCGGAATCAAACCGCAGGACATCATGCGGTTGATGGACATCTTGTATTCTACATGGCAGACATGGCGGTTATCGAGATACCAGGCATAGGTGAGGCCGAAGATCAGGCCGGGCGGGGTAAAGCCTTCCTCGCCGTTCACCAGCCGGGTATAGAGGCGTGGATTGCCGGCGGCCTGCCGCATCCGGACCAGCTCCAGAAACCGGGCCAGTTCAGCCGGGCTTAAAAAACAGCAGCACTCAGCTTCCGGCCGCAGAACCAAGCTAAACTCATAGCCCAAGGCCAAGCCGTCGCGCTCCACAGGCAGCCTGCGTTTTTCCTCAGCATAATTGCCCAGTAGGGACTGGCCCAGGGCAACCAGAAACCCCACCTCGAACTGGTCCGGCTCAGGGAAGATATCCTTGCGAATCTTGATCAGCCGATCAACGGGATCGTAGAATGACAGGATGGTGTCCCATTCCTGAGCCCGCCCCCACTCCTCCCTATCCAGCAGAACAACCCCGGCAACCCCATCCAGATGGCTGAGGGGAATATCCCCGTGCCGCCAGAAAATCTCGGCCAGTACAGGCTGCAGCTCTTCACCAATGGCCAGGGCGTGCAACCGCTGGCGGATCGCAGCAAAACGCTGGTTGGCCGTCTGCCTCAAGGGATCAAGCAGCATCTCCCTTTCTCCGCCCAGCCCGGAAAGCTGGCATCCTCCGGCCTCGCCAAGGGAATCACGGATCGCCCACATGACCCGCACCGCCGCAGCCAGGGAAGCGGGATCATGCTGGATCACTCCGCGCTGCTCGATATCGGCCTGGGCATAGAGCCGGGCCTCGATGGAAGCAAAGCCCATGGCCCGGACCTTGTCGCGATCAAGATAGATGGGCACCTTGTTTTCCAAGGCGTAGCTCTGGAGGATAGAGCCGGGGATATCGCGCAGGCCGAGGACCAGGATCTGGGCAAAAAGCCCCTCCACCCCGCCGGGGATATTGCGGTGATAGGCGGCCAACAGGTCGGAAACATGGAACCGCTGCGGATGGTCGCCGTGCCCATTGCCATGGGCCATATCGGTTTCCCCGGCCTGGGCCCAGAGATTGGCCACGAGCATCTTGAGCGCCCCACGGTTATCGCGGATCGCCTGGGCGATTCCAGGCACCTGCAAGATCGGCACGATGCTGGTAAACAGGCTGCCTGGGGCAAAGAGGATGATATCGGCCTCGGCAATGGCGGCCAGCACTTGGGGCGGGGCCTGGGGCGTGGCGGCAAACTCCACGAAAACCCGGTCCACGGGATAGCCGCGCCGGGCCTGGCCCGACTTGAACTCGCCACTCACCAGCACGCCGTTGCCGTACAACACCTTGAGCCGGGCCGGGGTGGTAGTACAGGGCAAGACCGCCTCAGGATTGGCGCCGATAAGTTCTGCCAACAGGGAAATTCCTGCCAGCTCCTCCTTTTGGCCCAAAATGGCGGCGGCGAGCAGCAGATTGCCAAGGCAATGAGGGCGGGAAAGCTGGGAGCGAAGCTGGGGCTCGCTGAAGATTGTCTCAACCAGGCTGGCCAGCCCTTGGCCCATGGCCTCGGGCAGCGCAGCGAGATTTACGTCGGCATCGGTCAGCAAGGCATGGGGCGAAGAAGGCGGAGTTTCGAAACGGTGGTTAAAAAGCCGGTGCAGCGTAGCGCTTGCCTGCAACGCCTCCCGGCCAGCAAGTCCGTACTGCACTTGCAGTTTCTCCTGCCGGATGGAAGAGAGCAGGACATGGCGGATATCGCCCAGGGCGATGAGGGGCAGATCCTTAAGCAACTCACCGGTGGAGCCGCCATCGTCGGTGACACAGACCACGGCCTGGGTTTGGGGAAAGACCTCCTTGAGGCCCTGAAAAGGATCATTGGGCCAAAGGGGGTTGCGACTGTCGCCGCCGATGAGGTTGGAAAGCCCGGTGCCGCCCCCGAAAACAACCACCCGGACATCCTTGGTTTCCGTGGCGTTTAAGGCCATGGTCAGGCAAGCCAACTCCGTGGCCATGCCCGCAGGCGCTGGCGGCGGCCCGGAAAGCGCCAGGCCGATGAGCTTCTCGGCCAGATCGCCCTCGGGCAGCAGATCGAGCAGGCCGAAGCGCGCATCGCCCATGCGGGCTATCAGCTCGTTGGCGGACAGGGTTTCAGTCAAACAGGTTCTCCGTTAAAGATGACGATATGACTATACATATCAAGACAAACCCCCTCCCCTCGCGGGAGGGGGCAAGGGGGTGGGGGAACTACCATATCCACCGCTGACCCAATCGGCAACTTCACCCTCCCCTCAATCCCCTCCCGTCGAGGGAGGGGAGGCAAAAACCAGGCCTATTCCTACACCTTACTTCTTATAATCCAGTAGCCGTCATCTGCTTGCGCACCGCCACCTCGGAGTCGGCCATGGCCGCCTGTTCTTCGGCAGTAAGCTTGAACTGAATGATCCGCTCCACGCCCTTGTTCCCCAGCACCACCGGCACCCCAAGGAAACAACCGGAAAAGCCGAACTCGCCTTCCACATAGGCAGCGCAAGGCAAAACCCGCTTGCTGTCGGTGAGCACCGCTTCAGCCATCTCCACTGCGGCAAGGCCTGGGGTGTAAAAGGCGCTGCCGGTTTTGAGATGGTTGACGATCTCGGCCCCGCCATGCTGGGTGCGGTGGACGATTGCAGCGAGTTCCTCGGCAGACAGCAGATCGGTGACCGGCACCCCAGCCACATTTGCCAACCGGACCAGCGGCAGCATGAGGTCGCCGTGGATGCCCATGACCATGGCATTGACATCACGGGCCGCCACACCCAGGGCCTCGGCCAGGAAGGTGCGGTAGCGGGCGGAGTCGAGGACGCCTGCCATGCCGATCACCCGCTCCCTGGGGAAACCAGTGACCTTGAAGGCCGTGTAGACCATGGCATCGATGGGGTTGGTGACCACGATCAATACGCAGTCCGGGGCATGCTTGGCCACCTGCTCGGCGCAGGACTTGACGATGGCCACGTTCTTGGCCAGCAGATCGTCGCGGCTCATCCCCGGTTTACGGGCCAAGCCGGCGGTGATGATCACCACGTCGGAACCGGCCAGATCGGCGAAGTCATTGGAGCCGGTGACCCGGTTGTTGAAGCCGTCCACCGGCCCGGATTGCAGCAGGTCAAGGGCCTTACCCTGAGGCACCCCTTCCACTACATCCAGAAGGAGGATATCGCCCAGGCCCCGGCTTGCGGCCCAGTGGGCGGCGGTGGCGCCGACATTGCCCGCGCCGATGATGGTGATCTTGTTTCTTCTCATCTCTTTTTCCTCGAATTATATGGTTAGAATTAGGTCAATCTCGTTATTTGCCGTCTTTGCGGATCAATTCCTCCACCCGCGCCAGATCCATGGGTGTATCCACCTCGATGGAATCATGCGCGGTGAGCACCACGCGGATGCGGTAACCGAACTCCAGGGCCCGCAACTGCTCCAGCTTCTCGAACCGCTCCCACTCCCCCTCGGGCAACCCGACAAAAGTGAGCAAAAAACCCTTGCGGTAGGCGTAAAACCCCAGGTGCTTGTAGTAGGTGGGCACCTCCGGCTCCTCGGGATTGCGCTGAAACGGGATGGAGGCGCGGGAAAAATAGAGGGCGTTGTTGTGCCGGTCGAACACGGTCTTGACGTGGTTGGGATCGGTGATCTCTTCCTCACGCACGATTTTGTAGATCAGGGTGGACATGGGCAGGGCCGGGTCTTCCAGCAATGGCATGGCCACCTGGGAAATCACCTCTGCCTCAAACAACGGCTGGTCGCCCTGGATATTCACCACCACGTCCTGCTCACCGATTCCCATGATACTGGCCGCCTCGGCCAGCCGGTCGGTGCCGGAGACATGGTCGGAACGGGTCATCACCACCTCACCGCCAAAGGAGCGGACGCACTCGGCGATCCGTTCGTCGTCAGTGGCAACCGCCACACGGGAGAGCAGGGCCACGGCCTTGGCCCGCTCGTACACATGCTGGATCATGGGTTTGCCCACGATCTTGGCCAGGGGCTTGCCCTCGAAACGGTTGGAATGGTAGCGGGCCGGGATGATGGCCACAACTTTGGCTTGTGCTTTATGCTGGGTATCCATTATCTTCTCTGCTGTAAATGGGGCTGTTTGGCCAAGGGGCCTGCGAAAAAACCTCCTGAATATACCATGTACAGGAAATGATGCACCGGGAAAAAGTCGCGCGCGGCTTTCCGCCCACAACCAGGAAATGATCCGCCACCTGCCATGACGAGCCGCACCCAGGAAACCCACATCGCCGTCAGCCATACTGACCCAGACCTGGCCAACAAAGCCAGCGCCCTTGCCGCACAGTTGGGGTTGTCGCTGTACAACCCGGCAGAAACCGCCCCTACCCTGCTACTGACCCTGACCCCAGAGCGGCTGGAGCTGCGGCAAACCGGCAAGGGCGCGGAAGGCCCGCTGTTCGTTGATTTCATCGGCGGGGCCGTCGATTACCGCCGCAGGCAAACCACCAGTCGCAAGGAGGCTATTGCCCGAGCGGTGGGACTCAAGGGCGGGGCAAGACCTGTGGTGCTGGACCTCACCGCCGGTCTAGGGAGGGACAGCTTCATCCTGGCCAGCCTGGGCTGTACGGTACGGATGGTGGAACGATCAGCAGTGGTGGCGGCCCTGCTGGCGGACGCAATCGCGCGGGCAAGACAGGAACCGGCCCTGGCCGAAATCATGGCCCGGTTAAGCCTCAGGGTGGACGACAGCCTGGAGATTCTCCGCACCTGGCAGGGCGAACGACCCGAGGTAATCTGCATCGACCCCATGTACCCGCACCGCAGTAAGAGCGCCCTGGTCAAAAAGGAGATGCGGCTTATCCGCCTATTGGTTGGCGATGATCAGGACAGCGATACACTCTTGTCGGCAGCCCTTGCCATCGCCAGCCGTCGGGTGGTGGTAAAACGACCGCGCCTGGCCCCTGCCCTAACTGGCCCGGAGCCGAATTTTACCATCGGCGGCAAGAACAGCCGCTTTGATGTCTATTTGATCTGATATCAGAAGCCAAACACCCCTTTGAGTTTATCCACTCCCTTGCCGATCCCCTCCATGGTGCCCTCGCCTTGGGGCTGATCTGCGTTCCCGCGGCGTGGCTTGCCGGAACCAGTTTCTCCCGTGGAATCCATACCCAACATCGCGTTGGCCACCGATTTCAACCTTACCTTGACCGCCCATTGCGGCTCCCAGACCTGATTCGGGTTGGTCGGTTTAGGCGGGTAGGCCAGGTTCAACTCCGAGCCGTAACCGATCATGCGCACCATGGCGCCATTGCCGAAGATCCCCTTGGGCACCGTGCAGGTCCGGGCATCGGGGGAGAGCAAGGCCCTTTCCTTGAGCCAGCGATCCACTGCGGCGTTGGTCTGGTAATCCACCAACCCGGTCCCGTTCTCCGGCACTTCGCTGGAAGACCAGAACACCATCTCGTTTTCACCGCGAGCACCCATGGCCGAGATGAAATAGGCACGGGCCGTTGGGAGACCCTTCCAATCCAACTGAGTCGCCCCATCCTTATTGCGCTGGTTGAGTTCCAGGGGCGGCATAATGTCCTGGGCCTGGCCGAGGGCGAACTTAAACCCCTCCGGCACCCCCTGGCCCTTGAAGAGATGCTCTCCGATCAGGCTGGCGCCTTCGGGAACCAGACGCGGATCCTGTTCGGTGGGCCAGGAGGGACGCCCATCGGCCAGATGCGCGCCGCGCTGGGTCGCCCGACGGCCAACGAAAAATTTCTGGTAGTCCGCCGGGCTGGCCTTACTCATATCCAGCACCTGGGGCTGGCCCGGTCGCACCGTATCGCCGCAGCCCCAGTACAGATAGATCTTGCCTTTGGGAGGTTCAAAATCTTCCTGGACCACCTGCTCGTCATCCGATGGCGGCGCTTTCTGGAGTTTGGGCGAAACCAATTTGAGTTCCGGAGCCAGCTTGCTACCCGCAGGCACGGACTGGGTCGCCTCGGCCAGACTCGGGTTGTTGTGGGTGAAGAGGGTGACATCGAGCCAGGAGCCGGTCTTGCCCGCCATGGTATTGCCAAAGGTATTCTTGTTTCCACCGCCGAAGGCCCCGCCCAGCATCGCCATAGGATTCACGCCGCCGCCCATGCCCATCATCCCCATGCCGGAATAAGTCGCCACATCAAGCCAGGCTTGAGCCACCGGCGGCTTGCTCTTGCCCGCCTGGGCATAGGCCAAGCCCCCGCCAGCCAACACAACCAAGCCGACCACTGCCAATTTTGTCTGTGTTTTCATTTTCCCTCCGCTGGTTGTGAAATTGAAAAAACGGTATTGAAACCACACTGATTTCCCAGAACAACGTTTCGTTTC
>JAPLJG010000112.1:8751-22923 GCA_026388735.1 Deltaproteobacteria bacterium
TCAGCGCAGCATCTCCGGCGCCAAAAGCATGAGCAGCCCCAGTCCAACCAGGACAATGCCGCCCACCAGCTTGCCGTAATGTGCATAGCCGCTGGCCATGGTGGTCCGCAGGGTGAAAACGGCAAGGCTGAAAATCAGCAAATCGTCCAGCATGAAGAAAAAATCATAGAGCAGAATGTAGCCGTAATACTGTGGCACAGAGAGTTGCCGCAGGGACAGGGTGTGAGTAAAGATGGCGGGCAACCCGGCGGAGCAGAGAAACTCTATGGCGTTTACCGTAAAAGCCAGGGCAATAACCCCCAGGAATGAGGCGAGGGAAAGCGGGGCAGCCACCAGCCGCTCCATTCTGCCCATGGTCCGCTTTTTGAAGCCGGGGCTACCAACCTCGCAGACCGGAGCCCCACGGGTCAACACAAATGCGCGCAGATCCACCGCACCTATGACCAGGGCACCCGCGCCGATGGCGATGGTGAGAGGCCGCAGGTAGCCGAGCAGAAGAAAGGCATTGAGCCAGGCGGTCATGAAGAGAAAATAGAGCACCCCCGAGGCCAGGACAAAAGAGCCCACCAGAAGCCAGATCTTGCGCCGGTCCTGAAGGGTGACGAGCAGGGAAAGGAGATAGACCAAGGCCCACATGGCACAGGGGTTGAAACCGTCGGCCAGACCAATGAGCACGGCCAGGGCAGGCAGGGAAAAATCGGTAAGCCGGATTGCCCCGAAAACAGGAAGTGACACCGTCTCCGGGTGCCAGACCTCAGGCCCACCCTGCTGCACCACATTGCTCCCCAATAGCGGCAATGCCGCGATCGTCGCTTGACCGGCCTGCGCCAAACTCTGAGCCACCGTGACAATCAGACAGCACCAAACGACGAACAGAAAAAAACGTCCCGCCCACCCCATAACAATCCCTCCAATTGCGTAATTCCATTTCCAGTATACCGCATCGAAAATTCCCACTGGGGAAGAAAAGAGGAAAATTGTTCTTGACGCTGATCAGTGGCCGGGATAAATTGTACCAAACGGTCAGTTTAATTCAAGCCAAAGGGGAGCAGCCGATGACCACAACCAGCAAGGGCGAGAAAACCCGCGATCATATCCTGAAGACGACCCGAAAAATCCTTGTGGCCCAAGGCTTCCACAACACCAGCATCAGCGCGGTCATCGAGGCCACCGGGGTCAAGAAAGGCAATCTGTACTACCACTTTGCCAGCAAGGAGGATCTTGGCCTCGCAGTTCTTGAGGATGCCAAGGATGAGTTTTTTTCTTTTTTGACAAAAGCCCTTGTCGGCCACGACCCCCTCGCAAAAATCATCAATTCCTGCAAGGCGATCTTTGCGGAACAGGAAAAAAACAACTTTGTCGGAGGCTGCCTGTTCGGCAACACCGCCCTGGAAATGACCGACAGCAACGAAAAATTTTCCGGAGTTATCCAGGAGGTTTTCACGCGTTGGACCGGACTGTTGGAAGAGCATCTTGATGAAGCCAGGACGGCCAGCCTGTTGCCTACTGCCACCCAACCCCGGCTCCTGGCCAAAACCGTGGTGGCAACCCTGGAAGGCGCGATCATGATGTCCAGAGTCAGCAAAGACAAAAACGACTTAAACGATTTCCTCGCCGCCATCACCAGCTTGCTTGGACGATAGGTTTTTTCGCAAAAAAAACACTATGGAGGAGGGGGCAAGGATTTCCATCTCTACAAAACGACCACAGGAGGTCTGGCATGAAACACACACATTTCGTCTTGGTTTCCCTAGCACTTGCCCTGCTCTCTCTCCAGGGCTGCGCAGAAAAATCTTCCCGCCAGACGCGGCTTCAGAACCTGGGCAACGGTGTCTGCCAGGACACGGTCTCGGGCCAGATGTGGCAGATCGAAAAAGGCAAGATGACCACCAGTCTGAAGGATGCGGAACAATACGTCCAAGCCCTGGACCTGGGAGGTTACAAAGATTGGCGTCTGCCCACCGTCTATGAACTCTACGACCTCAATTACTACTTTGACCTGTTCCAAAATGGCGATTGCACCCTGAATCGCGAGGGAAAATATTGGTCAGGGGTGAAAGATGGCGAGGGCAAGGCTGGGGCCTGGGAGATCGCTGACCAGTGCGACCCGGTACGGCAGTATGCACCGGGCACCAAGGGGTACATTCGAGCCGTGCGACCATAAGGCGGAAAAGCATGAATTCTTTGTCGCCCAGAGCGACAGAGATTGACAACCCCCTTAATATTATATAGAAATCTGATTGTGCAGCATCCCCCTAACACATTCAGGTTCAGCCCATGAGTTTCTACGAAACGAGTTCAAAAAACAAACGCGACAGGATTCTACACGCGGCCCTGATGCTTTTCCGCAGCAAGGGATATTTCAAGACCTCCGTTCATGATATACGTGAACAGGCGGATGTCAGTATCGGATTGATATATCGTTATTTCAAAAATAAAGAAGAAATCGCACAGACTCTCTATCAGGAACTTTCTGAAGATGTTTTTGTAAATATTGAAAAAAATATTGCCCAACACACCAACACACATGACCGATGCCGCGCAATCATGGCCTATTATGCCCAGCTCACCGAAGATTTTCCCGAAGTTGTTGATTTCATATTTTTCACAAGACACAAAGAAATTCTACCAACGGCCCCACCCGTTTGCACCGGAAAAATCCAGGGTCTTATCCGGCAAACTATCCAGGAAGGAATCAAAAACGGTGAACTCAGGCCAATGTCCCCCGCCGCTGCCGGACCGAGTTTTTTGGGCGGCATGATGCGACTCATCCATCTACGGCTGATGGGGGTGGTGCAAGAACCATTACCCACCCTTCTTGAAGAAATGTGGGAATCAGCCTGGCGCGCAGTGAAGGCATAATATTTTTTTCGCCCCAACAAGAATGAATGTTCATTTTTTACTTGAAATCTTCCACATCCCGTGTAATAACAAGCTGAAATAATTCATGTGGAGCGTTTCCGACCCGCCGAAGAAACGCAGAAACAGGGGAGTTAGCATAAAACCAAAGAATGAACATTCATTTTTTGGTTTTCGCTGTTGACTACCTGCCCCTTTATTTCTCTATCGGCAAGACATGAAACAATGCAGGTCTCACAGAAAAGCTCACACAGGCAGCTAGATTCCATTGAAGCGGGATCACCACCACAACCAACAAGAAAAGGAGAAGGAAGATGGTGAAAAAAATTTCGGTATTGGCACTGGCCGCTCTTTTGGCTCTTCCTGCCATGGCTTCCGCGGGTGCGGGCGGCGCTGCCGCCACTGCGGACGTGCAAGCGCAGATGGATGCCCTGAGCAAGCAACTGGATGCCTTAAAGGCACAGATGGCAGACATCAAAAACACCCAGGACGCGAAGTTCGAGGATTTTGACGCAAAATCCGAAAAGTGGGACCTGGCCTCCCGTTTTCAGTGGTCCGGCGATATGCGGAACCGGATGGATTATCACACCGCAGACACCGCAGCCTTTTATAGCGCCAACAATGTGGCTACGGGAATAGTCGATTTCACTAGTGTGCAACCGTATTTGGCAGCGGCAACGGCTGCCGGGCCGTTGAGTACCCTTGGTGGAATGTTTGGTGTTCTGATGACCGGTACCGGTGGTGCCGGTCTCTACCCGACTGCGGCAGGTGGATTCCTTGCCAGCCCGGCAGCAATGCAGGCTGGTCTTGGCGGGGCACCCAATGTGACCATCTCCCAGGCAACAGCATTGTGGGCCATGTTTACCAATGGGGATGTCAGCAACTACCTCTCCTCCCTGCCTGGGGCCACCCCCACTAGCATGCTGACAAATGCAATGGCAAGCCCTCAAGCACTTGCCGGTTTCATGAAAACTCTCTCTCCGGCAACACGGGTCGCTATATTCCACAACATGGGATTCGATCCAACCCCTGCCGCAACCTACAACAACGACACCCTGTACACCACCCGGATGCGCTTGAACCTGCGGGCCAAAGCCACCGAGGATGTCGAGGTCAAGGCCCGGATCGTGGGCTACAAGGCCTGGGGCAGCCAGGACTCCCCCACTCCGGAAACCAATGAAAACGGCATCCATGATACCGATAACCCCTACTTCTTGAACAGCCGTTCCTTTGACGGCACCGCAGGCCGTCAGCCCGGCGACAACAAGCTGATCCTTGACCGGGCCTTCATGAACTGGAACAACATCGGCGGCTCGCCGATATGGTTCTCTGCCGGTCGTCGGCCCACAACCGATGGTCCTCCTGCCCAGTTGCGCTTGGGCCAGGATGAGCGAATGGCTACCCCGATTGCCTACATGGATTACCCGTTTGACGGGATTTCCCTTGGCTATGCCTATAACAATCTCTTCGGCTTGACCGATGCCCCTGGCCGAATCCGCTTCTGCTATGGCCGTGGTTTCGAGGCCGGCCCCAAAGTCGAGAATACCGGGATGAGCGATGTGGACTTTGCCGGGATCGACTGGGATGTCTACAGCAAGGGCAACCGCTTATTTAACATCATGTCCTTTGGCGCCTTCAACCTCTTCAACGTGCCTGGCGACACCTACTTCCCCAACCCACTTGAAAAGGCTCGGGCAGTCCAGGGTCTCACGACCGGCAGTCTCGCGTTCGACCCCACAACAGGCCATTATCTGAGCACCGCCGATGGCTCTACCGTCTTGACCAATACCTATCTTGACCGGATGAACATGGGCAATCTCTTCGAGTCCGCCGCAGTGTACATGGATAAATACCAGAACCTAAACTACTTTGGGACCGTTGGCTGGAGTCATAGTGTTCCCAAGGCCACAGACGAGATGGGTATCTCCCTGCTGGGCGATTTCTGGTCTGAACCGAAAGTGAAGGACGGGTACAGCCTCCTTGTCGGCGTACGCTATGACATTGCTGACCTCGGCCTCAAGATCGGCGCGGAATACAACCATGGCACCAAAAATTGGTTGTCCTTTGCCCCTGGTCATGATGATATGTATTCATCCAAGATGGCGACCCGTGGCAATGTCTATGAAATCTACGGCATCTACGATCTCCCTGCCGGCGAGGCCATCTCCAAGTACGGCAAGGCCTTTATCCGCTTGGGCTACCAGCATTATGACTACAACTACACCTACAGCGGCATGTGGCTCGGCACCCCGACCAAAATCGAAGATATCAAGAACGATCCGCTCTCTGCCCAGTTCTATCCCGCTATCGCCTCAATGGATCAGGTATATCTGACCTTTGAGGCGAATTTCTAAAAAAGAAACCGCTTGGGATTATCCTCTATCCCAAGCGGTTTCACTGGCTTTCAATCTCTTTAGCGAGAGCTCCCCGATCAGTAAAATTTTGAGCCATCCCACAATTGCTCCGGCTGATCGGTTTACTCTACCCGTTCCCCCAGACTACAACCCTGGGGGAACGGTTTTTTTGTCACACAAAAAAAGGCCCTTACTCAGGAAAGAGCGGCAACCGCCTTTTCCACGGCAGCAGCGATCTGCCCCAGCCGCTCTTCGGAAACCTGCTTGACCGGCACCGGATATACGAGCAACCGATCCATGATCGCCGCTGATTTCGGCAGAGTCTGGGCATCGTACACCACCCGTTTTTTTCCGCCCGGCTCCACAAACGGCCAGCCTGACTTGGCAAGGGTTGAGCCAGCCAGCAGATGCTCCCACTTGGGGTAGTAATGCCAGGTGTTTTCGGCAAAACAGATGGCCCCGGCCCCGTTCTCAGCCAGTGCTTTTTTGACCTTCTGGGCCTTGTCTTTGTCCGGCAGGAAAAAAGCGAGGAAGGAGGCGTTGTCGCCCTTCTCGTCGAGGATGGTCCGGAAGGTCACCCCAGGCAGCTTGGCAACCAGGGCCTTCATGGATTTTTTGTTCTCCTGCTGGGCTGCGACGATGCCGTCGAGCTTGGCCAGCTGAGCCAAGCCTATGGCACCCTGCAACTCCATCATCCGATAGTTGGAGCCGATGAAGCTACGGCCCTCGCCGCCCCTGCCGCCGGGGTTGACCGCATGGTCATGGCCGTGGTCGTGGTACTCGCTCATGTCCCGCCAGAGCTTTTCGTCGTTGGTGACGATCATCCCGCCTTCGCCGGTGGTCATGGTCTTGACCGGGTCGAAGGAGAAGGTGCCGCAGGCTCCGAAGGAACCGAGGCGTCTGCCGTTCAGGCTGGCCCCGGCGGCCTGGGCTGTATCTTCCAGCACCGGAATCCCGTGCTTGTCGGCAATGGCCTTGATCTCCTCGATGCGGGCGGCCGCACCCATCATGTGTACCGGGATAATCAGCTTGGTTTTAGCGGTGATCTTCTTTGCCAGATCAGCCGGGTCCAGATTCAGGGTTTCGTCCACCTCGGCAAAAACCGGGATGGCCCCAATCTCAAGGATCGCCTCCCAGGTGGCGACAAAAGTGAAGCACTGGGTGATGACCTCGTCTCCAGGCCCGATGCCCAGCGCAGCCATGCCCACCTTGAGCGCCGCAGTGCCGGAGGTGACGGCCTGGCCATGTTTCACCCCGCAATAGGCGGCGAACTTCTCTTCAAAGGTGCGGACCTTGTAGATTCCCTTGCGCTCGTTGGGGAACTCGTAACGAAACAGCACCCCGGTGTCCAGCACCTCCAGGATTTCCTTCTTCTCTTCCTCGCCAAATATCTCAAAACCGGGCATAATGCGCTCCTCTATCTGCGGCTCTTCTCGCGGCTGAAGCCGCTCCTACCATTGTTTTATCTTGTCCCGTGAACCTGTCCTCTCAACCCCATCCTTCCATAGCCGTTTCATAGACCCGGATCACATCTTCCAGGCTGGGCTTACGCGGATTGTTCTCCACCGGCCGGGTCACGGTGAGGGCGATCTTGGCCATCTCGGGGATCTTCTTGGCCGGGATCTTCAACTCGGCAAGGCTTGCGGGGATACCCAGATCCTGATTCATCCGGTAGACATATTCCACCCCAGCCTCGGCCGCCTCGCGCTCGGGCAAGCCATCGACCTTGGCGCCCATCACCTCGGCCAGCATGGCGAACCTGCCGGGGTTGCCAATGAGGTTGTAGGCCATCACGTAGGGAAGCAGCACCGCGTTGGCCAGACCGTGCGGGATGCCGAACATGCCGCCCAGCGGGTAGGCCATGGCATGCACCAGACCAACGCCGGCGGTGGCCAGCGCCTTGCCAGCCAGCAGACTGCCGAGGAGCATGTTGGAACGGGCCTCAATGTTGCCGCCGTGGGCATAGGCCTTGACCAGATTGGAGCTGATCAGGTCAATGGCCTCCAGGGCATACATGTCGGAGATGGCATGGGCCTGGGTGGAAACAAAGGCCTCCAGAGCATGGGTCAGGGCGTCCACCCCGGTGGTCGCCGTAATATTCGGGGGCAGGGAGACGGTGAGGGCCGGATCGAGGATGGCGGCCTCAGGATACAGTGGATCGCCGTTCATCCCACCCTTGGACTTGGTCTTTTCATTGATGAACACGGCGGTAAAGGTCACCTCAGCCCCAGTCCCGGCGCTGGTGGGGATCATGATTTTGGGCACCCCCGGCTTCTTGATCTTGCCAAGACCCAGATAATCCTCGGCCTTGCCGCCGTTGGTAAGCAGGATGCTGACCGCCTTGGCCACATCCATGGCCGAGCCGCCGCCCGCGCCGACCACGCAGTCGCATTTTGCTTTTTTCGCCAGCTTGAGGCCGTTATCGGCCAGCTTCAACCCCGGCTCGGGATCAACCTTATCGTAGAGTTCAAAGGCGATCTTGGCCTTGGCCAGCGGTGCGGTGATCCGCTCCACCAGCCCGGCTTTGACAAGGCCCGGATCGACCACCAAAAAAACCTTGCTGCCGCCAAGCTCTTTTACCAGGGCGGGAAGATCGTTGATCGCATCCACTCCGAAACGGATTCGGGTGGGTTGGGTGACGGTGAAGGATTGGGAATGCATGGCGGGTCCCCTTTTTTGTTTATAAAACTTGCGGGCAATGATACTGTCCCAGGAAGATAACTGCGTGCGTAACTATCCAGCTTGGAGCCAAAAACCAAGGCTAGCCAAGACATGTAACTGTGCAGCAGTGCTACAGATGCGCGAAAGAGGTCTGCGAAGTGTGCTAGTGCACACGAGCAGGCCGATGACAAAGCAGATGTGGTGCTGCTACACAGTTACGCGAAATACTACTGTAGCGAGAACTTGCATGGCAACTAAAAAATCAAGCAGCAAAGATACCGACCAACAAGAAATCTATGTGAGCCGCTCTGAAAAAAAACGGCAGGCCAAGAACATCGAAGAGATCGCCAAGGAGCTGGTTGCTCTCTCCCCGGCCCTGATCAAAAAACTGCCCGCCGACGATCTGTTAAAAACAGAACTGAACAACTCCCGCGACCTCAAAGGCGGCGCGCTCAAACGGCAGACCAAATTCATCGCCAGTATGCTGCGGGAGACCGGGGCCGATGAGGTGCTTGCCTTCCTAACGGAACGCAAGGGTTCCCATCTAAAGCAAGCCGGGGAATTCCACGAGTTGGAACGGCTGCGGGAAGACATTATCACCGAAGTGATCGAAGCGCGGGAGGAAGCCCAACGGGACCAAGAACACCTCACGGAAAGCTGGCAGTCCGAGACCATTGCCGTGGCCTGCCGCAGGTTTCCGGCCCTGGACCACAATGCCCTGAAAAAATCGGCCCTGCGCTATGCCGCCACCCGCAAGCCAGTGCATCGCCGGGAGATGTTCCGGCAATTGCACGCCGCCATGGAGCGTCAGCAGTTTAGTGAGAAAACCCCGCCCACCGGCGACGAGGCTTAAGGACGCCATGGAATACCGCACCGGCTCGATCAACCGGATTTTCACCGTACGCTTTGACGAAGGGGACGACTTTCTCGATGGCATGCGCCAGCTCATCATCAAAGAAAATATCCGTTGCGCCTGGTTCCATGTTTTGGGCGGCCTGCGCGAGGCCGGAGTGGTTACCGGGCCCAAGGAACCGGTCATGCCCCCGGAGCCGGTCTGGGCGCAAATAGACGGCGCTCGGGAAACCCTGGGCAGCGGCAGCATCTATTGGGATGAAACCGAGCCACGCATCCACCTCCATGCCGCCTTGGGCCACCACGGCGACACCCTCACCGCCTGCGTACGCAAGGGCACCAAGGTCTATCTCATCCTCGAGGTTCTGATCCTGGAGCTTGACGGCATCGAAGCCACCCGCCCCTGGTTTGCCCAAGGAGGCTTCAATCGCCTCACCTTTACCTCCTGACCTATCCCTGATTTTTCCATTTGACTTTTCCCCCGACTTTCCCGCATCATGGAAATAGTTCTCTGCAAAAAATCACGCTGATGTTTGTTTGGCATAGTACTCATCCGCAATATACAATAAGGGAGGAAAAACCATGGCAACCAAAGAGAAGGCAAAAAAGGCACCCGCCGCCAAAAAATCACGGACAACCGCGCCATCATCCATCGAATTCACGGTGATGGCACCCGAGGCCAGGGAGGTTTTTCTGGTGGGGGATTTCAACGGCTGGCAGGCGGAAGGCTTCCAGATGCGCAAGTTCAAGGACGGTATCTGCCGGAAAAAAGTGCAGCTCAAACCCGGACGCTACGAATACCTTTTTATCGTTGACGGCGATTGGTGGACAGACCCCCAGAACGACGCCTGTTGCCCCAATCCCTTTGGCATGGAAAACTCGATAATCCACATCAACAGTTAAAACACCGCTCACAAAAAAAAGGCCCATGAACACCTTGTGTTCACGGGCCTTTACTATTCTGACACAATCGCTTCGGCTCAGACGGCGGGCGTCACCTTGATCAACTCATCCCCTGGCTGCACGGCATCACCCACCTTGGCGACAATCTTGCCACCTCAAGAACCACCAGCTTCTCCCCTGCCTTCACTTCCTGCCCTTCCTGAACGGAAATCTCACAGATATTGGCGGTAAAAGGCGCCCGGACATCGCCGGCCTTGGCCAGGTCCTCGATCTCTTTCTTGCTCAGCTTGGCTGCTTTTGCCTCGCCAGCCTGAGCCACGGCGTTTTCAAAAACAAAATGCCGCTGGTGATGATCGATATTGAGATAGACGTTGGTTTCTGATCCGTCCTCATTCTCCTGCATGGGACCCATCTCGACGATGTGCTCCTTGCCGGTATGGTCTTTATAGGCAATGGTTTCTCCCAGCTTAAAACCGCCCCGCCGGAAAAGAATGCTCGGCGGCAACACATAGACCTTGCCGAACTTCTCCTCAAAGCGGAAAAAATTCACCGCATCATTGGGGTGCTGGAGATAAGTAACCAATTGCTGCTCGGTGGGCTTGTAGCCAAGCTTGTCGGCCAGGGCCTTGCGCTCCTTCTCAAGATCGATATCCTCAATGGCCTCCATACCACCCTGCTCCTCAAGCACCTTTTTCCAATCCGGACCAAAGGCCTTCTCGTAGATCCAGTCCGGCGGCTGATAGAAGGGGAACGGCCCATACTTGCCGAGGAGCAGATTTTGCAGGTCGCCGGAGCAGTTGCCGTAGCGCTCGCCGCCCTGCACGTTGCTCACCGCCGTGGTCCAGAGAATCTGGGAACCAGGCGTTACGCTCCAGTAGTTGCCCAACTCGATCTGAACCTTGGGCAGTTCCTTGTGGAGTATCTCCGGCATCTTGTCGAGGAAGCCGCCCTTGGCAGCCTGCTCCAAACTGCTGCCCATGGCGCCGCCCGGTAGCTTGTGGATCTGGACGGTGGGGTCAAAGCCCTTGATCTGGGACTCGAAGTACTCGTAGTACTTACGTTCCGGCTGCAACACCTCGGAGGTTTCCATGATGGCCGCCTCGTTGATGCCCACGGCCTCGCGGCCATACTCTTTCAGGGTATGGATGACGCTCAGGATCGGCGGCGGACCGTAGTAGCCGGTAAAAGCATGATCCGAAGCATCGACAATCTTGGCACCAGACATGGCTGCGGAAACGATGCGGCCGATGTCGTTGCCGTCGGTGTTATGGCCATGATAATGGATGACCATCTCGGGATATTTCTGCAGGATCGCATCCACCAACTCGCCGATCCGCTTCGGCGACCCCAAGCCCCCGTGATTCTTGATACAGAGGACGATCTCCTCCCCGGTGACATCAAGAATGGCCTGGACCTTCTTCACATAAAATTCATTGGTGTGCTCGGGGCCGGTGGAAAAACAGATACACGGCTCAAGAATCTTGCCGGCCGCCTGCACCTCTTCAAAAACCGCCTGCATATTGGGCACATGGTTCATGAAATCGAACACCCGCCAGACGTCCACATACTTGGCAAACTCCTTGACCACAAAACGGATGACGTTCTGGGGATAGGGGCGGTAGCCGAAGAGATTGATGCCGCGGCACAGGGTCTGGAACATGGTCTTGGGCATCTTTTCCCGCAACAGTTCCAGCTTGAGGAACGGGTCCACCTGCTTGCGGAGGATATCCACATGCACTGAGGCGCCGCCGGTGATCTCCAGGATCCTGTTTTTGTAATCCGACTGCGACATATCACGGGCGGTATTGGTGATATAATACCCATCCGCTTTTCGCATAATTTTGAGTACCTCAGTGATACCCATACCCTGAACAATGCGTTCCATGGCGACTCCTATCGTACACAGCAGTTGACTGAAAGGTGCCTTGCGCCCTTCCGAACCAACAGGTAGTTTTTAAAGTTAGACAGCGTAGGGATTTTCCCCTTTATAGTGAATCTCTGCAATCAGATGGGCCAACTTGTTGCCTTCGCTGACCTGGTCATCGTAATTGATCAGGTGCGAATGGGTTTCAATGAAGGAGGTATCAAAATCTCCCTTTTTGAAATCCGGGTCCTGCACCAGATTCACATAGTAGGGAATCGTTGTTTTCGGGCCGGTGATAACAAAGTTATTCAGGCAGCGGAGCAGCCTGTCCACGGTTTCATTCCAGGAAAAGCCGAAGACGGTCATCTTCACCAGGAGCGAATCGTACACCTTGGGAATGGTGAAGCCTTGGTAGACAAAGCCGTCCAGCCGCACGCCGTAGCCGCCCGGTGAACGGTAGACCGAAACGGTCTTACCGCCCTCCGGCATGAAATTGTTCTGCGGGTCCTCGGCATTGATCCGCATTTCCACGGCAAAACCCCGAATATGCACATCCTCCTGACAAAAGGAAAGCTTCTTGCCCAGAGCCACTTTGATCTGGGTCCGAACGATATCGATGCCGGTGACCATTTCGGTAACGGTGTGCTCCACCTGCACCCGGGTGTTGATCTCCATGAAGTAAAATTTCCAGTCCCGATCAACGAGGAACTCCACGGTACCCGCATTCACATAGTGTGAGGCCTTGGCCGCGGTAACGGCAGTCGCGCAGATCAGGTCAACCAGCGCCTTGTCCTGAATCAGCGAGGGGGCGATCTCCACCAGCTTCTGGTTACGGCGCTGGATCGAGCAGTCTCTGGAGCCCAGATGCACGGTATTGCCGTCCTTGTCGGCAATGATCTGCACCTCGACATGCTTGGGATTGATCACTGCTTTTTCCAGAAAGACCGCATCGTTGTTAAAGGCAGACTTTGCCTCTGCCCTGGCCATGGGAAGTTCGGCCCGCAGCTGCTTTTCGTTTTCCACCCGCCGGATGCCACGTCCACCCCCACCTGCCGTGGCTTTCAGCATAACCGGATAGCCATATTTGTCGGCAAAATCAATGGCTTCCCTGAGACCGTGGTCGCCAGCGGAGAGATTATCGGTGCCGGGCACCATGGGAATCCCGGCCTCCATCATGATCCGCCGGGCCGTTACCTTATCGCCCAAGGCCTGGATAACCTCGGAGGGCGGGCCGATGAAAATGATGCCATTGCTCTCACAGGCCTTGGCAAAATCAGGGTTTTCCGCCAAAAATCCGTACCCCGGATGGATGGCATCGACCCCTACTTTTTTGGCGACCCCGATGACCTTATCGATGTTCAGATAATCGCAGCGGGGTCCATCGCCAATCCAGATGGCCTCATCCGCTGTGCGGATATGCAGGGCATCCTTGTCCGGCGTTTCATAAATAGCCACGGCAATATGACCAAGCTCTTGCACCGCCCGAATGATCCGCAGGGCAATTTCACCTCGGTTGGCTATTAAAATCTTCTTCTTCAACGGATCACCTCATTTAAGACAATTTTCAGGTCAAACCCAACTAAGTCAGCCCGTGTATATAATTTTTTTCCTGTTTCAATCAGCGTAACACCGCAAAAAAACGTACAAAACAGTCACGAGGCAACACCCCACCCCAGACACTCAACTTTACAAATTACCATACCGAATTTCCCAGGGCAACATTTTATGTCCACAAAAAAAGAAGGGCTGGCGTTCCTCTGCCCGCGCAGAATCCCTTGAAAAAACGGGATTCTTGGAGATCATGCAGCACCGCCCCCTTCTCTTTCAAGACCATCCAGCACCATGGACAGATGCAGCCGACAGGCTGCGGCAAAATCCTCTGGAAAATGACCATTAACCCAACGCAACTGAGCCTCGCTGAAGGCGCCCATGGAATAAGGCAACTTGGGCAGAAGCGCATACAGCAGCCGCTGGTCGCCAGGCTTGGCCGTTATCCTGCTGGAGTATTCGATACTGCTCACCAACCTGGCACCCAGACGGGCAAGAATCTTCTGGGCGATGAGCAGGGCGCGGTCCAAGGCAGCGCGGGTGGCAGCATCCGCTTCCAGGATATTTCCCACCGCCCCCAGGGGCATAATCTGCAACTCCCACTGGGAGGTCTGCGCCTTGGGCACGAAGAGCATGATCTCCTCATTCTCATACACAATCAGACTCGTGTTTTCGCCTTCCATCCCGTCCATCCGCCGGTTGTTGCGTATGGCCTTGAGATAGGCGCTGAAAAAATCGCAGCCCGTCTCTTTTTGGTATTGCTCACAAAACTCGGCAATAAGGTCCCCGCAGGCGTAACTTGGAACTGGCTCATGCGCAGCCTGACCGCCATGATGCCAGGCGGAAACCGTCTGCGGCAGCATGGCGAACTGCTGGTGGATCTGCTGATGCGAGGCATGGAGCCGGTAGCCGCTGGCCGAGAAATCAAACCCGTAGTTCCAGCCCCAGAGGGTGGCGGTGAAAGGCAAGACCGAGGCATCTTTTTCTCGAAGGGATTGGATCACCGCAAGTCGCAGCTCTTCGAGGGTGGCTCGAGCCATGGCCTTACGGCCAGACGGCAGAGGCAGGCCCAACTGAACGGCAAGATGAAGGAAGGTCCGTTGATAATAAAGGTGCCGCAGGCCCTGCATG
>JAPLJG010000112.1:22982-45712 GCA_026388735.1 Deltaproteobacteria bacterium
GCCCTGCATGTCAGCGGCAGAGAGATCCGCCGTACTGTAACGAACAGCATCATCCGCCATGTTTGCGGCGTAATGCCCCCAAGGAATATAGCTGTTACGGCGCAGATACTCAAACACATGACAGCCATGGGCTGCGTCGCGATACTCGCCCACGATTTCGCTGCCCCCCTGCACTCCAGGTCGCAGGACCATGACCTTCCGATAGGCCTCGGGCAAATGGCTGTTGTTGACCACCACCTCGAACAGGTCATGCCGGAGGATCCTGGCCTGCGCCAGACCATTGCCACCCCCTGCGTACCGCAAACCGATCGGTTCCCCTGATCCGTCACGGATAAATTCACAGCTCATAGCAGCCAGCGCCACCAAATCATCCGGGTCGGTGGAAGTCGCCGCCAGGGCCAGCAAAATGGTTTCCGGGAGAGCAGCGAAACTTTTTTGCAGATTCTGGGCCGCTCCGGCAGGCAAGATATCCTTGAGCGCCTGGCACATGGACACCGCCTGTGGCTCCGGCAATTTAATGGCAGATGGATTTACCGCCTTGGGCACGGCCCAGGCGCTGCTGATGTAAGTAACCCCCCGAAACGGAAGGGGATTAACAATCTCATAGACCGCCTCCGCCTGACCAACCTGGAGATCGCCCTCGGGGAAATTACCCTGGTTCAAATAGGGATTACCGTCCGAAAATGCGCCGAGCGGCTCGACACAATCGTTTTCCCGCAGATTGACAACCTGATATGCAGGCGCATGCACGCCATAGACAAACTGTCCGGAAGGATGGACGCAGGAACGCACGGTCATATCAAAACCTCCGATGAATCACACGGGGAAGAGCGGCAAGGTTACGCAGGGCGTAACTATAACCGGGAAACACATCTGCACTCCACAAGAAAAATCAAAAAAATCTCGACCTCGCTTGCCTTTACCCCGAAATCTGCTACCATGGTGAAAAATCTATAGCCTCTTTCCTTCGGCCTCACGGTGGGTTTCTCTTGATACGAACCATTTTCAACCGATTACTGCCCAGCAGAAAACACCGCCCCTCCATGTTGTCGGAGGATTCCTTCTGCGACACCCCCTGCATTTTCACCGATGTTCTGCGAGACATCGACACCGGGCTTATCATTCTCGACACCATCGGAAAAAAGGTTTTCTTCAAGAATGCCCATGCCGTGAAAATCCTTGAACCGCTCAAGGCCGCCCAAGATTACGAGGGCCTCTCCGCCCTGCTCTGTAACGACCTGGACCCCCTCCAACAACCGGGCCGGACCAGAAGCCGACAAACTATCATCCATTATGAACACCGGGTGCTGGGCTATACCGTATATCGGATTCCCGAAGACAAGCGCCACATCTCGATTTTCATTCAAGACATCACCGACCGGCACCGCCTGGCCGCCATCGACGAAGCCACGGAAATGATGAACAACATCGGCTGCCTCTTCTCCGGCATCCGCCACGAGATCGGCAACCCCCTCAATTCCATCAAGATGGCCCTTGCCGTCCTCCATAGCAACATCACCAAATATTCCCCCGAAGAAATAGATGTGTATTTCAACAGAATTTCTGGGGAACTCGTCAAGATGGAGACGCTGCTCAAATCGCTCAAAAACTTCAGCATGTTCGAAACGCCCAGAACCAGCGATATCGACCTGGCGATGTTTTTCGACAACCTCATGCAGCTGCTGGGCGCAGATATCCGCGCCAAAAAAGTGGAGATCCAGATCGACATCGCCCCGGAAGCGAAACGGATCATGGTAGACCCCAGAGCCTTACAGCATGTCACCATGAACCTGTTTGCCAACGCCGTTGATGCCATGGCGGAGACGCCAAACCCGCGGTTGCTGGTGCGCAGCCAGAGCCGCGGCAATGTCATCCTTCTCTCCATCACCGATAATGGCTGCGGCATGTCGGAGGAGTTGAGCCGCGATGTCTTCAAGCCATTTTTCACCACCAAGGCCCACGGCACCGGGCTGGGGCTGGTTATTTCCAAAAAAATGCTAACCCAGATGCATTGCGGAATAGAGCTGGTCAGCGAAAAAGGCATTGGCACAACCTTCCACCTGACCTTGCCCAAGAGCGCCACAAAAATACAACGGGGAGAGGCCTGAACCGAAATATCCGACAAAACCTTCGGCCTTCTCTTTTCGTCTGTTGAATAGCGCGTGGGTTACGGTATAATCCATCAGTTACTGGGACATTGGTCCATTTTTCAGACCTGCCCCTGCAAAACGTTTACAATTTTAAGGAGAATTAGATGGGGATTCGCTCACGCTTCATAATCATCATGGCAATTATCTTCGGCGTCGCAACCGTGGGCATCGGGACGGCCAGCTACCTGTTCAGCAAGCGCAACGCCATGCTGGAGGCGAAAAGCAAAGGGGAGCTGATCTTCAACTATATTCTGGCCAACCGGGATTTTTACAAAGAAAAACAGCGTCCCCTCATCATGGAGGTGTTCGAAAAAGACCGTTTTTACCCCGAGCTGATGTCCGGCTTTGTGCTTACCCGCGGCACCTTCGACATCTTCAAAAAGAATCTGACCGGTTATGATTTCAAACAGGCAACCCTTGACCCCCTCTATCCGTCAAACAAGGCGGACGAGTGGGAGACCGGCCTGATCGCCATGTTCGCCAAACAGCCCGAGCTTACCGCCCATGAAGGCACCATGCAGCGGGATGGAAAAACCTTCTTTTACCTGGCACGACCCATCAAGGTCGAGGGCAAGGATTGCCTGCATTGCCATGGCGATGTCAACGACGCACCCAAGGATCAGGTGGAGATCTACGGCTCGACCAATGGCTACAACTGGAAGGATGGCGATACGGTGGCGGCCTACGTGGTCTACGTTTCCGTGGAAGAAGCCCTGGCCAACGCCCGAAAGGAGGCCATCACCCTGTATCTCATCGGGGCAGGCTGTCTGCTGGTGGCCCTTATCGGCATCTGGCTGTTTATGGACCGGTTCGTGGTAAATCCCATCGTCCGACTGAGCATCAAGGCCGAAGAAATCAGCCTTGGCAAGAACATGGAAGAGAGTGTCGGCATCAAGCAAAATGATGAGATCGGTGCCCTGGCCAACGCCATCGAACGCCTGCGCATGAGCATGGTCCGCATCCTCAAACGGTGAGCATATGTCCATATCAAACAAAAACAAACTGCCTCGACCAGCAATCAGCCTCTGCCTTGTAATGCTCTGCGGCCTGGCGCTGCCGGCATTCTTACCTCTCCCTGCCCCGGCGGCGGATTGTAAAAAGATTGCCGAGGAAATCAGCCAGGAACGCGACCTCATTGCCCGGCGCGACCTGCTGGCAACAGCCATCAAGCAATGCGCGAAAGATCCGGAGATCAACTTCATGCAGGGCTACAGCCTTGAGCGCCTGCGCGATTACAACAACGCCCTGCGTTACTATGTCACCGCTTCGACCCTTGACCCGAAACAGGCCAAGGCATTCTTCGGCCTGGGCGACATTTACATGGTGACGGACAAAGTGCAGAATGCCGTGACTGCTTACGAGAAAGGACTGAGCCTCGACCCAGGCAATAAACGGGCGGAAAAATCCCTGGAATCGGCACGGATCAAGCTGAAGGCCCAGCGCGGAGAATCGGTGAGTTCCGAGGAGGCTGTCACCGTTCTTTTTGCGGAAAAATCCAAGGACCGGGAGATCAGCCCCATTGAGGCCACGATTCTCCGGCTCTTGATCCTTTTTCCAGACAAGTCTGCGGGGCTTCCTGAAGAGGGCGCCGACCAACTCAGCATCGTAGGCGCGCGCGCCTTTACGAGTCATGACCTGCAAGGCGCGGTGTTTGAAGTCATCGGCAACACGGACGATTCTGGCGATGCCAAAGCCAATCTGGCCATTTCCCGGAAGAGGGCCGAAGCGGTGCGCAATTATCTGATCAAAAATTGTAATATTGATGCGAAAAAGTTACAGGTGGCGGCACACGGCCAAACCCAGCCCATTGTTCCCAACTCCACGGAGCAAAACAGGAAGATAAACAATCGGGTTGAGTTCAGACGGTTGAAGTAGATGTGACATCTTAAAAGAAGAAAAGGCCTTGCTCCCTTGGCAAAAGGGAAGCAAGGCCTTTTTGCATGCAATTCAGCGGGGAAGAAGCTTTGCGGTGTCTGCCCGGAATTCCTTTTCCAATGCCGCATCGCCGATCTCCTGACAGAAAAGATCAACCAGCTCAGGAAAGCGTTCCTGGGCGCACGCCCCTCCCTGTAACCATTTTCCGACAATCTCCTTGACCAGCATCGCCGCAATGGGGCCAATGGCCCGGGCCAGCGCATCCTGAAAAACGGGGATAGCGCTTTTCAGCGGTTGTTCGTTCTGCGCCTGGGCAAAATCCATGCTTCCGGCTTTTTTTGCCGAAACTGCCTGTCTGGCCGCATCCGGGTTGGCGCGGACCTTTTCCACGCCCAGGGCGAGTTCACCAAGAAGCATGTTGCTGGTCATGTTAATCAGCGAAAAATTCGCCTCTGTCTCACAGAGAATCACCAGCAAGGAACCGTCACAGAGATGCTTCACCAAAACCATGGAATCGGGAAACCGCATCTCCACGGAATTGACGCTGAGTCGGCAGGAGGCATTCATCTTGAAGATCCGCTGGAGGGAGACCCCCATCAGCTTGAGTGTCTCGTGGTCGTAGCCGTCCGGCACATAAGAAAAAATAATATCCGGCTTATCGACAGAGACAAAAACACCCAAAACCCCGGGAAGTATTTTTATTTCCTGTAAAAGTTCATCCATACTACAAGCTCCTCATTAAACCTACGACGCTAGCTGCTGGGCTTCGGCCAGGGCCGGGCCGATGGCCGCGACAATCTTAGTGGGTGAAACTCCCGGCTGCACCTCTATCCCCACCGATAATTCCGCTCCTGGAATGATCAGCAGCTGTTCCCCGTTCTCCTGGGTAAGGATGATATGGGAGGGAAGATCGGCATACCCGAGAATCCCCCTGATTTTATCCGCAGCCACAGCAACATAGGTGACAAACGGCTTAAACTCCTTATTGTCGATGTTCCGCTGAAGCCGAGCGGTTCCATCCTTGGCGACCAGCACCATCCGATTAATGCCCTGGGCTGCCTGGAGCGTCTCCTCAAGAGAAACCTTGCCGCCCTGTTCCAAAGCCTGGGCCATCGCTGCGGTGGACGGCGGCAACGGCGCAGTGGCAAAATCGAGATCATCCAGTTGGGCAAACTCATCATCACCCTCTCCAGCGGGCAGGCCTCCGGCCTGGGTCGAGCTCTCGCCCCGCTCATCGCTCAACCGGGCGCCTTCAATGAGAATGAATCCCAGTGGGGCCTCGATCGTCCGTTTCCGGTTTCGGCAAAAATTGTGGATCTCGATCTCGGCCTGATCCCAACTGATGATTTCGAATGCGGCATCAAGGCCGGTAAGAGGATCGGCATAGGCATTGATCAGGCTGCCGTTTTTAAAAAACAGCAGGCCGATGCGGGCGCCAGCCCTGGCCATGATGGTGCAGGTTTTTCGGTCAAGCTCAAGGAGCTGTAGAAACGAGGCCAACGAGACGCCGGACACATGCCCTTTGGCGCCCGCAGCCAGACCATCCTTGATTTTTTGCAGCAGCAACTCGAAATCAACAGGCTTTTCGATGTACTGAAAGGCCCCCAGGTCCATGAGCCGATCTTCCATTTCCGGGGTGCCAAAAGCGGTCATGACAATGACCGGCACGGAGTTTCTGAGCCTGCTCATCCGGCTGACCAGCTCAAAGCCGTCCATCTCCGGCATCTTCAAGTCAGTGACCACCAGATCTATCGGCTGGCTGGCAAGGACGGCCAGCGCTTCCTTTCCGTTCCCCGCGGTAACAACCTCAAAAATATCGACCCGCTCCCGGCACATGGCCTGCAAACTCAGCAAAAAACCATGGTCGTCATCAACAACCAGCACTTTTTTCATAGAAACTGCCCCTGTTACTTGGGTTAGTGTTTCAACTCTTCATTTGATGCAGGCCGCCCGGACCTGCAAGAGGTCGGTCTGCCCATCCAGGACCTTGCGAATCCCGTCCTGCTTGAGGGTAAGCATGCCCACCCGCATTGCCTCGTCTCGGATTTCCGAGATGGGACTGTTTTTGACGATGAGCAGCTTCAGCGGATCGTTGACCGTAAGCAACTCATGGATGGCAAGGCGGCCCAGGTAGCCGGTCTTTTTACATTTTTCGCAGCCTTTCGGCCTGTATAAAGTTGCCCGGTCGACCTCCGCCATGGTCAGCGGACTCAAGGGATGCACCCCATATTCCGCAAGGATCAACTCTTTTTCCACCGCTTCGGGAGCATAAGCCTCCCGGCAATGGGAGCACAACCGCCGCACCAGACGCTGGGCCAGAATACCAAGCAGCGAATCGGAAAAATTAAAAGGGTCGATCCCCATGCCCAAAAGCCGGGTAACTGTTTCCGGGGCCGAATTGGTATGCAGGGTGGAAAAAACAAGATGCCCGGTAAGCGCCGCCTCGATAACGGTTTCGGCGGTTTCCTGATCCCTAGTCTCACCAACCATGATGATATCGGGGTCGGCCCGCAAGAAGGCCTTCAGGATTTTGGCAAAATCAAGACCGATCTTGTTTTCCACCTGCACCTGCCGCAGACCATCCTGGACGATTTCCACCGGGTCTTCAACAGTCCAGATCTTTTTTTCCGGCCGGTTGACGTAATTGAGTGCGCTGTGCAGGGTCGTGGTCTTGCCGGAGCCGGTGGGGCCGACCACCAGGATCAGGCCGTAGGGGAGATCAAGAAGGCGGCGCAGCTCCACGAGATTTCTTTCGGACAGGCCCATTTTTTCTAAAGGCAAGGCCGAGCCAGCGGCAAGAATACGCAGGACCATATCCTCATTGCCCCCATGGGTGGGCAGCGAAGCAACCCGAAGCTCGATCTTGCCGCGGCGGGTCTTGAACTTGATCTTGCCGTCCTGGGGCATTCTTTTTTCAGAGATATCAAGCTTGGCCAGAATCTTCAGGCGGGAGATCAGGGGCCGTTTGTAGGCAAAAGGGATATTTTTATAATGGGAACAGATGCCGTCAATGCGAAAACGCACCGTGGTTCCTTTCTTGCCGGGCAACGATTCGATGTGGATATCGGAAGCGTTGCGGGCCACGGCATCCTCGATGATCTTGTTGGCCATCTGCACCACAACCCCATCGGCGGCACCGCCGACATCCTCATCCTCGTCACGCTGCCCATCGGATTCCTCGACAATCTCAAGGTCTTCGAAAACATCCTGCGCCCCATGGTCCAGGGAATATTTCCCGTAAAAAAAATCGATGAACCTGTTGATATCATCCTTGAGCCCCACGGCAAAACGAAACGCAGCGCCGTGCAGAACAGCGCGGATATTGTCCTGCTTGCCAAGATCGTTGGGATTGTCTGCCAGCACAACGACGCGGCCATCCTCCTGACCAATGGGAATAAAGACATTGGCCCGGAAATAACTCTCCTTGGCTCCCTGAATACAGGCGGGCGGTTCCGGCACCTCCGTGTCAACAAACTCGACAAACGGACAGCCGTAATATTCGCTTAAGGATGCGCCAAGCTGTTTCCGGTCAATGCCAAAATCCCCGAGCAGAGCGCTGTCCAGGGTTTTGTTATGCTGTTTGGCCTTGACCCGAGCCGCATCAAACTGGTCCGGAGTCAGCAGCTTGTTGCGGATCAGGCCATAAAACTGGCCATACTTGGTCGTACTCTGGGAGAGGGTGAGGAGACGTTGTCGGGCGTTGTGATAGGTGGGGTCAAGGGCGACCATTTCCTCCAGGGTTTTGATGGTGGAAGGAATGGAGCCGGTACTTTCATAGGTAAGGGCAAGCTGATCGAGGAGCTGAAGACGCTCGGCATTTCGGTCGAATCCGCCTTTTTTGCTTGCCGCAGTGACTGCCGCAGCCTCGAAATGCTCGATGGCTTCAAAGGGCCTATCCAGCTGGAGACAGCATTCGCCGATCCTGGCATGCACCAAGGCTGGCCGGTATCCGGTGGCGAGCAACGCCCGCAGCTCCTCCCCGGCCTCGCTATAAAAACCTGCCACCATCAGCCCTTGGCAATTCTCGAGACGGTCGGCATCGGAAGTCTGGCCGACACGCGCGGAAGAAGTGGTGCCGGAGGCGGCCATGCCCCGTTCGGTTTGCAGAACAACCAGTCTTTCCTCGACCAAATCCCGAAGAATCAGCTCGCTGTCGGCAATCTGAGGCAGCAGCGACTCGCACAGGGCCAGCGCCTCATCCACCAACCCTTGCCCAGCGTACAGATCGGCTTCGGCAAGTTTTGCCTCAATGGCTTCCTTAGTGGCCACGGCGATTGTTATAACCATGCCGACCGGTTACACGCTCCGCATGGTTATAATCGGAACGGTATTCCCCTTGACCGTGAGATTGCCTGCAACAAGGGTGTTGGGATCAGCAAGGGCTTCCCAGCGGCAACCGGTGGAGGTGTCGAGCTGTTCGGTCGGCTCATCAAGCCAAAAGGCCATGCCGCTGTTCCCTTTAAACAGAAGAAGCAGGGAGCTGTCAGCCTTGGGGGTACGTTCTTCCGTGTCAGACGGCCTGGCCACCGGGATGGTCAACATTTTCAGGGTGGCTTCATCGTGAAAACTCAGCTCGCCTTGCACCACAAAGCCGATCTTGCCGAAAAATCCGCGTTTCAACTTTTTTATGGCCAAAAACGGGCCACATTTCCTGGCCCTCTTCGCCGGTTTGCCCTCATAAACAATCTGTTCTGGAAGAAACCCCACCGTTTTCCCGCCCCAGGTGGCAAGCGTCACCGTCTGCCAAGGACAGACTGCCGCCGTTGAACCTGCTGATTTGGCCGATTTTTCGGCGGCTGGCTCGACCGGAGCAGCGGCGTCCGCCTGATACTCGTCGCCCAACGCCTTGATCAAGTTTTGCTTTTGCTTTTCCAGGCGTTCCCGCAACTCGGTGTGGATGGCATGCAGTTTTTCATAGCCAGGCGTTTTGGCAAAAAGGTTTTCAACCGGGATAATCCGTTTGGCAATACACTTGCCCAACACGGTGAGATGGGCATTCACCGCCTCGATCAGCACCGCAGCCGCCCTGCCGATGGGCACAGCAGGAAGTTCCGGCAAAAGATCATCATCCGCTGCCCCTGGCTGAACCAGGGTAAAGGAGGACCCGGCTTTGGGGGCACCAGGTTGCGCAGCAGCCACTGTTTTCTGTTCGGTTTCGGAAACGCCTTGCGCTCTTGGTACAGCCTTCTGCAAGAGCTTGCTGTAATCCTTGGGGATGTTGGGAATAGCGGAACGCAACTCAGAAAGGGTGGGGTCAAGCAGCGTTTTCTCGATAAGGGAAAGATCCTCAGCGCCTGCTGCGGCCCGCAAAGTTTGTAGGCCTTCCTGCAAGGTCTTCGGGGCGGAGGTGGAAACATTTTGCGGGGCAATGGCCATGGCTTCAAGCAACCTGTCCATGAGCGAAAAAATTTCCGTCAAGGCCACCGCTTTGTCCACCTCAAAAACACCCTGAATTTCCTTCAACGCGCTCCGGGTTTTTTCTATATTGCCCGAAGAGATTTCCCAATCCAGGGAAAGCAGGGCTTCCTCAAGAGGACTGAAGGCATCCGTCCCATCGGCGGAGAGCAGGCTAACCGGCAAGGCCGCAGCCTTTACCGGAGCAACAGGTGCGACTGAAGCCTGGTCTGCCGGTTTGTCGGAGGCCGCTGCCGCAGGCTGGCCCTGTCCTGCCCCGGGATGCGGGGAGAAAAGGTTGTCAATGGCGTCATCTATCTCGCCGTGGAAGTCACGATCAGGGGCATTGTCAGTCATAAACTCCATTCTCCTTGAGAAATTGCCGGCCTTACAACATCCAGGAAGGCTTATTTCGTCTCATGCAGCAGATGCTTATTGGTGACATAACGCACAGTCTGTTTGCTGATTTCCCGCAAGGTTTCAAAAACACCCATCCCCGTAACCGCAGAGGCTTCAAAGGTTTTCACCTTGTAGACGCTATTGAGATCAGCCTCAAGCTCGGCCACGGTCAGGGTGGGGATCGGGGTGTCAACAAGATCCCGCTTATTATACTGGATAACCAGGGGCATTTCTTCCAGCTTGAGGCCATATTCCAGGAGGCTCGTTCGCAGGTCTTCCAGGCTTTCAACATTTCTCTCCCGGCGCACCTGGAGAGGGTCGGCCACAAAAACCAGGCCATCCGCCCCTTTGAGAACAAGCTTGCGGGTAGAGGCGTACATGACCTGGCCCGGCACGGTATAGAGCTGGATCCGAATATTAAACCCCCGGATCTTTCCCAGGTTCAAGGGGAGAAGATCGAAAAATAGGGTCCGGTCGCCCTTGGTTTCGATGGTCAGCATCTTGCCCCGAGCCTTCTCCGCCATGGAGCTGTGCACGGTGAGCAGATTGGTCGTTTTCCCGCAACGGCCCGGTCCGTAATAGACAATCTTGCAGTGGATTTCCTTTTTGCTAAGATCAATGAGCGCCATTGGTCATCCTTCAAAAATTTGCAGAAGGGTCGCTGACAGGTCGGCCACTCGGCAACGCACCAGCCCGAGCGAGACATCTTCCCCGAAAATGGTGATAAGAATAAGCTCCTCACCAATCCGGCCGAAATGAATATTCCCGTTTTTCCCCTTATGAAAAAGCAGGGAAAAATCCTCCTCGCCGATCAGTTTGGCGATCTGGGAGGTGGCACCCAAACTGGCCGCAGCCAGCGCAGCTAGGGAAATGGCATCGAGGTCATCGGTGTCATGCCCGCAGTTGGATAGGATATTGCCTGCCCCATCAATGAGCAGAGCGTTGCGAACGCCCGCCTGAATGAGCGCCCCTTCTATGGCATTCCTGGCTTTGTCTAAAATTTCCGCAGTCAGGATAAAATCTTGCATATCCCGTTTTCTCCCGTGGTGAGGGTTGGGTACTCCATCACAGCAAACAGGGTAAGGTTGCCGCACACAAAGGGCGAAGCACCTGCCATGCGGTGGCTTCGAAACCGGCTGAAACGCTGTATCTCTGCTGAATTTCCGGCAAAACACGTCCCTATCGTGTACATGGAAAAAAAAACCGTGTCAAGCGTAAAGCGTGAAGAAATAGGGTACTGATTCCAATCAAATATGCTGGCAACGAAAGAACGGGCCGCGCTTTATGCAATGACCTGGCAGCACACCTCCTGCAAAAACAGCCACGCCACAAAGAAGGGGAAACGCCTCGAAACCGCACCCGTTTTTTTAGGCCTCCCCCTTCTTCTCTCCTTGTCTAATCTGCCGAAAATGGAGTATCTTGTCGTTTCTAGAAAACCCCTAAAAAAGTATTTGCCGGTTAGGCAACAAGGATTTTCACCATGGACAAACCTGGCTATTTTGGACAATGGGGCGGCGCCTATATCCCCGAAGTACTCTACGAGACCTTCCGGGAGCTGAAAGAGGTCTACACCAATGCCAAGGCAGACCCAGCCTTCTGGCAGGAGTATCTCGACCTCATGGGCTCATACTCCTGCCGCCCCACGCCCCTTACCCATGCCGACAACCTGAGCCGTCACTTCGGCGGGGCACAGATCTTCATCAAACGCGAAGATCTCAACCACACCGGGGCGCACAAGGCCAACAACGTCATGGGCCAAGGGTTGCTGGTCAAACGCATGGGCAAGACCCGGGTGATCGCGGAGACCGGCGCGGGCCAACACGGGGTGGCCTGCGCCACCATGGCCGCCAAGTTCGGCTTTGCCTGCACCATCTACATGGGCGAGGAAGACGTGCACCGTCAGCGGCCCAATGTTTTCTGGATGGAAAAGCTGGGCGCCACCGTGGTGCCTGTGACCACCGGCAGCCGCACCCTCAAAGACGCCATCAATGAAGCCTTCCGCGACTGGGTTTCCAACATGGACACCACCCATTATGTGATGGGCACGGTCTGCGGGCCGCATCCCTTTCCGGAAATGGTGGCCTGGTTCCAGTCCATCATCGGTCAGGAGGCGCGCAAACAGATCATCAAAGTACACGGCAAACTCCCGGCCCGGGTCTATGCCTGCGTGGGCGGCGGCTCCAACGCCATGGGCATCTTCCAGGGCTTTCTCACCGACCCCGAAGTGGAACTGATCGGGGTGGAAGCAGGCGGCAAGGGGCTTGACACCGGCCAGCATGCCGCAAGGCTCGCCAGCCAGGATGCCTCGCCCGGCGTGGCCCAGGGGTACAAAACCATGTTTCTCCAGGACGCCGACGGCCAGATGCGCGACACCCATTCGGTGGCCGCAGGGCTTGACTATATCGGAGTATCCCCCCTGCTCACCGACCTCTGGGAAAAAGACCGGGTCCGCTTTGCCGCAGCCACCGACCAGGAGGTCATGGCCGCGCTGGATCTCACGATCAAAAAGGAAGGGATCATCCCGGCTCTCGAATCCACCCATGCCTTTGTCCAGGCCTTTAAAGAAGCGGGAGAGCTGGCCCCCGACCAGGCCATTATCATCAACCAGTCCGGCCGGGGCGACAAGGACATCTTCACCATTGCCCATGCCTTTGATGATCCGTCCTGGAAGGAGTTTATCCGGAAAAAGGGAGAAGAATATGCAGCTCGTTGAGCAACTCCGGGCCGCCCGGACAAAAAAAGATATCTTGCTCATGACCCATCTGGTCCTGGGCTACCCCTCCTTTGCCGTTAACCGCGAGGTGATCCACCAGATGGTGGCAAACGGGGTGGACATAATCGAGCTCCAGATCCCCTTTTCCGAGCCCATGGCCGACGGACCCATGATCATCAAGGCCAACCAGGAGGCTATCGCCAACGGAACCAAGGTCGCAGACTGCCTCGCCTTTGCGGCGGAGATGGCGGCGCAGTACGACATCCCTTTCCTGTTTATGACCTACTACAATATTCTTTTCAAATATGGCGTGAAAAAGTTTTTAAACAAAGCCAGGGAGATCGGGATCAGGGGCTTCATCGTCCCCGATCTGCCGCCGGAAGAGGGCGAAGAGTATCTCCAACTGGCCCGAGAGTTTGACCTTGCCCCCATCCAGATCTTTGCCCCCACCAGCACGGAAGAACGGATGCGAATCCTGGCCAGGCATGGGGCCGGATTCATCTACTGCGTGGCCCGCCGGGGTGTTACCGGCAGCAAGACCGAGTTCGATGCCTCCTTCGACGCTTACCTGGCCCGTTGCCGCAAAGCCACGGACCTGCCGCTTGCCGTTGGTTTTGGCATCAGCAGCCGGGCAGACGTGCAAATCCTGACCGGCAAGGCCGACCTGGCCGTAATCGGCACCGCCACCATCCGGCTGGTGGAAGAAAAAGGCCCGGAAGCGGTGGGCCCTTTTATTGCCGGGCTCAGGGGCTGAGACAAGAGATGAAAACCAAGGCCCCGGCCAACGCGCCCCTGGTAAGCGAGACCGCCCGCTTCCATGAACTTGCGATCCAAAGCCTTGAATGGGTCTGGGAAACAGACGCCCAGGGAAATTTCACCTATTGCTCGCCAAGCTGTAAAGCCCTCTACAACTACGAACCCATTGAACTCCTGGGCCGCAACGCCATTGAAACGTTCATTCCCCCGGAAGACCGAGCTACCCAACAAAAAATCATGGAGGAAATTCGTCGGTGCAAAAATCCACGCAACGGCCTGCGACGACGAGCGATGCGATCGGTTTTCGCGGCCTCTCCAGGGATCTCAGGGTCATCCAGGAGCTGGAACTCCGCCTCGAACACAAGACCCGTGAACTCACCGAGGTCAACAACGCCCTCAGCATTCTCCTGCATCAGGGCGCCGAGGCCAGGGCCGAGCATGAACGCAGAATCCACGACAATCTGCAACGCCTGGTTTTACCCTATCTGGAAAAAATACAAGAGCGCGGCAAAGACCAGGAGCTGGAGCTTTACCTGCGGGTGGCAATGGCCAATCTTGAGAAAATAACTTCGACCTTCAGCCTGACACTCTCCGCCAGACTGGACGGGCTCACCCCCCGCGAACTGGAGGTGGCGGAACTGATCAAACAGGGCCGATCCACCAAACAAATTGCCACCATCCTCGATCTTTCCAGCCGAACCGTGGAGTTTTACCGCGACAAACTCCGGGTCAAACTCGGCATCAAAAGCAAAAAAACCAACCTGCGTTCCTACCTTTCTTCCCTTGCCTGACAGGCATCCCAACAGACCTAGTATTTTTCCCGTATTGCTATTGCCGGTCAACTCCTTTACTAGAAAGACCTCTACTTTTTTTCGTTAGTCTTAATATTTTTGCAAATAGATACTTTAGACATACACGGTATTAGCCTGTCACCAAACCGGGGGGAAACGGTGACAGAACAAGAAAAACCCACCGTCTGCCTGACATCGTCGGCCAAAAGTTGCCTTTCTCGACTTCCCCGCCGCAAATACCACGGTGAGCAGAAAAACAACAGGAGCGCAAGTTGGATACCCCCCAAACCCTTCCCCTGAACCTTCTCCACCACCTTTTTACCCCTCTTTCCGATATCATATCCTGCGGTCTCTTCGTTGTCGAAATCCTCCGGGACGACTCCGACAATCCCCAGGGCTTTATCGGCCGGGTTGCCAACCAGCCCTTTTGCGAATTGCTATCGCTGAACAAGGAAGATATCCTGGGAAAAGAGCTGCCGGAATCCCTCTTCCAGACCCTGCCCCTGCCCGCCATACTGCGCGAGTTCCTAGCCTCAGGAGCGGCACAGATACACCGAAATCTTTCCCTTGGTCCAGGCCGGACCTGCACCATCCAGGCGCACCTCTCCTGCCCGGAACTGCTGACCATAACCCTCCAACATGCTCAGCCCGCTCAGGCAATGGTCAGCTCCCAGGCCGAAATAATTCTTGCCAGCCTGGGGGATCCCTGCACCATCATCGACAGAAACTTTTTTATTATCTACGAAAACGAAACCGCCAAGGAACTCTGGGGCGCCAACCATGGGAAGAATTGCTATACCATCTACCATGGCCGACAGAACCGCTGCGAGTCGTGCCATACCGAGGATGTATTTACCGACGGCAAGATCCACAAAAACGAAAAACTATTCCGCGTTAATGGGGGTGAGCAGCACATGGAGATCATCTCCGCACCACTCACGGATGCGACAGGCGAGGTCATCGCCGTGGTGAATATCACCCACGATATAACCACCCACAAGATGACAGAAAAAAGCAAGGAACACCTCATCCGGGAGTTACAGGCCTCTCTGGCCAAGACAAAGCGGCTCAACGGCCTGCTGCCCATCTGCTCCTACTGCAAGAAAATCAAGGACGCCAACGGGGCCTGGCAACAGCTGGAAAGCTATCTCCGCAGCCACGCCGAGGTGGAGTTCAGCCACGGGATCTGTCTTGAATGCGGCGAAAAACATCATCCCCAAGCAGCAAACAAGAAAAAATAATCGTGCCCGATTCCGGGCCCGAACCTCTTTTTTCACATTTTGTTTTACAGTTCCCTGGCAGACAGAGTAACTTTACAAGATAGGCAGGAGCCGGGGCCTCCCCGCGCATCCAGACCACTACGCCGCCAGAAACTACGACAGGTGCCATGAGCCCGAATAAAACCTTAGGTGAAATATTCAGCAAGGTCAACATGAGCGAGCTGCCGGCCATGTCCGACCATGTCCAGGAGTTGCTCCGCCTCCTGAACCGTGATGATTCCAACGCTGAAGAAATTGCCGCCGTTATTCTCAAAGACGCCTCCCTGACCACCAAACTGTTGCAGGTGGTCAATTCGGCCTTTTACAGCCGAGGAACCCCCATCTCCAACATCAGCCGGGCCATCACCGCCCTTGGCCTCACCACCTTAAAGGAGCTGGCCGTCAGCCTGGCCCTGTTCGAGGATTTCCTCAAGGCCGGGGTCGAAAAAGAAGAAATTAGCAAGCTCCTGGCCCTGTGTTTTCTCAGCGCCACCCAGGCAAAGATTCTCTGCAAGGTCAAGAAAATCAATGTGCCGGAGGAAGAGGTCTTCATCTGCACCCTGCTGCACCAACTGGGCAAGCTTGTCATCCTGGTCTATCTGCCGGAGCTGTACCGCAAAGCCCAAGAGCTCATCGACCGGGGCTACTCCGATGAATTTGCCGCCAAAACCGTATTGAACGACCTCACCTTTTCCACCGTGGGCATGGAAATCGCCCGCTTCTGGAATTTTTCCGAGAAGATCGTCCTGAGCATGGGGGACAATCCGCCCCAACCAACCAGCAAACTCGACTCCCAGCTCTACCTCCTCAATGTGGCTGCCTTCTGCAACCGCCTGACCTGGATTATCTGCTACGGCTCAGGCTTAGAGCTGGGTGAATTGATCCTGCACTACGGGCCGATGATGGGTCTCAGCAAACGGGAGGCCTTTGGCCTGGCCGACAGAAGTCTAGATGTCGCCGAAGCGATGCCGGACAACATCATCCGTTTCGGCCTTGCCAAACTCAAAATCCGCACCAAGATATCACAAAAAGAAAAGGCGAGTCGCTGAACCCCCGCTTACGAGCGCGGGGAACAGGGGCCAGCAAGAGACAAGGCGAGGGAAAAAGGCTGTTTAGATCGGTTAAGACCGCCAAACACAGCCGCGCCCCAATCGAAAGCAGCACGGCCCTACCCGCAAACCCAACGAATCAGATGGTTTCCCCGGTGGCGATGACCAGCGAGGGAAAATCCCCGGCCTTGCAGGAAGGCGTTACCACACAGTTGCGTCCGATCACGGCCTGGGACGGCACCTCCGCCTCCTTGCCGATCATGGTAATCCCGGTGTAGAGATGCTTGGGGCAGGCCTTGTTGGGCGTGGTCTTGTCCTCGCCCTGCCCCACCACCGCGCCAAAGCCTACCCGGACTCTTTTATCGAGGATGGCCAGATTCACCACGGCCCCTTCCTCTAAAACGCAGTCATGCAAAATGATGGAGTCCCTGACCCGGACATTTTTCCCCACCCGCACCCCAGGCGAAAGCACCGAATTGATCACCTCGCCTTCGATGACGCAGCCAGCGGAAATCATGGAGCCCTCGACCTTACAACCGCTGACAAAGCGGGCAGGGCAACGGTCCACCAGCAGCCGATCCGCATAGGGGTTTGGCCGGATACCCCAGGCCTGCGGAGATATCTCGGAATCAACCTTGAGCAGATCCATATTCGCCTGCCAGTAGGCCTGGACCGTGCCCACATCCCGCCAATAGCCGTGGAAGGAATAGGCAAAGACATTATCCCGCTCGATGGCCTTGGGGATAAGGTGCATGCCAAAATCCACCTCCTCGCGGTCTTCCTCCAGAAGCCGAAGCAGATATGCGGTATCAAAAACGTAGATTCCCATGGAGGCGAGATCGGTGCGGGGCACTTTGGGTTTTTCCTCCCATTCGACGATGCGGCCTTCGGCATTGGTGATGCCTGCGCCGAACTGGTGGATCTCGGAGAGCGGCACCACCATCATGGCGATGGTCACCTGGGCCTGCTTGCGGCGATGAAAACGGAGCATGTCGTCAAGATCCATCCGGTAGATGTGATCCCCGGAAAGGATGACCGTCTCCTTGGCAGGATGTTCCCGGATAAAGTCGATGTTCTGACGCACCGCGTCGGCCGTACCCTTGTACCAGTCGGAATCCTTGAACCCCGTGCGGGGTGGAAGGATCTTGATCCCCCTGGTGCGGCCGGTGAAATCCCAGGCCTCGCCGGTGCCGGGATGGCGCATCAGGGAAAGGGGCTTGTACTGGGTGAGCACCCCGACCTGACTCAGCCCCGAGTTCATCACGTTGCTCAAGGAAAAATCAATAATCCGATAGACCCCGGCAAAGGGCACCGCTGGCTTGGCCCTGGTCTGCACCAAGACGTTGAGGCGGCTACCAACCCCGCCGGCCAGCAGGAGAACCAGGGTATTGTCGCCTTGAATCATCGGACCACCTCGTTGTTGCCGATTTCCCCGACCATCTGCTCCGGGCGCAAATTGGGGTGCAGGGTACAACCGGAACCGACCACCATGCCGTCCAGCACATGATTATTCCAGCCGACCACCGTCACCTTGTCGGCCTGGGGCGGCCCTGGTTCGCCGATCCGCACCCTGGCCCCGAAGGTCACGTTGACGTCGCTCACCACCGTGTCGAGGATGGCACCGTGCCCCACCACGTTATCGTAAAAGAGCACGGAGTTTTTCACCTCCGCCCCGGATTTGACATGGACCCCGGGAAAGAGGATGGAGTTTTCCACCCGCCCCTCCACGACACAGCCGTTATAGATCAGGCTGTTTTCGATGCTGGCCCCAGGACCCACCTTGAGAGGCTGACAATCCCGAACCGCCCTGTGCTCCAAGTTGGTCCGGATGCCCCAGTCCGCAAGCTGGATTCTTGGCTCCGGCCCCAGCAGGTCCATGTTGGTCTGCCAGTATTCGGCAACAGTGCGGGTGTAGCCCCAATAGCCGTGAAACTTAAAACCGTACACCTTGCGCTGGCTCGCCATGATCCGAGGCAGAATATCCCGGCCGAACTCAAAGGAATCATCCTCCCGGGCGTTGGTCTCCAGCACCTCATAGAGCACCGAGGGCTTGAAGCAGTACACGGTGAGCGAGGCCCAATTGAATTTGGGGTCGGTCGGCTTCTCCTGGTACTGATGGATGCGGCCACCACGCTCGCCGTCCTCATCATCGATCTCAGCCACCCCGAACCGACTGGCCTCGGCCATGGGCACCTGAATGCAGGCCATGGTCAGGTCAGCGTCCTTGTCCCGATGGTATTGGAGAATCTCCCGATAATCCATGTGGTAGACGTGGTCGCCGGAGAGCACCAGGATGGTTTCCGGATCGTGGTACTGGACAAAATCGAGATTCTGATGGATGGCGTCGGCCGAGCCCCGATACCAGCTGCTCTGCCCCGAGCTTTGAGACGGAGGGAGAATGGAAACCCCGCGATAACGACCGGTCATATCCCAGGCCGCGCCGACGCCGATATGGCTGATCAAGGAAAAGCTCCGGTACTGACTGAGGATGGCGACCCGTTCCAGGCCGGAGTGCATGAGATTGCTCAGGGCGAAATCGATCATCCTGGCAAAACCACCAAAGGGAACAGCCGACTTGGGCCGGTAGGCGGTGAGCACGTTCAGCTCGTCAACGCGCCCCCCGGCAAGGATCATGGCCAGAACCTTCGGTTTCAGTTTCATGGAATTCCTGAAGAAAGAGGAGAAGCCGGGTAACGGCTCCTAAAATTCTGCTGCGATTCCTGGTTGCAAAACCATTATGGAAAGGGTTGCATCAAAAAGCAAGCACAGGAAGGGGGAGAGAGGAAAAAGATTTTTAGCAGGTTATTGGAACCCGGCACAAGCTAGGCGATTACAGGGTGGTGCAGATGCGCGGAAGAGGCTGGCGAAGTGTGCTATTGCACATGAGCCTGCCGATGACAACGCAGATGCGCCGCCCTGTAATCGCCTACCGGCTACAAGAGGTGTTTGGTGGTTAGCCGCATCAGGGTCTTGGTGGAAAAATCCTGCATCTCCGCAGGCAGATTCCGCAACGGCACCTCGGCCCTGGCCACTTCCCGGTGTCCGCCCGCCGAGCCGATCTCATGAAACATTTTTTCCGCCAGCCGTCCGGCATTTTTCTTGTAGCCAGCGCAACGGAAGATAACCACCAGCTTATCGTTGTGCAGGCCGGAAACAAAAACCCAGGCCACATCATGAACCTGATTCAAAAAATCGGCGATGAGCACCAGCATATCCGGGCTGGAGACCTTACCCAGATGGGCATAGAGCCGCTGCTTACTCACCTTCATCTCGTTGAGGGCGGTCTTGAAATAATTCAACTCGGAGCGGCGGAAAGAGGAAAGTTCGATCTTACGGACCAGATTCTGGTTGGCGATATTAAAAAGATAACGGAAGGAAATTGCGTCTGCCAGGGTGGCCTTTTTCTCGAAATTCCTGGTATCCACCTTGATCGCATAAAAAAGGGCGGTGGCCAAAGCTACCGAGGGTTTGAGACTGGCAGCGCGCAGGTACTCGACAAGCATGGAGGCGGTGGCGCCGAAATCCTTGCGAATATCGACAAAGGGGGCCACCCAACCCTTGGTGGCGGGATGGTGGTCAATGACCACATCAAAGGTAATATTCTCGAAGCAGGGCAGATGGCTGGGCTGGGAATCCAGCATCACCTTCTTGGTATAATCCCCGATTTTTATCGTATGCAGACGTTCCATGGGGATCTTCAGCAGATCCACCATGACCACATTGTTGAGCCGCCTGATTTCGTTGGGATAGGCGATGGTGACGTTTTTCACCCGGTAGCGGAGCAGGCGCTTCAAGGCCATGGCGCTGGCAATGGCGTCCGGGTCGGCGTTGATGATCACCAGAACCTGGTCATCCTTGCCAAAAAGACCGCACAACTCGAGCAAACGTTCCTTGGCGGTCTTCTTTTTGTTGGACACCGGTTTTTTGGGAACTTCCAAACTTCCGTTCACGCCCACGCCATCATCCCCGCCATCCGTTAAACCCAGGCCAAACCCTGCCTCCTGCCCCTACTACTATATCAGACAACCGATGCCCTATACCACATGCCGGAATAAATTTCAAAGGTTTGCCCTTGGGTCTATTCCCCGTCAAAAAACGGGACCGAGGGAAACAGCGCAGGATCGGTGTGGGGGATAAAGCGGGAGCCGGAAAAACGGAGCATAAACTCCTGGTTGACGTTCAATTCGATGTAGGTGATCTTTTTCACCAGCTCCAAGCTCCGCTCCCGCGCCTGGCTTTCAAGGAGTATCCGCTGGGCCCCCACCAGGGAGCTGTTGCCCACGGGCTCATAGGTAGCAAGGGGCAGATCGGGCAGCATCCCCAGAACAATGGCCTGCCGGGGCGAGATGTGCCGCCCGAAAGCCCCGGCCACATAGATGCGGTGCAGATCCGCAAAGGCGACGCCCACCTGGTTGGTCAAGGTGGTGAGGATGGCATACATGGCCGCCTTGGACCGCATGAGCGCATCAAGATCCACCTGACCTAGAACCACGGGCTGCCCATCCGCCGAATCCTTGCCCTCCACCACCACGAACTGCCAGCCCTCGCTTCCCTGGATCAAACGCTTTCCGGCAGCCTGAGGCCGGAACTTGCCCCGGATATTGATCTGTCGGGTCAGATAGAGCTCGGCCACCAGATCGATAAGCCCGGAGCCGCAGAGCCCCTTGGGCTTGCCCTTGCCGATGGTCTCATAATCGATCTCGCCGCTGGCCGGATCGATCCGCACATGCTCGATGGCGCCGGGGCCTGCCCGCATCCCCATTCGGGCCACGCCGCCTTCCAGGGCCGGACCTGCTGCGCCGGCACAGGCGATGAGCCATTCCCGGTTGCCGACAATCACTTCGGCATTGGTGCCCACATCAATGAGCATGCAGATCTCCGACTGCTGGTCAATCCCGCTGGCCAGGACCCCGGAGATCAAATCGCCGCCAAAATAGCTGCCCACGCTGGGCAGGAGCCAGACCGGCGCGGCCGGATGGATGACGAGATGGAGTTCTCCGGCCAGACAGGGGTCCGGGGCATTGACCATGGGGATGTATGGCTCGCGGCAGAGATGGTGGGGATTGAGTTTAAGAAAAAAATGCACCATACTGGTGTTGCCGGACACCGAAATCGCCCGGATCTCGGCCATTGCCAGGTCTGCAATTCTGGCCAGTTCCGCAGCCAGCGCATTGACCGAGTCGATGATCGCCCGGTGCAGCTCGGCCAGCCCCTCGTCCTTGCCAGCATGGTGGATGCGGGTGAGGATATCAGCCCCGAAGCGGATCTGGCCATTTTCCAGATCCGCCCGGGCCAAGGTTGCGCCGGTGATCAAGTCCACCAGGGTTGCTTCGAGATGCGTGGTCCCCAGGTCAAGGGCCATCCCAGCAAGAACCGGCGGCAACTGAGGAAGGAAATCAACCAGAAACGGGGTGCCCAGCATGTCATTGATAATGGCAACGCCGGTAAAGCCTGCGGTGCGAAAACGCTCAGCCACCTTGCTCAGACGCTGATACGGCACCACCGGCATGGCCCCGGCCAACTGCGGGGCAAGAGCCTTTTTCAACCGGTCGAGATCGCCGGTGTTGTCGCCAAGACTGGGAAGAGGGGCGGCAACCGCAACGGCACGCACCAGAGGGGTCAGCATAAACGGGCAACTCCGAAAAAATTCTTCATAAGCAACGACATCCTGGCCAACATACTATGTCGGCTGTCGGGAAAAGTCCCTAAAAAAAATGCTGGTCCGCCCCTGACCGCAACCACATTGTGGTAAGCGTTCAGCACCGGCAGGCTTGACGTCCGAGATGGGCAATGGTAAAGAGCCAGATCAGGGTCGAAAATTACTAATAGCCTCAGACCTGTAACTGTTCAGCAGTGCCGCATATGCGCGACAGAGGCCTGAGAGCTATACATCGGTATGCGTTCAGGCCGATAACAAAGCAGATGCGGTGCTGCTGGACAGTTATAACATGCCCTTATTGCTCTACGCCTCGCTCGCCACCGAGATTCTGGCCCCGTTCTTCGCCAGCTTTCTCATCATCAACGCCATCCTCTTTCTGGGCAGGCTGGTTCCCCTGCTCAACGTGATCTTCGATTTCGGCGTCAGTTCCGGGGACTTCCTCCGCCTCTGCGCCTACATGCTGCCCAAACTGATGATGTTTTCCATCCCCATGGCCAGCATGACCGCAGTCATCGTCGCGGTAACAAGAATGGTGAACGACAACGAGATCATGGCTCTGAAAGCCACCGGCATCGGCCTGGTTCGCTTGCTGCCGCCGGTGATCGTCGTCGCCCTGTCCACCTCCCTGCTCACCTATTTTTCCGCAGTCACCCTGATCCCCCAGGGCACCCTGGCCATGAAAACG
>JAPLJG010000071.1 GCA_026388735.1 Deltaproteobacteria bacterium
GGGAACACCTACCTGACGGGCAAGCAGGATGTGCTCACGGGTCTGCGGCATGGGGCCGTCCGTAGCGGCAACAACCAGGATAGCGCCGTCCATCTGCGCTGCGCCGGTGATCATGTTCTTGATGTAGTCCGCATGTCCTGGGCAATCCACATGGGCGTAATGACGCTTGTTGGACTCGTATTCCACATGGGCGGTCGCAATGGTGATACCGCGCTCCTTTTCTTCCGGAGCCTTGTCGATCTGGTCAAACGCGGTCGCCTTGGCAAAACCCTTGAGGGACAACACCCGGGTAATGGCTGCGGTCAGGGTAGTCTTACCATGATCGATGTGGCCGATTGTCCCAATATTTACATGCGGTTTCTTGCGCTCAAATTTCTCTTTTGCCATGTCCTTTCCTCTTTCTTTGCTTGCGTCTCTCTCGACTTAAAGGCCTCGAATCCGCTTAATTATCTTTCCACTTATATGGTCCGGCACCCTGTCATATGCGGCAAATTGCATGGTAAAATTTGCTCGCCCCTGAGTGGCGGATCGTAAATCCGTTGAATATCCAAACATCTCCGACAGGGGCACCTGCGCTTTTACCGCTTGCCGCCCACCGTCCCGACTTTCCATTCCGTGTATCTTGGCCCGCTTGCCAGTAAGATCGGAAATCACCTCGCCGAGAGATGCCTCAGGCAGGGTTATTTCAACATCCATAACAGGTTCTAGCAAAACCGGCCCCGCTTCCGCAACCGCCTTTCGGAAAGCCATGGCAGCGGCCACCCCAAAGGCTTGTTCGGTTGAATCCTCATCACGGTAAGAGCCATCAACCAAACTGACCTTGAGATCAACAATCGGGAAACCGATCAAGGTCCCGGCATCCAGGCTATCGTGTACCGCCTTTTCTATGGCCGGAACAATTGCCAAGGGGATAACATCCTCGGCAATACAACTTTCAAAGCGGAAACCTTCACCACGCTCAAGGGGCTCAACCTGCAACCAGACATGCCCATACTGACTTTTGCCAGCGGTAGTCGGATGCTCAAACTTCCCTTCCGCCTTGCCGAGAGCGGTTACGGTTTCCTTATAGGCAACCTGTGGCTTGCCTATATTGGCCCCGACCTTGAACTCCCGGATAAGCCGGTCAACAATAATTTCAAGGTGAAGCTCGCCCATCCCTGAAATAAGGGTCTGTCCGGAATCAGGATCGGTGGCAACAGTAAAGGAGGGATCTTCCAAGGCAATTTTCGCCAAACTGTCCCTCAACTTTTCTTCGTCGGCCTTCCCTTTTGGCTCAATGGCAACGCTGATAACCGGCTCAGGGAAATCCATGGTGTCAAGAGTAAAAGTGTCTCCCGACTCACAGAGCGAATCCCCGGTGATGGAAAAGCGTAAACCAACCACCGCTCCAATATCACCAGCCTTCAGCTCGCCAACTTCTTCCCTTTTGTTGGCATGCATCTTGACAATTCGGCCAATCTTTTCCTTCTTTTTCTTCCCCGGGTTGTACACCCTATCCCCGACTTTTATTACGCCGGAATAGACGCGCACATACGCAAGAATATCCACAAAAGGATCGGATGTCAGTTTGAATACGAGGGCGGACAGATTTTCATCGTCGCTTGCCCTTCTCGTTTCCGTCACACCATCTACGTTCAGCCCATGCACCGGAGGCGCATCAAGAGGCGAAGGCAGGTAGGCGACAACTGCATCCAGTAATGGCTGCACCCCTTTATTTTTAAAGGAGCTACCACACAGGACTGGCACCACATCAAGGTTCAACGTTGCAGCCCTGATTGCCCGGTTGATCTCATCAACCGTTACAACTTGCTCATTCAGAAATTTTTCCATGACCCAATCATCGAAGTCGGCCAACTTCTCGATAAGGGCCATCCGTGCGGCCGTTGATTCTTTTTTGAATTCATCTGGGACAGGCTCGTACTCAACCTTGAATCCCTTTGTATCTTCATCAAAGCACATCATCTTCTCTTCGACGAGATCAATGATGCCCCTAAATGTCTCTTCTTTTCCGACCGGAAGCTGAAGAGGCAAAGGATTTGCTCCCAATCTCTCCTTAAGCATCTCAACGCAACGCTGAAAATCTGCGCCGAGCCGGTCCATCTTGTTTATGTAGGCAATCCTGGGAATCTTGTAATGATCCGCTTGCCGCCATACAGTTTCAGACTGGGGCTCCACCCCTCCCACCGCACAAAAAATCGCGATGGCTCCATCCAAAACCCTGAGACATCGTTCCACCTCAACGGTAAAATCAACATGTCCCGGTGTATCTATGATATTGATGGTGTGGTCTTTCCATTCACAGGTTGTGGCAGCCGATGTAATGGTAATGCCGCGCTCCTGCTCCTGCTCCATCCAGTCCATAACGGCATTGCCATCATGGACCTCACCCATCCTGTGAGAACGTCCCGTATAATAAAGAATGCGTTCCGTTGTTGTTGTCTTGCCTGCATCGATATGGGCCATGATGCCTATATTGCGCAAGTACCGCAGCGAATCTTTCCCAGCCACTCTTTTTCCCCTGGTCACTTAATTTACAGGCTGTTTAAACCCAGCCCGCCCGACAAGGATTGGTGTTAATACCTCCTCCCTGCCGTTTTGTCAACCAAGGAAAACCAAGAGCCCAAGAATTACCAGCGGTAATGGGCAAACGCCTTGTTGGCATCGGCCATACGGTGCGTATCTTCGCGTTTCTTCACTGCAGCGCCACGGTTGTTGTAGGCATCGGCAAGTTCACCGGCCAGCTTGTCAGCCATGGTTTTTCCGGGTCTCTTCTGTGCGAAGTTCACCAACCAGCGAATAGCCAGGGCGTTCCTCCTCTCAGGACGAACCTCCACCGGCACC
>JAPLJG010000043.1 GCA_026388735.1 Deltaproteobacteria bacterium
TGGTCGCCATTGTCAGCCATAAGGAGCCGGCCGAGGAGAAGCAGGAAAAGGTCGAGCCCCAGCATCTCTACAAAATAGGGGTGCTGGGCTATATCCACAAGCTGGTCAAGGTCAAGGAGGGCGGCGGGTATCAGGTTTTGATCAGCGCCATCAAAAAACTGGAGCTGGTCGAGTTTGTCCAGGAAGAACCCTACCTGACAGCCAAGGTTGCCGTCATCCCCATGGAGGTCGAGGAGGATAAAGAGGCCGAGGCTTTGGTGCTCAATCTTCGCACCCAGTTTAAAAAGCTGGCGGAACTGTTGTCGCTGCCGGTTGAACTCGTCACCACCATCGAATCCCTGTCCGACCCTTTTTATATTTCCTATTTGGCGATTTCCCAGCTCAATCTCACGCCGGTCGAGGAACAGGAAATCCTTGAGATCCAGCCGGGCAAGGCCCTGATGCACCGGACCGCCCGCGAACTCAACAAGCGCCTGGAAACGGCCCAGATGAGTCAGGATATACAGAAAAGCATCAAGGAGGATACGGATCACAAGCAGCGGGATTTCTTTCTGCGCCAGCAGCTCAACGCCATCCGCAAGGAGCTTGGCGAGGAAGAGGATAATCTCGATCTTAAAGAGCTACGCGAAAAATTTGCCAAGACCGAGCTGCCCCCGGAGGCCAAGAAGACCGCGGAAAAGGAACTGGACCGGCTGGCCCGCATCTCGCCGTCCTCGCCGGAATACACGGTTTCCCGGACCTATCTTGACTGGCTTCTTGACTTGCCCTGGCTGACCTCCACCCCCGATTCCCTGGATATCGTCAAGGCCCAGCAGGTGATGGACGAAGACCATTACGGCCTTGCGGAGATCAAGAAACGGATCATCGAGTTTTTGGCGGTCCGCAAGCTCAAGCAGGATATGCACGGGCCGATCCTTTGTTTTGTAGGGCCGCCTGGGGTGGGCAAGACCTCGCTCGGCCAATCCATCGCCCGGTCCATGGGCCGGAAATTCATCCGCATCTCTTTAGGCGGCGTGCGGGACGAGGCGGAGATCCGCGGGCATCGGCGCACCTACATCGGCGCCCTGCCGGGCCGCATCATCCAGAGCCTGCGCAAGGGCGGGGCCAACAACCCGCTCTTCATGCTGGACGAGATCGACAAGCTGGGCATGGATTTCCGGGGTGACCCCTCCTCGGCCCTGTTGGAGGTTCTTGATCCTGAGCAGAACTTCACCTTTGCCGACCACTACATGGAGATACCCTTTGATCTTTCCAAGGTGATGTTCATCACCACGGCCAATCTCCTCGACAATATCCCCGGTCCGTTGCGCGACCGGATGGAGGTTATCGAGCTGTCCGGCTATACCCAGGATGAAAAACTCAACATCGCCAAGCGTCACCTCCTGCCCAAGCAGCTTGAGGCCCACGCCATCAGCGAGGACGACCTGAAGATCGATGATCAGGCAATCAAGATGGTGATCCGCTCGCACACCCGAGAGGCGGGGGTCAGAAACCTGGAGCGCAAGCTCGCCGCGATCTGTCGGGGGGTTGCCAAGGAGATTGTCACCGGCAAGACCGGCGCCACTCTGATCGACGCAACCAATCTTGCCACCTATCTCGGCCCCATCCAGTTTTTTCCGGAGACCAAGGCCCGGTCTTGGGGGCCGGGGCTGGCCACCGGACTGGCCTGGACCCCGGTGGGTGGCGAGCTGCTGTTCATCGAGGTTGCCAAAATGAAAGGCAAGGGCGGCCTCACCATGACCGGCAAACTGGGTGATGTGATGAAGGAGTCGGCCACCGCCGCGCTGACCTACATCCGCTCCCATGCCAAGGAACTGGGGGTTGACGAAGCAATCTTTGCCAAGATCGACCTGCATATCCATGTGCCCGAGGGCGCCATCCCCAAGGACGGACCATCAGCCGGGGTGGCCATGGTCACCGCCCTGACCTCGCTGCTTACCGGGCGAACGGTGAGCAAGGACATGGCCATGACCGGGGAGATCACCCTGCGCGGCGATGTGCTGCCGGTGGGCGGGATCAAGGAAAAGGTCTTGGCTGCGGTGCGGGCCGGGATCAAGGAGATTGTTCTGCCTGCGCTTAATGAGAAGGATGTGGTGGAGATCCCGGATAACGTGAAAGAGGATGTTCGGTTTCATCTGGTGCAGGATATCAAGGAGGCACTTGGTCTGTTGTTGGCCAAGGAGTGATAGGGTAGCGGCCCTTCGACAGGCTCAGGGCGAACGAGGATTATCTTGATGTATTGATTTCCGTTCGTGCTGAGCCTGTCGAAGCACCTTGGCCGTTTTCCATTCGATATCGCGGCGTGGTCCGCGTATTATTGGGAACATTCAAGCTGGTAACAAATCCCGGAAGGGGCAAATAGGCGAGGCACATGACATGCAACGGCGAAACAAGAGGTGGAGGAGTTATTGAAGCAGCTCCCCGACGACAGCACCCATGAGGATATTCAGTATCATCTCTACGTGCTTGAAAAAATCCGGAAAGGCCAGGACGACATCAATCAGGGAAGAACCAGCGGTCACGCCGAGGTCAAAGAACGGTTGAAGAAATGGCTGGATCACTGATCTGGTCGGAACAGTTGGTCGACAACTCAACAACGTCCCCATGATTTCATGATTTCTTGTGAAAGATTGCAGGATAGTTTTTCCGCATGACGGTCAGGACAGAATAACTTGTTGGATTAGGGGGAGATTGCAATGACGACACAAGAAGCCCAAGAAGAAGAGACGATTTCCCTAAACAATGAAAAGGGTCTGATATGGGGACTTCCGCGATCGGTTGTTAGTTTTGTAATTATTCTGCTGGCATCTGCAATTTTCTATCGGTTGGTCACTGTAGACGTCGTTCTGCAATTCGATTTTCCAGCATTTCTCTCTTTGCTGCTAGCCCTCTTTTCCGTGGGCCTATCGGCGCTTTTTTACTTTAAAGCAACGGAGACAAGTAATTCGTTCTACGACAACACCCACAAGTTTACGCGCGAAGTATCACAGATTTTAGGACGCATTGAAGCAGGTTTTGGCGAGCGGCTCCGCCATCTTGACGAAGGGTATACAGGATTGAGAGACAGATTTGAAAAACTACCTTTCGATGTCTCAAAAGCCCGCGAACAGGAAGAAGAGGAGAAGCAAGAAGTCGCTAAGAAAGAAGCAGAACTACAGGCATTACTTAACGATCTTGCAAACCGAGCTAAGCTCGCAGAAAATGAAAAGAAAGAACTCTTCGCAAAACTGGAGCAGACTCAAGATGAGCTTGCCATGTCCAAAGGTGAACTGCTACAAGTGCAGCGGCGGATTCGAAGTGCAGAAGAACTAAAAAATCTGCCGGAGGGGTTTCGAGAATACTTAGCTGGATGGATGAAGGAGAATTTGCACAAAAGTCTTAGGCGAGCGTATATCAATCCAGCTCTAATAAGAAACGAATTCACCCAAAAAATGGAAGCTCTTAGCGGAGGAGCTATTAGCGTTATGAAACGGTATGATTTGTTGGATGAAAATAATGAGTTGACTCCGGCAGGCTCGAAACTTATCCGAGATGTCGTGCGAGAGTGCAGGGATAACATATAAACTCGAACATCCGTTGTTATCCATTGCTTTCGAAAAGATCGCGGCGGGCTGTCGTGTTGAGCTTTTTGGGAGGGGACGGGGGACGTTGTTGATTTGTTGACTAGGAAAATTAGGAAAATTAGGGACACTCCCCAATTTCTCCCGGCACAATCCGCACCTTCTCCACCAGATGATCCGGCGAGTAACTTTCTTTTGCCTTGCGCAGGCCGGGAATCCCCAGATCCTGCTCCCGGTTGACATAGATGAACTCCCCAAGGTTGTCTCTGGCAAACCACTGATTGATCACCTGGCCTAACCCCTGAAACTGGGGCATGGCCTTTTCAAAATGGGTGACTGCGGTTGAGGGGTTGAGCGGTTCGCCCACGGTGAACGCCTCAATTCTTCCCGCAATCCGGATGGCACCGCCGGTCAGGGGGAATTCTTCGTAGTGTCGCAGGGTCTCTTCTATTGCCTGGTCTTCTCCGCGCAACCCCGGTTCGATCTTGCACTCCCGGTCGGTGCACCAGCGGTCTTGCATGGCCAGGCATTCTGGAACTGTTTCCGGGGTGATCATTTCGTACTGGCAGTCGTACGCGGCCAGGCATTGGTTGATGTGGTTTCGTTTTTTGGTGAAATGCCTGCCAGCCAGGGTGGCCAGGTCTTCCCGGTGGTAGACATAGTCCGCATTGTCCCGGTCCTCGACCACCATTGCTCCGGGTGGCAGGGGTACATCCGTGAGTTTTTCCTTGGGGAAGCGAATCGCTTCCGAAATCCTGTCGCCATATGCATCGAAAACCTCGGCCAGGGAGACTAGGCCCACTGGGTTTCCCAGGAGAACCATCCCCGTCTTTGTCTCGGCAAAAAAGAGGAGAGATTCCCTGAACTCGTCGATCCAGATCGGCCGGGTGTGCCGCCAGGCAAAGAGATTGGTGAAGGTCAGCTCGGAGATCACCGGGGGGAACCGCCTGAGATATTCGGTAACGAACAGCCTGTGGTCAAGGGTGAGCGGGCGCAGGTTCATGGGGCTCCTGTGAAGGTGTGGGGTAGGATCAGTATAGAGGCGTCGCAGGATTCTCGCAATTGATTCCCTTGCCAAGGGCGCGTTGCTTTTCTTGCAAATACGGAGAAATCCGTATAGATTGTGCCACTTGTGAAAATGGAAAAAGGCCCTTCGACAGGCTCAGGGCGAACGGTAGGTGTCTTGAAGTCATTGTAGTTTCTTCCGTTCATGCTGAGCCCTTCGACGTTGCTCAGGAGAGCCTTGTCGAAGTACCATAGAAAAAAGGTGAACAGATGGAAGTGGTGCTTGCCAAGAACGCGGGCTTTTGCATGGGGGTGCGCCGGGCGGTTGATACCACCCTCGGCATGGTCCAGAAGGGCGAAACCACCATTGCCACTTTTGGCCCGTTGATCCACAACCCGCAGGCTCTGAAACTCCTTGAGGAACAGGGGGTGAGGATTCTCACCGAGATTCCGGCCCAGGCAACCGGGTCCATTATCATCCGGGCCCATGGCATTCCCCCGGAAGAGAAAAAGAAGCTTGAAGCCACCGGCGCCAGGGTGGAGGATGCCACCTGCCCTCGGGTGCTCAAGGTGCAGGCCATCATTGCCCGATACAAAAAAGAGGGCTTTGCCACGGTGATCATCGGCGACCGCGATCATGCCGAGGTGGAAGGGCTCATGGGTTATGCCGGCGATACCGGGCAGGTGGTGAACAGCGAGGCGGATGTTGCGGCTCTGGAGCTGGCTGGGCCTTACATCATCGTCAGCCAGACCACCCAGGACGAGCATCTTTTTGAAAGGCTCAAGGAAGCGATCCTGCAAAAATATCCCGGGGGCGAGGTGTTCAACACCATCTGCGACTCCACCCATAAACGGCAGGAGGAGGTGCGCCAGCTCTGTCAGGAGGTGGAAGCCCTGGTGGTGGTGGGCGGAAAGACCAGCGCCAACACCAAACGGCTGGGAGAGATTGCCGAAAGCCTGGGCTGCCCGGTATTCATGGTGGAGTCGGAAACGGATCTTGAGCCGCAGGCCCTGGCGCGCTATGGCCGGGTAGGGGTTACGGCTGGGGCCTCCACCCCGAATTGGGTGATCAGCCGGATTGTGGAAGTGTTGGAGAATATAACGGCGAAGACGCCTTGATGGACTCTTAGCAAGTCAGAAGAAGCCACATTCCGTCATTCCGGCGAAGGCCGGAATCCAGTTTTTTTGAGTAGACGCAGCAATGCTGGACCCCGGCCTTCGCCGGGGTGACATGTTGTTATGAGTTTATCAGTCTTGAGAGGGTTAAAGAATGTTGAGTTGGTTTAAGAAGAAACTCGGAGGCGCGCAGGATATCCAGCCGGAGCAGGGTGTTGGAGCAGAGGTCGTTACCCCTGCCGCAGAAGTTTCGGGGCAACCGGAAGATGGCACCAGCTTTTTCCTGCGGCTCAAGGATGGTCTGTCCCGCACGCGGAAAACCTTTGTCCGTCAGATTGACGCGCTTTTCTTGGGCAAGAAGCAGATCGACGCCGAGCTGCTTGAGGATCTGGAAGAGATTCTGATCATGGCGGATATCGGCGCCAATACCACCCAGGAACTCCTTGAGAAAACCAGGGAGCAGGTGCGGCGAAACGAATTGGCGGATGGGCAGGCCCTCAAAACAGCGCTCAAGGCGATGATCCTCGGCTATCTGCGCAACACGGACCGGCCTGCGGATCTTGCCCTGCCTGCGCAAGGCCCCTTTGTCGTCATGGTACTGGGGGTCAACGGGGTGGGCAAGACCACCACCATCGGTAAGCTGGCCCACAAGTTCAGCCAGGCAGGGCAGAAGGTGCTGCTGGTGGCCGCCGATACCTTTCGGGCCGCGGCCAGCGAACAGCTACAGATCTGGGGTAAGCGGGTCGGGGTGGAGGTTGTGGCCCAGCAGGCCGGGGCAGACCCATCCTCGGTGGTCTTCGATGCCCTGGATTATGCCAAGCCGCGCAATTTTGACGTGGTGCTGGTGGACACGGCTGGCCGGTTGCATACCAAGGTCAAACTCATGGAAGAGCCGAAAGGCGCGGCTGTTCAACGAAGCCGTGGATGTTACCGGCCTGGCCCTGACCAAGCTGGATGGGACGGCTAAGGGCGGCATTGTGATCAACATCTGCCACGAGTTCAACATCCCCATCCGCTTCATCGGCATCGGGGAGCAGATGGAGGACCTGCGCGATTTCGAGCCGGGTGAGTTTGTCGAGGCCCTGTTTGCCGAGGGTGAGGCATGATCGTGTATCGTCAGCGTAAACCACCTGGCTGTGGCGGGTTTTTCCTGGTTGTGGCCCTGATCCTGTTTGCCATGGGCGGCGCCCCCTTGATCCTTGATGTGTTGGGGTTTCTCTTTTTCACTGGGGTCTTTTTGGTTCTCATGGTTTTTGTCGGGATCTGGGGTTTTTCCCAGTATATCCGGCGCATGGCGGTTCGCTATGAGCGATCCCAGACCGAAAGCCACAACCAGTTCGTCTTCCTGCTGATCAACATCCTGATCCGCATCGCCCAGGCGGACGGGGTTGTCACCAAGGCCGAGCTTGGCCCCATCGAAAATTTCTTTCGTGTGCATCTGCGCTACAACCAGAGCCAGATGTATTGGGTGCGCGACTTGATCCAGGACGCGCTTGCCTCCCAGGTTTCGCTCGAAGCCATGCTGGCCGAGTTCAAAAACCATTTCGCTTACGAGCCTCGGTTGATTCTGGTGGAGCTGATCTATCAGGTGCTGTACACCAATGCCCAGGTTTCCGCCCAGGAGCTGGCCATGGTGCAGACCATTGCCGATTTCCTCGGGATTACCGCCTATGACCATCACGCTATCCGGAGCAAATATGTCGGCTCTAGCGGTGGTCGGGCCTTCCCCGGCCAGGGCAGGAGCGAGACCCAGTACTATGAAATCCTTGGCCTTGCGCCGGGGGCTTCGCCTGAACAGATCAAAAGCGCCTACCGGAAGCTGAGCATGCAGTATCACCCGGACAAGGTGGCGCATCTGGGCGAGGAATTTCGGCGGGTGGCTGAAGAGAAGATGAAGGAGTTGAATGAGGCCTATCAGCATCTCAAAAAGATGTAAACGCTCAGCAGCACCACATCTGCTTTGTCATCGGTCTGCTCATGTGCAATAGCACACTTCGCAGGCCTCTTTCGCGCATCTGCGGCACTGCTGAGCGTTTACATTCAGAGGTGGAGTCACGTTTTTTGTTTCTGTGAATTATGACAGTGGACGGCCATGAACATCCTTGTCCTTGAGCCCTATTACGGCGGATCGCACAAGGCGTTTCTTGCCGGACTGATCCAGCATCTCCCCTATGCCTTTGACCTGCTGATCCTGCCAGCGCACAGTTGGAAATGGCGGATGCGCCTTGCGGCCCCGCATTTTGCCGGGGTTCTCGCCACTGATCCGCGATATAAAGCCAAGGCCTTTGATAGGATTCTCTGCTCCTCCCTGCTCGATGTCGCTGCCTTGCGCGGCCTGCTGCCTCCGCACCTGTGTGGCATCCCGATCCTGACTTATTTTCACGAAAACCAGTTTGCCTACCCGATGCAGATATCGGAAGCGCGGGATGTGCATTTCGGCCTGACCAATCTCACCACGGCCCTGGCCTCGGATAGCCTAGCCTTCAACTCACAGTACAATTTGGATTCTTTCCTGACAGGTTGCCAGGAGCTTCTGGCAAAGATGCCGGATATGTCCTTGTCCGGCTACGAGGAAGCGATCCGTGCTAAGGCGATCATCCTCCATCCGGGGTTGGATTTCAGCGGGATTGACTCCTGCTTGGCAGAGAGGCAGGCGGGCCGACCGCCGGTGCTGGTCTGGAACCATCGCTGGGAGCACGACAAGAACCCGGAGTTGTTCTTCCCCACCCTGTACGGGCTTGCCGAGCAGGGGGTCCCCTTTGGCCTGATCGTGCTGGGCGAATCCTTCAGAAACCAACCCCCGGTCTTTGCCCAGGCGAGGGAAAGGCTTGCCGAACGCATTGTTCATTTCGGCTATGCGGAAGATCGGCAGGCGTATTGCAGGCTGCTCTGCCAGGGGGATGTTGTTGTGTCCACCGCCAACCATGAGTTCTACGGCATGGCTGTGCTTGAGGCGGCGCGCGCCGGCTGCCGCCCCTTGGTGCCGGACCGGCTGTCGTATCGGGAGCTTTTTGCTCCGGAGTTTCGTTACGAGGATGCGGACTTTGCCCAGAGACTGCTGGCGGCCATGGAGGCTGGGAGGCTGGCGGCCGATGAAGCGGAGGCGCTGACCAGGCGTTTTGCCTGGCCAACGTTGGCGGAAAGCTACCAGCGATGGCTGGTTTTTTAGGGAGATGCCGATGGGGGCTGTTGTTCATCCCTCAGTTGAAAGCATGCCCTGCAGCCACTCTATTTCTTTGATGAGAAGCTGTCGTTGGGCTTTTTCTTTCGGCTTCTTGGGATTTGCTTTTTCCACGTGGTGGATCGCGGTTTGAATCTGTAAAAGCAGTTGGTGGTCGCGCATGACCCGTTTGAAGCGGGCGCAGAATTCATCCATGGCAAAGGGCTTGCGGATGAATTCGGAGGCTCCGGCGTCCACCGCATCGATGTAGGTGAAATCCGGATGGCCGGTGATCACGATGGTCGGCAGGTCCGGTTTGTGCTCATGGATTTTCTGGATCAACTCGATGCCGTTCATGCCCGGCATGCCGATATCCGTTACCACTGCATCGAAATCTTCGTGTTTGGCCTTGTTCAGCGCAATGGAAGGGATGGTGCAGGTTTCGCACTGCATCGGCGCGCCTTCTTCTTCGAGGAGCTGGAGAAAGGTCTGGCAGAACGCTTCATCGTCATCAACCAAAAGGAACTTGTATCTCCGTTTTGCTGTTGAACTTGCCATGCCTCCCTCCTTATGCCCGGTTTGCGGCGTTCTGTTGAAATTGTCTGATATGAATCTTTGGTTCCGCTGGGTTCCTCGGTTGTCGTTAGGGTTTGGTCTCTTCAGCAGGGGCTGGAAGAATCAGGAGCTGTTCCGCTAAAATTTTTTGTCAGAAATTCGCATTCCGCTGGGGAGAGATCAAAGCGGATCTCCGCTTCCTTGATCACCGCTCCCCGTTTTTTTTGCGGATTATGGAGCAGTTCTTCGCTCATCCAGAGCAGGGCCTTTTTCATCTTGTCACTGCTGGTTGGTAGCCTGTTGTCACAGCCCATCCGCGTCCTCCTTATTATACCGGCTTTACCATGATGCCGCCAAGGGGCGGAACCGAGACCAGGATATGGAACGGGGCCTCGCCCAAGGGTTCGGCAATGGCCTGCTTGCGATCCGGGTTGAACACGTTGCTGCCGCCGAACTCTGCGATATCCGTGGAGAGGATTTCCTGGTACCAGCCTGCCGCTGGCACCCCGAGTTTATAGTCGTGCAGAACCTGGGGGGTGAAGTTGAGCAGGCAAACCACATGGTCCTTTGCTTTTTTTCCTTGGCGGCAGAAGGCGATAATGCTGTTGTCCACATCCTTGAAATCGATCCACCGAAAGCCGTCGTAGGAAAAATCAATCTCCCAGAGGGGGCGGGTCTCCTTGTAGACCGCGTTCAACTGCTGGACGAATCTTTGCAGCTGCTGGTGCATGGTGTTTTGTTCGGTGAGATGCCAATCCAGGCTTACCTTGCAGTACCATTCGGAGATCTGGCCGAACTCGCCTCCCATGAACAGAAGCTTTTTGCCCGGATGGGTCCAGAGGAAGAAGAAGAGCAGGCGCAGGTTGGCAAATTTCTGCCACATATCCCCGGGCATCTTGAAGAGCAGGGAGCGTTTGCCGTGCACCACCTCGTCGTGGGACATGGGCAGGATGAAGTTTTCGGTGAAGGCGTAAAGCAGCGAGAAGGTGAGGGCGTTGTGGTGGTATTTGCGGAAGATCGGCTCCTTGCTGAAATAGCCCAGGATATCGTTCATCCAACCCATGTTCCACTTGTAACCAAAGCCTAAGCCGCCCCAGTCCAGAGGCTTGGAAACCCCGTAGAAGCTGGTGGACTCCTCGGCGATCATCAGGGTGTCGGGATAGCGGCTGTAGATGATGGCGTTCATGTGCTTGATGAATTCGATGGCGTCGATGTTTTCCTTGCCACCGTAGATGTTGGGCACCCAGTCTCCGTCATTGCGGGCATAGTCCAGGTAGAGCATGGAGGCCACGGCATCGACCCGCAGGCCGTCGATGTGGAATTTGTCCATCCAGAAGAGGGCATTGGCGATCAGGAAGTTCTGCACCTCCTTGCGGCCGTAGTTGAAGATCAGGGTGCCCCACTCGGGATGCGCACCCTGTCTCGGGTCTTCGTGCTCGTAAAGCGCGGTGCCGTCGAATCTGCTCAAGGCATGGCCGTCGGAAGGAAAGTGCGACGGCACCCAGTCGAGGATAACCCCGATCCCGTTCTGATGGCACTGGTCCACGAAGTACATGAAATCCTGGGGCGTGCCGTGGCGGCTGGTCACGGCAAAATACCCGGTGACCTGATACCCCCAGGACTCATCCAGGGGATGCTCCATGATGGGCATCAGCTCGATATGGGTGAAGCCCATCTCCTTGACGTACGGGATCAGGGAACCGGCCAGCTCTTGATAGGAGAGCAACCGTGCAGGGTCTGCCGGATCGCGCCGCCAGGAGGCGAGATGGACCTCGTAGGTGGACATGGGTTGGTCGTAGCTTCTTAGGCTTTTGCGCTCCTTGATCCAGGCCGCGTCATTCCAGGCATAGCCGCCTAGCCCCCAGACAATCGAGGCGGTTTTTGGGCGAATCTCCGAGAAAAACTGGAAGGGGTCGGCCTTTTCCAGCAGCGCGTCGGTCTGGGTTTTGACCTCGGATTTGTAGGGTTCGCCCTGGCCGATGTCCGGGACAAACAGCTCCCAGATGCCGGAATTGCCCAAAACCCGCATCTGATGGACCCTGCCGTCCCAGTAATTGAAGTTGCCCAGGATGCTGACCCTCTTGGCGCTTGGCGCCCAGACGCGGAAGATTGTTCCGCTGACGCCGTCAATGGTTACAAGCTGGGCGCCAAGGGTGTTGTAAATTTCGTAGTTGGTGCCGTTGTTGAAGAGGTAGCGGTCGTACTCGGACATCTGGGGCAGGAACCGATACGGGTCCTTGAAAACATGGTGGTTTTCATCGTAGTAGGCGGCCTCATACTCATAGGGAAAAGGCTCGGTGCAATCGGTAATGACAATCTCGAAAAAACCTTCCGGCCTGGTTTTGTACATCTCCTTTTTTTCCCCGTTGGCGATCAGCCAGCAGGCGTTGGCGTTGGGCTGGAAGGTTCTGATCACCGAAGAGGTGGCATCGTGGTCCAGAACGTGGAAGCCCAGAACCTGAAAGGGGTCATGGTGTTCGGAGGCAATAATCCGGTTGATTTCGGAATTTATATCAGAGGTCATATGTGGTTTCTTTTTGGTGTGGGTTGTTGGGAACTTTCCAAGTTGCTGCAAGAGTAGATGAGAAATTCTAGCACGGATCAGCTGACAAACTCCAACTCTTTTCCGTGGAAGGGGTAAATTTGTTGTAGGTGCAGGATTTCTTGACTGACAGCCGGGACAAATGCTAAGTTGCAGGCGGATTTGAATCGGTCGCCCGTGGCGATCAATATTTAGAAAGTGCAGACATGGGGCATCCCTCCCAGATGATCGAAACCCTGCAAGGCTATTTTCTCATTGCCACTCCCCAGATGCCGGACCCACGCTTTGCCGGGAAGGTGGTCTATCTCTGCGCCCATAACGACGAGGGGGCCATGGGGCTGGTGGTGAACGAGCCCATTGCCGATATCAGTCTGGCGGATGTTTTTAAAAGCGCCGAGATTCCACTGCCGCCGGGGCTATTATCGACGGTGTATCAGGGAGGGCCGGTGGAGGTGGCAAACGCCTTTTTTCTGTACAGCTCCGAGTACAGGGCTCCAAATTTTCTTGAGGTGAGCAAGACCGTTCATCTGACCAGTGATCCGCAGTTGCTCTATGATCTCGCCGCTGGCCAGGGTCCGCATAATCTGTTGGTGGCTCTGGGCTATTCCGGCTGGGGGCCAGGGCAGTTGGAGATAGAGCTCACCGTGGACGGCTGGCTCATCTTGCCTGCGGATGACGACATTATTTTCCATACGCCGGACAGGTTGCGATGGCAGAAGGCGGCGCAACGGCACGGCATCGATATCGCCCTGTTTGGGGATGTGGTGGGTACGGCCTGAGTGGCCGGGAATTTTGAGCAAGGATTACTGTAAAGACCATGACGCATAGTTTACAATTTCTAGGGGAAGAGGCCGAACTTGGCCCGGAAAAACGCATCACTATTCTCTCTGCGCCGCTTGCCTCCTCGGTGAGTTGGCTGGGCGGCACCGAGCTTGGCCCGCGGGCGATCATCGACGCATCCCCGGCTCTGGAGGTGTTTGATGATGAGCTTTTGGCCGAAACCGTGCGGCTCGGGATCGCCACCAGACCGGTGCCGAATTTTACGGCAATAACCGCTACAGAGGCCTGTAGACAGATAGAAGCGGCCGTGGCCGAGGAACTGGCAGGGGGGATGTTCCCAGTACTGCTGGGCGGGGAGCACACCGTGACCGTACCGGCGGTTCAGGCCTGCCTGGCGCAATATCCGGATCTGCACGTGGTGCAGATCGACGCCCACCTTGATCTGCGCCAGGAATATGATGGCAATGAAAATAGCCACGCTTGCGTGATGCGGCGGCTCGATGATCTGGGCATTCCCTTCACCCAGGTCGGTATCCGTTCCTTTTCCCAGGAGGAATACGAACTCGTTCAGGCCAAGGGTTGGCACCCATTTTTCATGCAGCGCATCCATGCCGAGGCGGATTGGATCGAACAGGTCTGCGCCGGGATCAAGGGGCCGGTCTACCTTACCTGCGATGTGGATGGGCTGGACCCGGCGATCATGCCGGCAACCGGCACCCCCGAGCCGGACGGCCTGACCTGGCTGGATACCATCGGCCTGCTGCGGGAGCTTGCCCGGCAGCACCGTATTGTGGGTATGGATTTTGTTGAGTTTTCGCCGAGGCCCGGCGCGGAACATGCGGCTTTTACTGTGGCCAAGCTGATTTACCGGACCTTGGGGTATATCTTTCAGGAAAATAAAGCCGTAAGGAAGTGAAGAACATGAATGACATGTATGAAGATATCTACAATGAACAGCGGATTTTTGACTGTCGGCAATGCGGCCAATGCTGCCATGGCGAGACCACGGTCTCTTTGACTGCGGATGACCTGGCGCGTTTGGTCGCCTTTCTCCATCTGCCGGTTGAGCAGGTGAAGGAGAAGTATCTGCGGATCACCGACGGGGTGGTGCAGATGAAAACAG
>JAPLJG010000025.1 GCA_026388735.1 Deltaproteobacteria bacterium
GGCATTGCCGGTGGTGATCTTCTGCACCGTGCCCTCGATGAGGTTGGAGGTGTTCTTCGCCGCCTCCGCCGCCCGCATGGCCAGATTACGAACCTCGTCGGCAACCACCGCGAAACCTGCCCCGGCCTCACCGGCCCTGGCTGCCTCTACCGCGGCATTGAGGGCCAGTAGGTTGGTCTGGAAGGCGATCTCGTCGATGGTTTTTACGATCTTCTGGGTTTGGGCGCTAGCAGCGGAAATCTCATCCATAGAGGCGGTGAGTTTTTTCATGGATTCATCGGCGCTCTGGATAACCTGGTTCGCCTCCTTCATCAACGCGTCTGCCTGCCGGGCATTGTCGGCATCCTGCTTGATCATGGCCCCGACCTCTTCCAGGGAGGCGGAGGTTTCTTCCACTGCCGCCGCTTGCTGGGAAGCGCCTTCCGCCAGGGTCTGGCTAGAGGAAGAAACCTGCCCCGCCGCCGCAGCAACCTGGTCAGCCCCATCATGGAGCGAGAGACTGATCTGATGGATGGCGGCAGAAATCCCCCGGACAATAAAAAAGGCCACCGCCAGCCCAAGGCCCAAGGCCACGATGGCAATCACCCCTACCCACATCTGCGTCCCAGCTGCGGCCTCAAGCATGGCGTGGTCGGTGAGCAACTGACCACGCGCCTCCTCCCGAATTTTGTTCAGCAGGCTCTGCACGGACTGCAAGGCCGGAACGGTCTGCGCGGTGTACACGGCCAAGGCGGCGCTGGTTCCGCCGCTGGCAAGGCTTGCCTTGATGGCGACTGCGGACTCATGGAGCCTTTTATGCGGATCCTCGATCTCACTGAACAGTGATTTAAGAGAAGGGAACTGTTTTTCGGCATGCTCGCGACCCTCGCCGTAATACCACTTGCCGAAGCCGCATTTATGAGGATCGGCCTCCACGCTCAACTCGGTGCCGCCGCTGAGCAGCACCCCGGTTACCTTCCCCACCCAGTTGAGATGGTCCACCTCCCGCTGCGCCAGTTCGGCATTGAGCTGACCTCCCCCAATCACCTCCTTGGCGTTGCCCACAATCCTGCCGACCCCAAGGAAGCTACTCAAGGAAAGGACAACTAGCAATGCCAGTACCAAGCCAAATCCCAGAGAAATCTTCTTGCCGATAGTCATGCCGTTCCAATTCATTCTCACACTCCCCACTGAAATAGTTTCTGCTCATGGCACCAAAGCCCCTTCGCCCGGTACTTGCAACCAAACAATAGTAACCCATGCTATCGTAAGTAATATTCTCCAATAAACCATTTCTCGTTATCTTAAACATCAAAAAAACTTGCCCCCCCAAAAAACTGTGTCGGCAGCAACAAGCCCCTTGGGCTATACGCCGAAAACCAACGCAACCATCCTAAATTATTATAAAAAACTTATGCAACCTCGGGCAATGCCGTGTTTTTTCATTGCAGGAAGGGGGGTTGTCCTGTAAAAGTGGCTGAGCATTATTTAGCTCGGAATTTTGCAGACACTGGAAATAAGCGAGCGAAGGAGAAACTCCGCTCCAGGATGCAAGAGGTTCTGAACCCTGGCTTACGCCAGGTTGGCGATACTGGACATAGCGCTTTTTTTTGTACGTTAAGTTGTTGTCATAAATACCCTCTAGTTTTTTAACCATTTCGTTACCGCCCCTTTCCGCCGTTTTGGCCATCCAAATGGCATCTTTTGCTACCACGGCTTATCGCAGCAGGGAAACACAGTTTGCATACTCAGCCAAAAACCTTTAAATTTTCCCTTCCTCTCCTGCCCAGGTTTTTCCTGATCCTGGCGGCTGGCGCTCTGATTATGGGCGGCTTCACCGCCTGCGTTCCGCTGGAAAATCAATCCGTTACCATGGTCGCCCCGGAACCCCTTCCTAGAGCAACAAAACAGAAAGCCGCTCCCACCGCCGTAAAACCGGAAAGCCCGCCCCCTCGAGTAGAAAAACCTGCCCCGGCAGAGACAGATCCCCAAGCACTCAAGCTGGCGGTAAGCCCGGAAATAAGCGAACTGGCACACATCAGCGCTTGGGATGTGCTGCCGTTGCTCAGCACGGGGGAAGAAACCGAGTCCTACGATTTTCCGCTTAAAATGAATGACCAGGTGGAATATTACCTGGATTTTTTCACAAACCGCCACCGCAAGACCTTTGCCCGCTGGCTCGCCCGCTCCGCCCGCTATCTGCCCATGATCAAGGAAGAGTTTGCCAAGGCCGGACTCCCCATGGATCTCGCCTATCTGCCCATGATCGAAAGCGGCTTCAACACCACGGTCTCATCCCGGGCCAGCGCGGTGGGCACCTGGCAGTTCATGCGGGCCACCGGCCAGAACTACGGCCTGAAGGTCAACAACTATGTTGACGAACGGCGTGACCCGGTAAAATCGACCAAGGCGGCGGCAGCCTATCTTGCCAAGTTGTACAAGCAGTTCGACTCGTGGCATCTGGCGGTGGCCGCCTACAATGCCGGGGAGGGGAAAATCAGTCGGGCCATGAAGCAGTCGGACTCCGACGATTTCTGGGAAATCGCCCAAAGCCAGTATATCCACTCGGAAACAAAGCTCTATGTGCCGCAGCTCATCGCCGCCATCATGATTGCCAAGGACCCGGAAAAGTACGGGTTTGACCGCCTCGATTGGGACGAACCGCTTGACTACGAAATTGTCAATGTGCCCTGCGGAACTCCGATCAAGGCTGTGGCCCTGGCCTGTAATCTGCCCGACGAAGAGATCCTCGCCCTCAACCGACACCTGTCCAAGTCCATCACCCCGCCATCCGAAGCGGATTACCCGTTGCGGGTGCCGCAGGGCAAGAAGGAGTTGGTGATCAAAAACCTCCCCCGGGTCCACACGGTCATGGTCACCGAGTTTAATACCCATGAGGTGAAGCGTGGCGAAACCCTGACCACCATCAGCAAAAAATACAAACTGAGCAAAACCACCCTGCTCAAAGCCAACAATCTCGAACAGGAACGGCTTTCCCTGGGGCAACACCTGAGGATCCCCTACCAGGCCACGGCCTACCGGCTGGGTGATGAGCCGCTGCATCTCGCTCGAGCCGTGGCGGCCAACATTCCCCTGTTCTCCATACGCACAGAGCCATCCGACACCAAAGCCCACAAGAAAAATAAATCCCGCAGCTCCAAAAAAGAAAAATCCGCAGAACTACCAGAAAAACGGGTTCTTTCCTCGTCGAGCAAAGAAAAAAAATCCGCCACGCCAAACACGAAAGAAAAGACCACAAAATCGCCGGAGCCATCTCCAAAGAAATCCGGCCCCGGCAAGAAAAAATAGCCCCATAACAGCAACCTGAGGTTTGGAGCGCGGATGAAACTTCAAGGGAAAATAGCCCTGGTTCTTGGAGGGGCAAAGGGAATCGGCAAGGCCATCGGCCTTAGCCTGGCCAAGGCCGGGGCCACGGTGGTGCTCACCCACTTTGACTGGCCCGAAGAAGCCGCCGTCATGCAGAAAGAGATGGCCGCCATTGGCAGCGACCATCTAGCGATTAAGATCGACCTGCGCGAACCGGCGGCAATCGAGGAACTGCTCTCCACCATCAGGGCGCGTTACGGCGCTCTCCACATCCTGATCAACAATATCGAACGCGGCGGCATGCCCATTGTGCACGGCCCCTACACCCCGGAGCAAGGGGAGCTGGAGATGGCCACCACCCTGCGGGCCAAGTGGTGGGTCATGCGGTCCGCCTTGCCTCTGTTGCAGGAAAACGCCGAGGCCGCAGTAATCACCCTGTCTTCCATTGCCGGGATTGTTGGACGCTCCGGCCCGGCGGGCCTGATCTTCAACGATGGCTACAGCGCGGCCAATCGCGCCATCTCCGCCTTTACGGAAAACTGGGCCAGAGAGGGCGCGCCAACAGTGCGGGTCAATGAACTGATGCTGGGGTTTTTTGAAACCAGGCACGCCGAAGGAACCCGGGGCTGGAACCTGCTCAGCGCGGAGCAGCAGGACGCCATCCGCGAGCATATCCTGCTGCAACGGACCGGCAAGATCGAAGAAATCATTGCGGCGGTTTTCTTTTTACTACAAGACGCCACCTACATGACCGGGGCGGTGCTGCGGATGGACGGCGGCTATGTGCTGGGCGGCGAAAAAATCCCGCCCATGCCGGTGGGGGTGGAGTAAAAGGTGCTTCGACAGGGCTCGCTTGAGCCTGTCGAAAGGCAGTTATTGCGAAACCATTCCCTCGTACCTTACTTCTTTTCCAGCCCCATCCTTATCAACAGATCCTCAACCGCCCATTTCGGGATCTGATGCAGGACCAGCTCCACGGCCTTGGCCTTCATGTCGTCTTCGTTCCTGGGAATTCCGCCCTCGCTGGCCGCCATCTCGGCAAAGATATCCTCGGCGTCGAACCAGCAGATTTCCTGGTCGTTTGTGCCGTAGACGGTCAACACCCGCCGGTTGGCCTCCTGGAGATGCTCTTCTTCCATCACCGCGCCGACCAGCTTCTTGGCCACCTCATAGGGAATGCAATGCATATCTTCCGCGTTCATCGTTTTCTCCTCGGTCTTTTTTGATCTGCCGCCGTACTCACTACCCTATTTTTCCGCGTTTTTCAAGCCCTCCCTGGTACTTTCCAGCGTGGATTTCCACCTGCTTTCCGGCTTGACGGCTTCCGGGCAGACTGGTAATACAAAACCACTTGAGCCTCTTGCAAAAATCCAAAAAGTCCCCTCCCCCTTGTCGGGGGGGGGTTAGGGAGAGGGGGAAACAACTATGAAATCGGCAGGTTGCGACTTCACCCACCCCCTGGCCCCCTCCCGTCAAGGGAGGGGGGATTCAATTTGGCAGAATTTTGCAAGAAGCTCACTTCTCAGTTAAAGGTTGCCCATGCATCATGAGACATTCATGCGCCTTGCCCTAGAACAGGCGCAACAGGCCCTGGCCAATAACGAGTTCCCAGTGGGCGCCGTCATTGTTGCCGGAGACAAACCGGTGGCCATGGGTCGACGCGAAAACAGCCAGAGCGAGACCGCCAACGAGTTGGACCACGCCGAGATTGTCGCCCTCAGGGACTTGCTTGCCCGCAGGCCGGATATTGATCGGCAGTCCCTCACGATCTATTCCACCATGGAGCCCTGCCTCATGTGCTACTCCACCCTGCTGCTCAACGGCATCCGCACCTTTGTCTATGCCTACGAGGATGCCATGGGCGGCGGCACGGGCTTGCAACTCATGCACCTCACCCCCTTGTACCAGGCCATGGAGCCGGAGGTCTGCATCCTGCCCAATGTTCTGCGCCAGGAAAGCCTGGAGCTTTTCAAGACCTTTTTCACCAGCCCGGAAAACAACTACTGGCAGGGCAGTCTGCTGGCAGAATACACCCTAGCCCAATCCTGAGCGACCCGCGCCATGAACCAGCCTGTCGCCAAGACCCTGCATTTCAAGCCCCACGAACGCAATATCTTCTTCCATATCCTGACCGCCTGTAATCTCGCGTGCAAACATTGCTACATCAACCCGGCCCAGCACGGCACCGCAGCCGTGAGCCGCGAGACCATGGAGCAATGGCTCACGCTTTTTTATGATCCCAAGAAAGAAAGCAACGTCATCTTCCTGGGCGGCGAGCCGACCCTGCACCCGGACCTGATCCACGGCATCCGGTATGCCCGGAGCTTAGGCTACAAGACCATCACCGTGGATTCAAACGGTTATCTGCACCACGACCTGCTCAACAAACTCAAGCCAGAGGAGGCGGTGCTCAGCTTCAGCCTGGACGGGCCGAACCAGGAGGTCAACGATGCGCTTCGCGGGGAGGGGGTTTTCGCCATCTGCACCGCCAATCTGCAAAAGGCCATTGCTCTAGGCTTTGAGGTGAGCGTGATCTACACGGTGAGCCAACTGAATATCCAGCATCTGGCAGCCATGCCGGAGCTGCTGGAGCGGTTGGGCTGCAAGCGATTTTTTATCCAGGTCATCGGGTTGCGCGGCAAATCGGCAAACGAACAGGAAGCAAAACTACAGGTCTCCCCGGAAGAGTGGCTGGCCGTGATCCCAGGGGTGGCCAAGGATGCGGCCCGACGGGGAATCCATGTCATCTATCCCAAGGTTTTTCTGGAGCCGGGGGAGGAATTTCTTTGCGCAGGCAATGTGGCGGAGAACTACTTCATCTTCCCCAATGGCCGGGTCTATCTCTGCCCGCTGTGCGAGGATTTCCCCCTGCACACCTTCCGCATTGAGGACAACTGCCTCGTTGAAAACAGCGGGATCAGCGAAAAAAGGCTTTTTTCGCTGGACATCCCCGAGGGCTGCGTGATGAATAAACTCCTGCAACCCGGCAACATCGAATACAACACGGACGGCAGCCCGCGCCACCGGATTTCCTGCTGCCTGCTCAAGCAGGAAATCCGGCCCGAATAGTCAAAACACCGCACACAAAAAAAGGCGGCCGGGCTTTTCGCCACAACCGCCTCCACAAACTCCCGCCGCATTAGCAACTGGCAGGGTCGGGGTCATCTCCAAGCTAATCCCGCTTAAAAAGATTCCCTGCTAAACACCATTGCCAGAGCCTGCCGCCTCCTGCCGATCATTGTGGGGTGAACTTGGTCTTTTCACCTTTCTTGGCCTGCTTGGCGGCCTTCTTTTCCTTCATGCTCTTAGCCGGTTCCTTCTTCACAGCTTTTTGGGTGTCCTTGGCCTTACTCATGATTGGCGCTCCTAGATGGTTGAGGTTACGATCCCGCGCCTCTCCTGGCGGACTGCAATGCCATGGGAGCGGCACGACTCATACTTTTTATCATGCCTTTTTCTTTTCATAATGGCAAGCTTTACACGCAGGCAACAACAAGGAAATTTCTCCATTGTTGCCTGCGCGCTAATCGTCTAATATAGCGTCTTTCCGTTTCGCTTTGGGGACGCATCCCCGTTTTTTCTAGGAACAGCTATGAATATAACACTTCTGGACTACGGAGCCGGCAATGTCCGCAGCGTCCGCAACGCCATCAAAAAACTCGGCTTCACCGTTACCGACGCGAAAACTCCGGCGGATATCCTGGCTGCGGAAAAACTGATCTTCCCTGGGGTGGGCAGTTTTGGCAGCGCCATGCAGCGGCTGCACCAATTCGGCTATGTCGAGCCCCTGCTGGAATACCTCCGGGCCGACCGGCCATTCCTGGGCATCTGCCTGGGGCTACAGACCCTGTTCGAGGGAAGCGAGGAGGCCTTGGGCGTGGCCGGGCTGGGGATCATCAAGGGCCAGGTCCGACGGTTCACCGAAACAACCCTTTCGGTGCCGCAGATCGGCTGGAACGGCATTAATATCAGAAAACCCTCCCGGCTGCTGGCCGGGTTCGCGGAGGAAAAGCTCTACTTTGTCCACTCCTACCGGGCCGCTATCGAGGCCGCCAACGAGGAGTGGGTGCTGACCACCACCAACTACGGCGAGGAGTTCATCAGCTCGGTGCAGAAGGGCAATGTGGCGGCCTGCCAGTTCCATCCGGAAAAAAGCGGCCCCGCCGGGCTGGCGATCCTCAAAAACTTCCTGGAAGCCACGGACCTTTTCGCTGTTAGCCCCATGGAAATCGCCACCTCCCCTGCGGAAACCCGGCTCGCCAAACGAATCATCGCCTGCCTCGATGTGCGCAGCAACGACAACGGCGACCTGGTGGTGACCAAGGGCGACCAGTACGATGTCCGCGAAGCCCAAGGCGAGGTGCGAAACCTCGGCAAGCCGGTGGAGCTGGCCCGCCGCTACTACGAAGAGGGCGCCGACGAGATCACCTTCTTAAACATCACCGGTTTCCGGGACTTCCCCATGAAGGACCAGCCCATGCTCGAGGTCTTGCAGCGCACCTCGGAGCAGGTCTTCGTGCCGCTCACCATTGGCGGCGGCATCCGCGAGTTCACCGACTCCACCGGCAAGCACTACTCGGCCCTGGACGTGGCCGCGGAATATTTCCGCTCCGGAGCCGACAAAATCTCCATTGGCAGCGACGCGGTGCTCATTGCCGAGGAATACCTGAAAACCGGCAAGAAAACCGGGGCCAGCTCCATCGAGCAGATCTCGGCGGTGTACGGCAATCAGGCCGTGGTGATCTCCGTTGATCCGCGCCGGGTGTACGTGAAATCGCCTGCTGACACCCCACGTCACACCATCAAGACCAAATTCCCCGGACCAAACGGCGAGGAGTATTGCTGGTATCAGTGCACCATCAAGGGTGGCCGCGAGGGCCGCGAGGTGGACGCCATGGAACTGGCCACCTCCTGCGAGGCCTTGGGGGCCGGGGAAATCCTCTTGAACTGCATCGACAAGGACGGCACCAATTCGGGCTTTGACCTGGAGCTGATCAATCAGGTGCGACAGGCGGTCTCCATCCCGGTCATCGCCTCAAGCGGCGCGGGCAAGGTGGAGCATTTCTCCGAGGTGTTCGAGGCGACCGGAGCCGAGGCGGCCCTGGCGGCAGGGATTTTTCACCGACAGGAGGTGCCCATCAGCGCGGTGAAGGCGCATCTGCGCGAAAAGGGGATTGAAACGAGGTAGCTTCCCCCTTGAATGGGCGATCGATGGCATTGAGCAGGATGAGCTAAAACGGAACTTCGCTTTACTTTTTCTTTAGTGTTCCATATTCTGTTAGATAATGTCGTACAGGTTGAAATCAGTCACAAAAAACCTGATGGTGCTCATCAGAATTCGGCGTTCCCCTCGAATTCAGGGGAGAAAGGAGTCGTGAGACTATGGCTGCTACAGTAGAAAAAATTATGCATGAGGCCATGGGCCTTCCCCCTGCACTCCGGGCGTTTGTGGCCGAGAAACTGATAGAGAGCCTTGATGGGCCGGACAATCCCCTGTCGGCGGAATGGCAAGAAGAAATTCGGCGGCGCTGTGCTGAGGTTGACAATTCCGCCGGCCAGCTACGCGATGCCGATTCCGTATTCAAGAATGCTTACGCATCGCTGACATGAAAGCGGTCGTCTTTCAGGAAGATGCTGAAACCGAAATGCTTGAAGCGGCCGCCTATTACGAAGCTCAGCAAAGCGATCTCGGCAGGCGGTTTCTGGCTGCGGTGCAAGACGCCATCAATCGTATCGTATTGAACCCAAGTTTGTACCCTGTTGTGACATCCGATGTTCAACGATGTCTTACGAAAATATTCCCTTTCGGGGTTCTGTTTCGAGATCACCCTGAGCAAATCGAAGTGATTGCGGTTATGCACCTGCACCGTGCCCCAGATTATTGGCAAGAAAGGCGGTGATTGGGGCAGAATCGCTATTGTTTTAGAGCAACAACAATCGGAAAGGCTGATTGGTGGAAGAAAGAATTAGGATCTGAAATTTAATTGGGGAGTGTCCCTTATTTCCCCGAAGCCAAAGGATACAAGAATGAATGATATTTTTTCATCTAGTGGTTTGTCAAGTCAGCTCCAAAAAATGGAGGAGATAACCCAGCAAATCGCGGAGCGGGCACATAAAGACAGAAACCCAGTAATCGAAGTTTGTGAATCGTTAGCAAAATATATACAAGAGTTCGAGGCTTCGCTAAGTTCAGATCAAGAGGTTGGAGCAAGACTTGTTACGTTTGGCCAGGCTGTTACATTCCATATTAGCCAAGTGGGCTTTTCAAAACCTAATATAGTTACATTCTACGGCACAACTGATAATGGCGAACAAGTTCAGCTTATTCAGCATGTATCTCAGCTTAGCGTTCTTTTAATCGCCATGAAGCGAGTGTCTGAAGAGCCAAAAAGACCAATTGGGTTTGTATGGAACTAAAACATAACACGGCGCTCCAGCCGACGTCAGGTCGCGATGCGGCCTTCCTCGGCTGAGCTCAGCGTTGGGCGTCTTGATCAGTCGATCAGAAAGGAATGCAAATTGTCTGACGAACACAGCACAGCCAAAGGCGCTAAGAAACTTCCCTCGCTGCTTGAGAAGTTGGCCGATGCCAAGTTTCTCATCCTCATGCTTTCCTTCTTTTGTTACCTCGATATCTGGTTGCTTCGAGCCGGTGTCGATCCAACCAAAATTGCATTGCAGGCCGGCTATAAAGCAATAAAGAACGTATCTGTGTTCTCTGCCGTTCTATTTGTGCTCTCTTACTCTTTGTTGATGGCAGGCTTTTTCCCAGTGCTTCGCAAAGTCATCGGGCTTGCCCAGTTATACCTTCGATCCAGCGTCACCCTTTCCAACCGACCGCCCGAAGAGCAACGTTTGTCCGATTGGGCTATCGCGTTCATTGTTTTCTCGACGTATGACGCAGCAATTGGATACTTCACAGCAGCACCGGGCTACAGGGGGCTCTCTATGTTCGTGCTGGACTTTCTCCAGTCAGATGGGCTTACCGCTGTGGTCTTCAGACTCAGCATCGTAGTTCTTTGGCTTGTTTGTTTGGCACTCTCCTTTGAAGTTGATGATCCAAGCCCAAGAAATGCGTAGACGCCCAACCCATCATTCCACCGGATCTGCGCGATAAGGCCGCGCCAACCGGTGAATTCAAACGTTGACCGAAACACAGGAGACAGGAATAAAGCGATGCAAGACGAGCTTGAGAACGATACAGCAGGAAGAGACGATGACTCGGGGTTGGCGCACGCGGTTCCTCCGACTCAGGGATGTGAGAAGGAATTGGTTGATCAGGACACCGAGAAACAATGGGCCCCGGTTTCCAATCGCAAGATCCGGGTGGGCATCATTGGCTATGGCGTGTGCGGATTCGGTGCGGATTTCTCTTTCCAGAATCACCCGAATGTTACGGTCACGGCGGTTGCCGATCTCGTGCCCGAGCAGTGCGCCGCGTTGGCAAAAGCCTGTCGCTGTCAGAAGATGTACGGGACGGGCGAGGAGCTTATCCGAGACGAGGCGGTCGAAGCTGTGTTCATTGCCACGGATGCGCCCAGCCACGCGCGCCTCGCCATCGCGGCTCTCCAAGCCGGGAAGCACGTTGCCTCGGCCGTGCCTGCCGTTTTTGGGTCCCTGGAAGACGCTGATGCGCTTTTCGCTGCGGCAAGGAGCTCTGCTGGAAAGTACATGATGTTTGAGACCTCCTATTTCCATGTCAATCTCTACGCCATGCGCGAGATGTACAGGAGGGGAGCTCTTGGCAAGCTGATTTACGCCGAGGGCGAGTACATGCATTACCTGGGAACACCTTTGGCCGCGTACGGGGGATGGCGTGCGGGCCTGCCGCCGCAATGGTATCCAACCCACACGAATGCCTATCACATGGGGGTTACAGGTGGTTCATTCACGGAAGTGTCGTGCATGGGCAGGCCCAGTCCCATTCCACACCTGCAGGCCAAGAACAGGTATGACAATCCGTTCGGCACCGAGATCGCGCTGTTCCGCACCAGTGAAGGAAGCATGGCCCGAACAGCGATCAGTTGGGACATCCCGGGTACCGGTGACGAAACGGGGCGAATCTGGACCGAGAAGGGAACTTTCGACCGTGTTTTCAAAGGGGTGGATGGGAAGGAGGCGCCATTGATCAAACGGCCGCCTCTGCCGCCGGGAGTCGAGCCCGGTGGCCACAACGGATCGCACGGCTATCTGACGCATGAGTTCGTAGAGGCCATACTGCTGGACCGCATGCCGCTTGTGGACATTGCCCAGGCATTGAACCTGACGGTGGCCGGCATTGTCGCGCACCAGTCGGCGATGCGGAACGGGGAATTGCTGAAGATTCCGCAGTATGTTCTTTGATTGGTAGTCCTGAAGGCTGATGTGGGTGTATGAAAAAATTTTTGATTAGCGCTAATCTTCCGCAAGACGCAATTTGTACTCGGGAGAGCCCCTACGAAATCCCCCCTCTCCCTCACCCTCTCCCTCAAGGGCGAGGGAATTTGCGGAAGATTAGCGCTAATTCGGCAAGGAGATTGCAACACGGGAGCTTTAGCCTTCAGCCTTCAGCTTCCCCTTAAACAGGCGGCTGATGAGAATCCCTGCCTCATACAGCCCGAAAAGCGGCACGGCAAGCAGGATGGCGGACAATATATCGCCTGCGGTGAGCAGAAAGGCAAGGACCAGGATGGCGAGATAAAAGTATTTCCGCTGCCGGGCAAAATAGCCCTTGCTCACAATCCCGGCCTTGGCCACCATGACCATGAGAAACGGCACCTCAAAGGCCAGACCAAAGGCCATGGAGGTCCGGGCCACAAAGGTGAGGTAGGCATCAAGTCGGAGCAGGGGTTCCAGTTGTTCGTCGGCAAAGCTCAACAGAAAAGCAAGCGTCCTCGGCAACACCACCCAATAAGCAAACACCACCCCGCCAGCAAAAAGGGCCGTGGCCCAGAAGACCACGGTTTGCGCCAGCCGCCGTTCGTGGCGGTGCAGCCCCGGCGCGATGAACATCCACAACTCATAGCAACAAACCGGAAATCCGGCGATGAGCCCGACCAGCAGGGACACCTTCATATAGCTAACAAAGGCTTCGGTCAGATTGGTATACACGAGCTTGGCCAGAGTCGGGTGGCCCGTGATCAGAGGAACCATGAGAAAACGAACGAGTTGCTCGGAAAAGGCGTAGGCGATGAGGGTGGCCACCAGGATGGCCAGGAAGGACACCAAGACCCGATTGCGCAGCTCCCGGAGGTGCTGGGAGAAAAAGCCTGACAATCCTTCCGTCATCCTGTCGGCTTCTCTTGTTTCTTTTCTTCTTTAGCCTTGGGTGGGTTGGAATCCGGCGACGACACGGCGTCAATCTCCGGCTTCTCTTTGCTGTCCTCGGATTGGGCGGCTACCACGGCGGGAGGTGGCTCGGACGGCAAGACCGCATCAATCTCCGGCGTACCCGACTCAGGAACCGAGGTGGAGGGCAGATTAGGATAAGCATCTCCCAGCTTCTGCTGCCAAGGGTCCTGCCCCAGCTCATCCTTCATCTCCTCATGCAGACTCTCTTTGAGGGACGAGGCGGTTTTTTTCAGGTCCAGCATAACCTTGGCAATGGCCTTCGCCATCTCCGGAAGCTTTTCCGGGCCCACCACAATAAGCGCGATGCCCAAAATCAGGATCAACTCAGGAAGCCCTATACCAAACATGCCGTTGCCTCGATAGGTCCGCAAAAAAATCATTCTGCCGAAAAAATTGTCGGCGCCTCAAATCCAGTGGGCAATCTACGGCATTTACCCGATGGTGTCAAGGCAGGCGCCGCCCGGTAAGTGCGCGTGGCATCATCGATTGACTTTTTATTTTCCTTTGGCTATGGTGCCTGTTGCTGTGCTTGGTGAGATAAAAAATTGAGCCCCATCGGTGGCTCACGGATAACCTTATTTTTGGATGATTGCGGAGGAAGAACAAGATGGCCAATGTGGTAATTGTCGGGACGCAATGGGGCGATGAGGGCAAGGGCAAGATCGTCGACCTGTTGACAGAGCACGCCGACTTCGTGGTGCGCTTTCAAGGCGGCAACAACGCTGGCCACACCCTGGTGGTGAAAGGCAAAAAATACGTTTTCCACCTCATCCCCTCCGGCATCCTCTACGAGAACAAGATGTGCTTCATCGGCAACGGTGTGGTCCTCGACCCCGGCGTCCTGCTGGAAGAGATGGACAAACTCGCGGCCAGCGGCCTGCCGGTGAATCCGCAACGGTTGATGATCAGCGAACGCGCCCACCTGATCATGCCCTACCATCGACTCCTCGACTCATGCAGCGAATCGGCCCTGGCCAGCGGCAAGAAGATCGGCACCACCGGCCGGGGCATCGGCCCCTGCTACGGCGACAAGATTTTGCGCAAGGGCATCAAGGCCGGGGATCTGCTGGACCCAGGCTCGCTCATGGAAAAACTCCGTGAAAACCTTGAAGAAAAGAATTTTCTGTTCAGCAAAAAATTCAACAGCGAACCGCTTAAAGCCGAAGCGATATACGACGAATACCTGAAATACGCAGAGCGGCTCGCCCCGTATATCGATAACGTTTCCGTAGCCTTGGACGATGGCCGCAAGGCAGGCAAGCACATCCTTTTTGAAGGTGCCCAGGGTACCCAGCTGGACATCGACCACGGCACCTACCCCTTTGTCACCTCCTCGAACACCGTCGCAGGAAACGCTTGCACCGGCAGCGGCTTCGGCCCCTCCCACATCGACTGCGTCATCGGCATCCTCAAGGCATACACCACCAGGGTTGGCGAGGGTCCTTTCCCCACCGAGCTGCTTGACGGAGTGGGTGACGAGTTGCAGCAAAAAGGCGGAGAGGTCGGGGCTACCACCGGGCGCAAACGCCGCTGCGGCTGGCTCGACGGCGTCATTGCCCGCGAGGCTGTGCGCCTCAATGGGATCAACGGCCTGGCCATTACCAAACTCGATGTTTTGAGCGGCCAACCGACCCTGAAGCTGGCCACCAGCTACGAGGCGGACGGCAAGAAATTAGCCGCCATGCCCGGCAATATCAAGACCTTTGCCAAGATGCAGCCGGTGTACGAAAACCTGGCCGGTTGGAGCGAAGAGATCAGCCAGGCCCGCAGCGTGGACGATCTGCCGGCCAAGGCCCGTGATTATGTGAAACGCATTGAGGAGTTCACCGAGACCCCGGCCTATATCCTCTCCGTGGGACCGGGCCGCGAGCAGACCATGCTCCTCAACAACCCCTTCCAGAAATAACCAGAAGGAATACGCATGAGCACAGAGCTGCGACCCGACAGTTATGCCCGGCACACCTTGGAGCGCTACACCGGCTCCAGCGTCAAGGACTTCGGCTCCCACATCCTGCTCTGCAATTTTCACCGCTACATCGACGATTTTTCCCGCATCACCGGCAACCCCATCCAGCGCGGGCACTGGAGCGTGGTCCACGACCGCAAACACGACTTGAGCATCATCAACCACGGGGTCGGTTCACCCTCGGCAGGCATTGTCATGCACTGCCTGTCCTTTCTCGATGAAATCAAGTGCGTGCTCATGCTCGGCATGTGCGGCGGCATCGATGACGCGCTGGAGATCGGCGACATCATCATTCCCACCGCCAGCATCCGGGACGAAGGCACCAGCCCGCATTATCTGCCCAAGGATGTTCCTGCCCTGCCCTCGATCCACGTCAACCGCATCTGCGAACAGGTCATCACCAGCGAGCTGAAGATGATTCCCAAGTCCGGCATCCTGATGACCACCGATTACCGGATGTGGGAGTTTGACGCCGAATTCATCCAATACATCCGCAAGCACCGGATCCTGGCCATTGATATGGAGATCGCCACCCTGTTCGCGGTGGGCTATGCCCTCAATGTGCCCACCGGAGCCATGATGCTGGTGTCCGATCTGCCCCTTAAAAAAGGCGGGATCAAAAGCAAGGACAGCGCCGAAGAAATCTTTCTCACCTACACCCAGGAACACCTGCAGATGGGCCTCAAGGTTATGGAAACCGCCTGCCTGGACAAAAGAACCCCGCTCGGTTGATGCCCGAGATGACACCGACAAGCGCACACCCCTCTTGAACGCCTTGGGGCCTGAACCCAAATTGCGTGACGAGAGATACTTCCTTCGGAGAAACGCATGTCCCGCCATATCGTCCACATCTCGCTCACAGCCAAAGACACCCCAGCCCGCCTGAGCGAACAGCCCACCATATTTTTTGAAGAAATTTCCCCGGAAACACCCACCATCACCATCGATCCGCGCAAGCGCTTCCAGAAGATGGAAGGCTTCGGCGGAGCATTCACCGAAGCGGCTGCCGTTACTTGGCAAAAACTCCCCGCGGAAAAGCAAGCCGAGGTCATGCGGGCATACTTCGACCCGCACAATGGCCTAGGGTATACCATGGGGCGAACGCATATCAACAGTTGCGATTTTGCCCTGGGGAATTACGCCTATACGGAAGTGGACGGCGATTTTAGCCTGGAACACTTTTCCCTTGCCCGTGACCGCGCCGCGATCCTGCCCATGCTCAAGGAAGCCCTGCGTCTCAGCGGCGGCCTGAAGTTGTTCGCTTCACCCTGGAGCCCACCGGCGTGGATGAAGACCAATAAGCAGATGAATGGCGGCGGCCGACTGCTCCCGGAATGCCGTGATGTTTGGGCGCGTTACTATTGCCGCTACATCCGGGAATATGAAAAAGAAGGCATCCCCTTCTGGGGTCTCACCGTCCAGAATGAACCGGAAGCCAGCCAATCCTGGGATTCCTGCCTGTACTCCGCCGAAGAAGAGCGCGATTTTGTCCGTGATTATTTAGGGCCGACCTTACAGAAAGAGGGGCTGGGCCATCTCAACCTGATGATTTGGGACCACAACCGTGATGCCATCTACGAGCGCGCCAGAGTCGTGTACGATGACCCCCAGGCGGCACAATACGTGTGGGGTGCGGCGTTTCACTGGTATGTGGGGGATCATTTCGACAATCTGACCGCCTTGCACGAAGCCTTTCCGGAGAAACACCTGCTCTTCAGCGAAGGGTGTCAGGAGGGCGGCCCACACGCAGGCGAATGGGGCGTAGGCGAGCGCTACGGGCGTTCGCTCATTAATGACCTAAACCGTTGGACCGTGGCCTGGGTGGATTGGAATCTTGTCCTAGATGAGCACGGCGGCCCCAATCATGTCGGCAATTATTGCAGCGCGCCGATTCTGGTGGATACCCAGGCAGGCCTGCCGCTGTACCAGAGTTCGTTCTACTATCTTGGCCATTTCTCCCGCTACATTCGCCCTGGCGCCGAACGCATCCTGCATGCCAGCACGACCGATGCACTCGAGACAACGGCCTTCCTCAATCCGGATGGGGGAATCGCTGTCGTGGTCATGAATCGCACGGAGCAGGCGGTGCCATTTGCTCTGCAATACCACGATCGGGCTGCCCGCACGATCAGTCCGGCCCATTCCATTATGACCTTACGCTTTGTCAATTTTTCCGGGTAGACGTCTATCGGCTTGAACAAGAGACAATAAATGTGAGACATCTCCCCTATGTCGGGGGAGAAACGAACGAGCCTTTCCTTTTACAAAAAGAGAAAAACACCCTTCGACAGGCTCAGGGCGAACGGTAGCCATCTTGAAATCATTATAGTTTCTTCCGTTCATGCTGAGTCCTTCGGCAAGCTCAGGAGAGCCCTGTCGAAGCACAACAAAGCATTTTGCAAGAGCCTCGGACATGACACATTCTCAAGACCTGCCCTCTCACTTGGTTGTCTGCCCATACCTCTGCGGTGCAATGTTTTTTACATCTCCCGCAAGAAGATGTTGACGGAGTCCCAGGCTTTCTGTAGGAATTGACAGGGGGGCCTGGACGGATGGATATGGCCGGATACCAGCCGGAAAAACATTTTTTTATAGCCCTATGACCTTCAAATACGATTTCTGCCTGCCGGGACAAGGCGCGAGGACAATCACATGCACGACGTCTTCAGCCTGCCCCCATCGGCTTTCACTGACCGTACCAAGAGTTCCATCGCCGCTGCTTGGCGTCACTTTCACCATTACCCCCTGAGCCCAGATGCCTAACTCCCTCTCTTTTCTCGTTGAATTTCTTCGCCTGTCGAAACTGTTTTGGCGCTCGAAGCAAAAACTGAAGATTCGGGGCACCACCTTCCTCCTGGCGCTCCTGACCATACTGCAAATGATCCTGGCGGTGGTGATTACCCAGTGGAGCGCGGCGTTGTTCAACGCCCTGGAGCAGCACTCCATGCGCGGCCTTATCACCCAGATCGGCGTGCTGGCGATCATCTTTGTCGCCGACATGGCCGTGACCGGATCGCATCTGGTCATCAAGCGCAATCTGCAGATCTACTGGCGCGACTGGCTGACGGACCATGTTTTCTCCCGCTGGATGCGGGATGGCCGCCACTATCTGATCTCCCATCTCCCGGGCGAACACGACAACCCGGATGGGCGGATTGCCGAGGATTGCCGGGTCGCCAGCGAGTCAGCGGTCGCCCTGGGCCACTCGTTGTTTTACTGCATTTTACTGCTGATCGGCTTCTCGCAGGTGCTCTGGTCCCACTCCGGGGTGGTGACGCTTAACCTAGGAGAGTGGCAAATCCCCATCTACGGGCATCTGATCTGGATCGCGATCATCTATACGGCATTGGCCTCCTGGCTTGGCTGGCAGGTGAGTCAGCCCCTGACCGGAGCCACCAACGCCCGGCAATCGGCGGAGGCGGACTTCCGCGCCGGTCTGCTGGAGGCGCAGGAAAACAGCCAGGCCATCGCGCTGATCCATGCCGATAGCTATGAGCGGCATCTTTTTCATGAGCTGTTCTACAAGCTTCGCAAGACATGGAACACGCAAACCACGGCATGGCGAAATATTCAGATATTCAGCACCGGTTATGCCTCGCTGAACATGGCCTTTCCGCTCCTGATCGCCGCACCCCGTTACATCCTGGGGAGCATCACCTTGGGCGGAATGATGCAAGCTGCCCAGGCTTTCCAGCAGATGGTTGGCGCCCTCTCCTGGCCTGTCGGCAACGTGGGGGGGATCGCGGAATGGCGCGCCTCGGTGGAACGCACGCTAAGTTTACTCAAGGTGTTGGATAATGTGGAAGATGAGTTGGCAAAACCGGATCACTGGATCCAGGTGAAAACTTCCAACCGGCCGGTATTGGCCTTCCGCAACCTCAGTATCGCCAAATACGACGGCCCGGTATTGGCCCAAAACATCAATATGGAGATCGGCCAGGGCGAACATGTGCTGATCACCGGCAACACCTACACAGGGGCAAAGCTCTTTCGCGCCATTGCCGGGGTAAGACCCTGGGGCAGCGGCGTCATCGAACTCCCCAGCCAAGGCCGCCTCTTTTTCGTGCCGCCTCGGCCGTATCTGCCCACCAGCACCCTGCGCAACGCCATCTGCTACCCAACCTCCCGCCGGGTTTTCAGCCAGGACCAACTCGAACAGGCGCTGCGTTTGGTGGGCCTTGAAAATCTCATCGACCAGCTCGACCAGAAGGACAATTGGATCAACACCCTGGCCCGGGGGGAGCAGCAACTCTTGGGCATGGTGCGCCTGCTACTCAACCGTCCCCAGTGGATTTTCCTGCAGGAGGCCTTCGATTCCCTGGACCCTCAGGAAGAGGCACGGATGCTGCGCCTGATCGGTGAACAGCTCCCCGGCGCCACGCTGCTTGTAATTTCCCATCTGCCAAACAACGCCTCTTTCTACTCACGCCGTCTGGCCCTGTAAGAACCTTTTAGGAAGACGAACGATGACGACCAAAACTGTTCACGAAGGCGGCAGCAAACTCCGCGGCGTCAATCTCGGCGGCTGGCTGGTGTTGGAGAAATGGATTACCCCCAGTCTGTTCGAGGGCCTGCAAGCCACCGACGAGACCTCCTACTGCGTCGAACTGGGCGAGGCCGAGGCTACCCGGCGCCTGCACCA
>JAPLJG010000047.1 GCA_026388735.1 Deltaproteobacteria bacterium
CTGATGATCGTGCCGATCCGGGTGGTGGATTGGGAGGCAACGTAGAACGAATCGCTGGTTTCGCTGACCAAGGCATTGCCGGTGGTGATCTTCTGCACCGTGCCCTCGATGAGGTTGGAGGTGTTCTTCGCCGCCTCCGCCGCCCGCATGGCCAGATTACGAACCTCGTCAGCAACCACCGCGAAACCTGCCCCGGCCTCACCGGCCCTGGCTGCCTCTACCGCGGCATTGAGGGCCAGCAGGTTGGTCTGGAAGGCGATCTCGTCGATGGTTTTTACGATCTTCTGGGTTTGGGCGCTAGCAGCGGAAATCTCATCCATGGAGGCGGTGAGTTTTTTCATGGATTCATCGGCGCTCTGGATAACCTGGTTCGCCTCCTTCATCAACGCGTCCGCCTGCCGGGCGTTGTCGGCATCCTGCTTGATCATGGCTCCGACCTCTTCCAGGGAGGCGGAGGTTTCTTCCACTGCTGCGGCCTGCTGGGAAGCGCCTTCGGCCAAAGTCTGGCTGGAGGAGGAGACCTCGCCCGCTGCGGCAGCCACTTGCTCCGCTCCCTCATGAAGAGACAAACTGACTTGCTTAATAGCTGAGGAAACTCCCCGAACAATATAAAAGGCCGCCACCAAGCCCAGGGCCAGAGCCACAAGGGCAATCAAACCAACGAACATCCGCGTCCTTGCCGCAGCATCCAGCATGCCCTGATCGGTTATCAACTGACCGCGCGCCTCCTCCCTGATCTTGTTCAGCAGAGTTTGTACAGACTTCAACGCCGGGAGGGTTTGCGAGGTGTAAACGGCCGTGGCTGCGCTGGTCCCGCCGCTGGCAAGGCTTGCCTTGATGGCAACCGCAGACTCATGGAGTTTTTTGTGCGGCTCTTCAATCTCAGCAAAAAGCGACTTGAGCGAAGGGAACTGCTTTTCGGCATGCTCACGCCCCTCACCGTAATACCATTTGCCAAACCCGCATTTATGGGGATCGGTCTCCACACTCAACTCGGTGCCGCCGGTGAGCAGCACGCCGGTGACCTTTCCCACCCAATTGAGATGATCCACCTCCCGCTGCGCCAGTTCCGCATTGAGCTGGCCGCCGGTGATTACCTCCTTGGCGTTGCCTACGATATTGCCGACCCCGATGACGCTGGTCAATGCCAGGATGACGAGCATGCCCAGCACCACCGCAAACCCGCCGCCGATTTTTTTGCCTATTGTAGCTTGTTGCCTTGCCATCTGCACGCCTCCCTGTAATATACTGAATTATGATTCAGTATATGGAAAACATGAATCTGGAGTCAAGGCGTGTTTTGCGCCCTATAGATTTTCAGTGATAGAGGACGGGGGGATTCCGGTCGCGCAAAAAAGAAAAGCCCTGTAACCGTTAACGGAAGGCCGGAGTATAGTTAGCACGATAACACTTTAATATTACGTGCTTTCATGTTTTATCTTTTTTTATTTACCCGTTATCCTACCCGTTAAAGAGTGCCGCTTGGCAGATTATTGCACTTGTTTTCTGATCCCCCCTTTTACGGGAAATCCCGTAGCGAGACTCAAGCGCGGCAATCTCTTTGGCTGTCTGCTCGCTGTACCCTGCCCCGACACACTTTGATGCAACCTTGCCGCTCTTTAAGAGCGTTGCATAGTGTTTCAAAACACCATACCCGAAACCTCCCTGTGATTCGGTCATTTTCTTGTCAACCTCCTTGGCAACCAGGGCATCAGCCAATGCGTTCACCATACCCCGCTCACTGCGTACTTGCCTTGCGTACTTCCTCCCTGCGTACAGACAATCCTTCCCTAATATTGTATTTCGCCGCTCTCACCATGTGAAGGCTTGACTTAGAACGACTTGGCCGTGGCCTCTTGGGGCAGTCCCCTTTGCTATAAAAAAACCGCCGCCCCAAAACAGGGGAAGCGGTCAGGCGGTGGTGCGAGGCGTAAAAGGTTCTCTTATTTCTTCATTTCTGGATCAAGAGACTTTCCTGCAGCAATCTTTTCTTTGATTTCCTCGGCGGCTTTCTCGATTGCCACAAACCTTTCCGGTGATGATGGATGGGAAGCAAAATATCCCTGCTGCTTAATGCTATTTGGGTTGGATGCCGCCATACGCCGCCAGAAGTTTGCAACCCCACTTACGTCATACCCAGCCTTTGCCATGATGTAGAGGCCCACATAATCGGCTTCCATCTCAAAATCTTGGGAGTAAGCATTCGCGCCGACCTTCCCGAATTGGCCCCCGGTGTTCACGCCATTAACCGCCGCCCAAATATCCACCATCGTTCCGAGCGCGGAGTTTCCCTTCTTCTTGTTGATATGCCCCATGATGTTGTGCGCCAGTTCGTGGGATAGCACCAGGGCCAGCTCACGATCATCGTTAATGAAGCGCATCATGCCGCTGGTGACAAAGATTTTCTTGCCATCGGCAAAGGCGTTGATCGTGTCTTGTTGGATTATGTCAGGCAGGTAGTTGCAGACACTACACGGCATGAGGGAAATATCAATCTCCTTACCATCACGCAAGACAGTGTAGTTCGTCGGCCAATGGCTGCGGTCGTTAAGTACGGTTTCGAGTATCTCTTTTGTCTGTGGTCCAAATGTTATTTTGACTCCATTCATCGCCACAAGCCTGTCGCCAACCAAAAATCCTGCCTTTTGGGCTTCGCTCCCCTCTTTGACAAGACGCACAATAAATCCAGACCCAACGATATTTTTCCGTCCACCATCAGGCCACATTTGTACACCGGGACCGTTAGAGACCCTCACCTTCTCCCCACACATATCAACAGCCCCCCTGAGTATTGGACCAGCAACAGAATAAAGGCGACGGGCAGAATCCATTTGCATCTCAAACGCAAGGTCAAGCTGCTTTTCCCTCTCCGACGCTATCAGGCTGTTGTCAAGGTTTGGCCTCTGCGTGGTCGGCGCGGCGCATCCTGACAAAGCCAGCAGCACCAGTCCTATGATTATTCCCCTCATGGCCACCGCCTCCGTATTTTTTCAGTATATTGCAATCCTGTTTTGATCTGATAAGCGGCCAGAAATAAGCCTAAGAATTGGCCGCCGGACCGCCTCCCCTAAAAGATATGTTGTCTTCATGCTCTGATATGGCGGTGCTTCTGTCAATACTAAAAAACCTGACTGGTGGGCAGGAGCGTTGCGTGGCGTTGCGTTGCCTGGTTCAAAATTTATTCGCACAAAAAAAACCGCCTCCCTCGAAAGAAAAGCGGCCAAGTTTCGGCTTGGTTGCCATTGAGTATTTTCCCGGCGACTTTGGGTGCTACTTTGACGCCGCCTAAACAAAAGGTTTCGGGCCGCCGTGCTTTTTTCTCTCTTTTGGCATGTAGTTCCCCCCTTGTCTGAAACGCCTCTGGTATGGCTTAACATGTAAACGCGAACGTTTCCGTACCCATAGGAGAAAAGTTGGGTTTTTGGATTAGGCCGCACCACACAAAGGAAAAACCCCGTTTTCTATGGGTACGCTTTCGTTACCCTTAACCGCTCTTTTTGGGGTCTTTATGGGTACGCTTACGTTCGCGTGTATGGGTACGGAAACGTTCGCTACTTTTGTTTTTTTGTTGATATAGCCAAGAGTGCGAGCTTCTTTTTTTCGCGTGGCAATAACAACCCCCTCGCTCCACAACCGCCAATCTTCGGACAGGCCGTATATGGTCTTGTCGCGCTGAGCCTTGCCGCCTTTCCGAACGATCTTAATAAACCCTTTCTCAAGCAAATCATCAAACGCCCTTGAGATTCTTGGCCGCGTGATCCCTGCCGCTCTTGCCGCAAAACGTGATTTGTTTGGGTTTGAATAGGCGTTGTGGATGTTCTCAAGCTCGGCATAGGTCATCGTCAGGCTGTTTTGGTTCAAACAGTTGTGACCTTTGTCCATATCCCTCTTGCCAAGGAATAGAACCAGGAGCTGAGGGGCAAAACCCTTGAGTGCAAGAAATGCGGGAGACATATATACTTCCCGCAATATGAATGTGCCGGATTTTAATTTGCCCTTTCGCATCTTGCCCATGCCTTAACCCCTTGCAGCCTCGGAACCACAACCGGCAGCCAGCCGATACCGGCCAATTTTAGATTTCACCCCATCTTCGGTAGTGTATGGCTCCAACTCGCAAGTGATGTTGAATCCCAACCGCCGCATAGCCATGACCTCATCGGCAATATTCATGCAGCCGCATTTCTGGCGCAGATCAAAGCTCAAAATGCCTATGGGGTTTTCTGAGAGAGCAGCCACAATTCTTTGATGTCGTGGTGTCAATTCCCGTTGTTTTAGATTTATCATGGCCTTGTCCCCCATAAAATGGCCGTGATAATCACCAGCCAACGTATTGACGAAATAAGAGGGAGAGCCGGGAGCCAGCGTTGGAGTTGAGATTTCTGCGAAAATGGGGTACGATTTTTTTGTTGTTTTGAAACGCTTGCAGGCTTTCCCCCAGGATTGCGCTTACAAGCGTTTTTCATTTTTGTTTTCATGCTCAAACCCTCACCGCCAGCGCCCGAATATCTTCAGCGCGCCAACAGGTGCAACGCTCTGACAGCTTGACCGGTTGTGGGTATCGGCCAGATTTAACGCCCGCCCACCACGAACTTTTACTGACTGGGATAAATCCTGGCTTACCCTGTTTCTTGCTCCCAATGATTTGGACTAACCGCACAAGCCCTTGATTGGGGAATGCTTCAATGATTGCTGGTTGTTCTGCATCCTTTGGTGCTGCCTGATTGACCGTCAACAACTCTTTGTTTTCTACAGTTTCGTTTCCGGTGTTCTTTTTCATTTTGAGTACCAAAAAAAATGCCCACGATTCCTGCGGCCTTAGCTGCGGAAAAGTGGGCATTAAAAAAGGCCACAGCAGAGGCACGAAACAACGCACATGCGTTGCCTTCGTCCTCAACCGGGCCTTTGTTGCAGTCTTTCTCCATGGCTCCCCTAAAAGGGGTTGGCCTGGAGGTGACGCTTGCTTTAGGGCGTTATAGGGTGGCCAGGGTTCCTCGAAAGGATTATCCCTCGTCCTCTACGGTTGATCCTGTGAACTCCAAGTCCCATGGGCGCAAGGCCCTGGGGGGTGGTTCAGCAGTTATCTAATTTTTCCCATTCTGACTGTAACAAGCCAGTTCTGTTAATATTGTGCCGGAACATACCATCATCGGTACACTTGAGAGTTAACGTCCCGCTAAAATTCGGAGTCAGTCTGAGATTTCGAGTCACCCTCAGAACTTGAGCGGGGGTTAGACCGGAGATTCCGCCCCGGATTCCACCTTGATTAAAAGTTACCTCGAAGATTTGTTCCATCTTGGCATGAAATTAATACCCCTTGTTGGACTTGTCAATACCAGAAACACATTATAGGACACATTAAACTATTTAGCTGTACACGATATGGTATCTTTGCGATCACCTCGCTGCCCGGATCGGCACAATCTTGTTTTCTTCACCCTTCGCCAGCATGTCCAGATAATCCGCCCAGCCCTGCATCATCTTCTTTCGTTCGGGAAGGTGCGCCGTCCGGTTGTAGGCTCTCCCCAAAGGATCGCGCACGGCATGGGCCAACTGGTGTTCTATGAAGTCGGGCCGAAAGCCCAACACTTCGTCAAGGATAGTGCGGGCCATTGCCCGGAAGCCATGTCCGGTCAGTTCGTTCTGTGTGTCGATCCCCATGCGCCGCATAGCCGCATTGACGGTGTTGTTGCTCATCGGGCGGGAAGCAGACCGGGAAGAGGGAAACAGATACCTGCCGTTGCCGGTAAGCTGGTGCAGCTCCCGCAGGATCGCCACGGACTGACGGGAGAGAGGAACAAGGTGTTCTGTCTTGGTCTTGGGAACAAGGTAACGCCATTCGGCATTGTCCAGATCAACGCCCGCCCATTCTGCCTGGCGCAACTCGCCGGGCCGGACAAATACCAGCGGGGCAAGGCGGAGAGCGCAGGCCACAACGAAAGAGCCCTGATACGCGTTCAGCATTCGGAGTAAGGGAGCGACGGCCTTTGGATCGGTAGGGGCGGCCATGTGCTTGCCCTGAACCGGGGGGAGTGCGCCGCGTAGTGCGCTTACCGGATCGCTGGTGGCGTGTCCGGTCGCCACGGCATACCGGAACACCTGGCCGCAGGCAATCTTGACGCGGTGTGCCGTTTCCAGCGTCCGCGCTTCGATGCGCCGAAGAACGGCCAGCACTTCCGGCGGGGTGATCTCGCCAATGAGTCTTACCCCGATATAGGGGAAAACATCTCTTTCAAGGCGGTTAATGATTGCCGTGGCGTGAACCTCAGACCATTTCGGCTTAAACCGGGTGTGCCACTCACGGGCCACGGCCTCAAAACTTCCTTCCCCTGACTGTGTGGCCTTCGCTACCTTGCGGGCCGCGCCAGGATCAATGCCCGCCGCCGCCTGCTTACGGATAGCGTCCCGCTTCTCTCTTGATTCAGCAAGGGATAACGCCGGGTACTCGCCAAAGGAAAAAGAGTTTTCTTTCTTGGCGAACACTATCCGCAGCTTCCACCACTTCCTGCCGGTCGGCTCCACCACCAGCCACAACCCGCCGCCGTCTCGCAGCATGTAGGTTTTGTCTTTTGGCTTGGCGTTCTTCACGGCCAGTTCTGTCAGTAGGTTGGTCCCTGTCTTTGGCATACTTGAACCTCGTAACGGGTAGAGAGTGAAACGGGTACGCCTCTACCCGTTATCCTACCCGTTCCCGTACCCGGATTCAAGCGGTTTTCATCGGACACCACCGGACGCAAAAAAGCCCGCTTTCCTTTTCAGGGGCGGGCTTTCTGGACTTCCCCGGACTGTGCCGGTTTTACTACTGGTACCGAAGGCCGGACTCGAACCGGCATGGGTCGCCCCACAGACACCTCAAGCCTGCGTGTCTACCAATTCCACCACTCCGGCAATCCTTATTTTCAAATAAAATAACATAAAACGGCTACTTACCCTGCGCCGGAGCCTGGGGTACTGTCCCGTCCGCAGCAGGCAGCGGGATCGGTGCGCTCTGCGGCTCGGCAATGGGGACGATCTCTTTCATGACCGAGCCATCCCCAACCCTGGTTGACATATAGGCCAGGGAGATGGAAGTCAGCATGAAAACAATGGCAGCCCAGGTTGTGATCTTGTTCAACAGAGGCAGGGGGCCTTCCGTGCCGAACACGGTCTGGCTGGAGCCGCCGAAGGCCGCGCCCATACTGGCACCCTTGCCGTGCTGCAAGAGCACGATCACGATGAGAAACAGACAGACAACGATATGAACAATGGTCAGTAAGGTGGTCATTCTTTTTTGGTTACCGTTATTGCCGAAAGTGGATGATGCGTTCGAAGGAATCTGCCTTGAGCGATGCCCCGCCAACCAAGGCCCCGTCTATATCAGGCTGCCGCAGCAGGGCATCCACGTTCCCTGAATTAACGCTGCCACCATACAGTATTCTCATTTGCTGGGCAATACTTTTCTCGTACATGTCGAGGAGCAAATTCCGCACGAATTCATGGGCTTCCTGAGCCTGTTCCTCGCTGGCGGTTTTACCGGTGCCTATGGCCCAGACCGGCTCATAGGCAAGCACCAGATTGGCAGGCTCAGCCACGGCAATGCCGCTAAGCCCGGCCCGAACCTGGCGCTCAAGCACGGCCATGGTCTGCCCAGCCTCGCGCTCGGCCAGGGTTTCTCCAAAACAGAGAATCGGGGTTATGCCAAAACGCATGGCCCCGGCCACCCGCCGATTGATGAGCGCATCAGTCTCGCCAAAGATCTGCCTTCGCTCGGAATGGCCAATGATGGCCATGGTGCAACCCAGCTCCCGCAACATGCCAGGGGCAATCTCTCCGGTAAACGCGCCCTGCTCTTCCCAGCAGACATTCTGGGCAGCCAGCCGGACCTGTGAGCCGCGCACAACCTCGGCCACCGTTGCCAAGGCGGTAAAAGGCGGAGCAATCATGACCTCCCGGTCAGTCAACCCCTTACAGGCGGAGACCACGGCACCGGCAAGAGTCCTGGCCTCGGCAAGCGAGGTATACATCTTCCAGTTTCCGGCAATCAAGGGGATGCGCGGCATGGACGACTCCTTATTCCATAATTATCACGGGGCAAGAGCTGAGAAAGAAAACGCCTGCTCCCCGAGCTGTAAGCGCTTGCAGGGTGGTGCAGATGCGCGAAAGAGGCCTGTACGCCATACACCAAGTATGCGGACAGGCCGATGACAAAGCAGATGCGCCGCCCTGCAAGCGCTTACCTTAGTTTTTTGCTTCCAGGGCCTCAACCCCAGGCAGCTTCTTACCCTCCATCAGCATGAGGAATGCGCCGCCGCCCGTGGAGATGTAAGAGATGTTACTCGACTCACCAGCCTTATGCACCGCCACATCGGTGTCGCCCCCGCCGACAATGGTCAGGGCGTGGGAGCGGGCCACATGCTGGACCATGGCCATGGTGCCCCGGGAAAAGGCGTCCATCTCGAAGGCGCCCATGGGGCCGTTCCAGATGATGGTCTTGGCAGACTCCATGGCCTCGGAAAAGAGCACCGTGGTGGCCGGGCCGATGTCGAGCACCATCCAGTCGGCCGGCACCTCCTGCACCGTTACCCGCTTGGATTCGGCCCGGGCCTCGAACCTGTCCGCGACGATGCAGTCCACCGGCAGGTAGAGCTTGACCCCAAGGCGTTTGGCCTTGTTGAGCAGCTCCCGCGCCGTATCGAGCAGTTCATCCTCGACCTTGGATTTCCCCATATCATGGCCGATGCTTTTGAGAAAGGTATTGGCCATGGCCCCACCGATGACCATCTTGTCCACCCGGTCCATGAGGTTGTCCAGAGCGCCGAGCTTGCTCGACACCTTGGCCCCACCCACGATGGCCACCAGGGGCCGCATGGGGTTGCTCACCGAGCGGTGGAAATAATCCATCTCTTTTTGCAGAAGAAATCCGGCGGCACACTGCTCGACGAATTGGGTCACTCCCACCACAGAGGCATGGGCCCGATGCGCCACGGCAAAGGCATCGTTGATATAAATGTCGCAGAGGCTGGCCAACTGACTGGCAAAGCCCTCGTCGTTCTGCTGCTCCTCCGCATGGAAGCGCAGATTTTCCAGCAGAACCACACTGCCGGGCTGCATGGCCTCGACAATGGCCTTGGTTTCCGGGCCGATGCAATCAGGAGCCAGAACAACCTCCTTGTTCAGCAAACGGGAAAGGCGTTTGGCCGCAGGGGCCAGGCTGAACTGCGGTTTGCGCTCTCCCTTGGGCCGTCCCAGGTGGGACATGATAATGACCTTGGCATTTTCATCCAGGGCATAGTTGAGGGTGGGCAATACCCCGCGAATCCGGATATCATCGGTGATGTTCAGTTGTTCATCCAGCGGTACGTTGAAATCAACGCGGATGAGCAGCTTCTTTCCCTTGATGTCAAGATCCCGGATATTCTTCATGGAGCTTCCCTCCCTCAAACTTTGTTATGCGTCGACGAGAATTGTCTTTTCCATGAGTATCGCATCTTCGGGCGGCGAGGCGTAGTAATTTTTTCTCAGCCCCACCCGGCGAAAACCGAATCGCTCGTACAAGGCAAAGGCAGGAAGATTGGAAGCGCGCAGCTCCAGAAAACAACGGTCCACACCTTGTTCCGCCAGATAACAAAGGGTGTACTCCACAAGCTGCGTCGCTACTCCCTGCTGCCGGTATTCTAAGGCCACCGCGATTTTCAGCAGCTCACCCTCTCCGACACAGCTTCGGCCACAGATAAAGCCGCACACCAGCCCAGAAGCACCGACTTCGGCAACAAACTGCCAGCCGCCTTCCTGCTCCAACTCGCTGGCCAGCTGTCCGGCTGTCCATGGCGAAGGATTTTCAGACTCGATAGCTTGCACCGCTTCAAGATCAGCGGCGGCGGTCATTGCCCTAACGGAAAAGGCGGGAGGCTCGCATTCTTCCTTGGGCCTTTCGCCTTTCACCTTGAGCCTGCCTTGACTAGATCATCTGCTCGGCAATGGTAACGGTCCGATCGCCCAGCATATTGGCATAGCTACCCAATTCGTTGTCGTACCAGCCATACACCACCACCTGGGTTACCGGCACTTCCAGTTTGGCCGGCCCGCCGTTGCAACCGAGCTTGGCCAGATTCACCTTGTGGCTACCTGTGCGGGTGTTGGTCTCCGAGCCCTCGATAACCGCGGCGGCAAAAGGCATGCCGATGATATCCGTGGAAACGTGCTGCTCGTCGCTGTACTCCAGATAACGGTTGTTCTTGCCGTAATCACGGTAGACGGAATTCACCAGCTTACGCTTGATGGGGTTTTCCATGCTCTCATCCTGGAGGTTGAGCACCAGAATAATCAGAGAGCCGGTATTGGTCGGGATCCGCACCGACTCGGCAATGAAGCCGATGCTTTTCATCTCTGGGATAACCAGGGGCAGGGCCTTTGCCGCGCCGGTGGTGGTCAGGATGATATTATTGAAGATGCTGCGACTTTTCCGAAGATCAGTGGCTCCGGAATTGGGCAACCGGTCAAGGACCTGCTGACTGCCGGTGGCGGCATGGACCGTAACCATGGAGGCACTCAAAAAGTTCTCCGCGCCAAAATGATCCAACAGGGGCTTGATCATAAAGGATAGGCAGGTGGTGGTGCAAGAGGCTGCGGAAATCAGGGTGTGCTGGGACGGGTTGAAATCGCCGTCGTTGATGCCCATCACCGTGGTTACGGCATCGGCTGGCATATCCAAGCCCTTGTTCTTGATCTTAAAAGGAGCGGAGAGGAGCACCTTTTCGGCCCCGGCCTGCACATGGCCCCGCAACGCGCCCTTGGGGCTGTCGGCGTCTGCGGTCGGGTCGGTAAAGGCGCCGGTGGTGTCAACGACCAGGCGCACTCCGTTTTCCTTCCACTGGATTCCGGCCGGGTTCCGGGCCTCGCGCAGGATCTTGACCGGCACGCCGTTGATGGTCATGGTGCCGTCCGCGTCATCGAGATTTTCAATAACTTGGCTTCCCTTGCAGCCATGGAGATACATGCCGAGCCGCCCGTAGGAGCTGTCCCGGTCGATGGAGCTTGCGATATCCTGAAGCCCGGTGCCCACCTGCCGCCCCACGTTGACCACAATCTCGGAAAAATGCTTGCGGGAAACATGGTGCCAGAGTGAAAGCTTACCGATCCGACCCAGGCCGTTAATGCCTAATTTCATGGGGATACATCTCCTTCTACGCTTTGATTGAACAGGCACGTCTTGCCTGCGATACAATCGGATGATTATACGAAAGGGGCCTGCTTCCGGCAAGGAAAACTTTGCGACTATAGCCCGGAAGCCGTTGACCGCATAAGTAAAACAACCTACTCGCTCTCCGCCACCAAGGGCGGGCGGGCAACCTTGTGCAGGGGCTCCATGGGCGCTATATCCTTGGCCAAGGCCGGGTCCATGTCCTGCAACTTCCGGGCGGTGACCAGCACCCGCCCCTCAAAGGAACCCACTGCCCGGTTGTACGATTCCACCGCTCGATCCAGGCCCTTGCGCATATCGTGAAAATGATCGCCCAACACCCCCAGCCGTTCATAGAGGGTGCGCCCCAGCTCGCCGATGACCTGGGCGTGCTCGGCGATCTTTTCCTGCCGCCAACCGTAGGAAACCGCCCGCAACAGGGCGATCAGGGTGGTGGGCGTGGCCAGGATAACCTTTTGTGCCACCCCGTATTCGATCAATTGCGGATCCTGCTCCAGGGCCGCGCTGAAAAAATTCTCCCCGGGCAGGAAAAGCACGACAAATTCCGGCGAGGGGCCGAACTGCTCCCAATACGACTTGCTGGCCAGCTGACCCAGATGGGTGCGCACCTGCCGGGCGTGCTCCTTGAGCCGCTCCTGGCGGGTCTGGTCATCCTCCGCCTCCATGGCCTCAAGATAGGCGGACAGCGCGGTCTTGGAATCAACCACGATATTTCGTCCGTTGGGCAAGCGGACAATCAGATCCGGTCGCAACTTGCCAGTCTCGGTGTCCACCGATCCCTGCTCGACAAAATCGCAATACTCCACCATCCCGGCCATCTCCACCACCCGTCGCAGCTGCATCTCGCCCCACCGGCCACGCACCGAGGGTTTCCGCAGGGCGTTGACCAGATTAGCCGTTTCTCCGTGGAGCCGAACCTGACTGGTGGCCAGGGATTTGACCTGCTCGGTCAGACCGGCATACGCTTCGACCCGCTCTTTTTCCACCTGGCGGATCTGGTCATCGACCTTTTTTAAGGATTCATGCATGGGCAAGAGCAGCTCCTGGATGGAGCGTTTCCTGGTCTCCATATCGGCCATACCCCTTTCCTGAAACTTCGCCAGGGTCTGCTGGGCAAGCTCCAAAAAACGCTGGCTGTTGCTTTGAAAGATATCGGCGGAAATGGCCTTGAAGGCGTTGGCCAATTCCAGCCTGGCTTCCTGCAAAAGCTCCTGTTTCTCCTGGCCCTGGCCTGCAAGAGCCCGTTTTCCCGGCGCAGCCCGGCGCACTCATCCTCCCCTGTAGCCAATCGCCGCTCTAAATCAACCAGCTGACCCTCACGTAGCTGCACCCGCTCATCGGCCAGGGCGCGTTGCCCCACCAAACGGCTCCGCATAAGCAGCCAAACCATGATGCCGCCGCAGCACAACCCAGCCAACCCGACCCCTGCCAGAAAAAAAACAAACGATACATCCATGCATATCCCCTCAAAAGCATCCAGAGTTTAACCCACCCGATATTTTCTGAAATTTATCTTTTACAACAACAATAACAACGTTCAACTCTCAATGCACAGAACGTCTGCTCGATCATTTTATGAAGATTGACTTTCCCGGGGAAACCATTATTTTTACAAAAATAAATGACCGCCACGACAGCCTTTGCGTTTCAAACGAAAGATCAAGCCGCATCGTCCTGCCCACCACTGTAACACAGACACCAAAAGGGCTCACCTGCTGAGTCCTTTTCTTTTTTATTGTTAAGCTATTTCCCAAGGAGAAGACCCATGTTGAACGACGGCGAAAAAGGGGCGGTACTGCAACGCGACAAAGAAACCTATGCCATTGTCCCCCATCTCCCGCTCGGCCTCATCACCCCGGCGCAGCTGCGGAAAATTGCCGATGTGGCGGAAAAATACAAAACAGCCGCCCTCAAGATCACCAGCGCGGCGCGCATCGCCATGGTAGGCTTTAAAGAGGAAGACATCGACCAGGCTTGGCAGGATCTGGGCATGAATCCCGGGGCAGCCATCGGCCTTTGTGTCCGCAGCATCAAGGCCTGCCAAGGCAACACCCTGTGCCGCCTTGGTCAGCAGGACGCCTTGACCATGGGCACGGAGCTGGACACCCGCTACCATGGCCTCGAGTTACCCGGCAAGATGAAGATGGGGGTCTCCGGCTGCCCCAACCAATGCGCCGAAACCTCGGTAAAAGATCTGGGCCTGGTGGGCAAAGCCAAGGGCTGGACCATCCTGGTCGGGGGCAACGCCGCCTCGAAGGCAAGAATCGGCGTAACCCTCTGCGAAAATCTTTCCAGCGAAGAAGCCCTAGCCACCTGCGCACAGGTCATCAGCTATTTCAAGGAACACGCCAAGAAGGGCGAGCGCATGGGCCGGTTCATTGACCGGGTCGGCTTCGAGACCTTCAAGGCCGCAGTACTTGCCGGATAATTTCTATTTGCCGATACGCCGTGGGCTCACCTGCCCTGGCGTATCGGGGCCGCGCCTCTTTTGTTCCCCTCCAGAGCAGCCTCGCGCAAGCCACAAATAGTATTGACAATCCTGAAGTATCGGCTATTTTATGGGATTCGTTCTTCGTTAGAGATATGGGCCTATAGCTCAACTGGCTAGAGCCACCGGCTCATAACCGGTCGGTCCCTGGTTCGAATCCAGGTAGGCCCACCACACCAAGCCAGAACCGACAGAGCAGGTAATGCATTGCACGCGCAACACAAATCAATTCATTCAGGGACATGTTTTGGGAAAACCAGGGCAGGGTTCCGGATACAAGGTGCGACCACACACGGTTAGCGCCTTTTTTTTATTTTAGGCTGCCACGGACACTAACAAAGGATGCCGGAAAAAACATTTTCCACCACAGCACTTCTCTCGATCCTCAACTCCATTGCCCCGTTTGCCATGGCTGAATCATGGGACAACGTCGGACTCATGGTGGGGGATCCAGACCAGCAGGTCAACGGGATTCTCATCGCCTTAGACCCAACAGAGGCTCTTATCCAAGAAGCCCTCTCGCAGAACCTGAACACCATCCTCACCCACCACCCCCTGATCTTCCACCCCTTAAAAACAATCTCCGGCAACACCCCCATGGGCCGCATGTTAAAAACTGCCCTGGGCCACGACCTTGCCCTCATTGCCTGCCACAGCAACCTCGATCTTGTGGCCGCAGGGGTCAGCAACGCCCTGGCGGAAAGGCTTGGCCTGCACAACACCAAGCCGCTCACCGCCGCGCCAGATCAAAGCTCTGGCTTTGGCAAGATCGGTACCCTGCCTGCCCCCTTGTCCTCCGACCAATTCGTGAGCCACCTGCTGACCGCCCTTGCTGCGCCCGGGATACAGATTGCGGGCACCCTGCCGGAGACCATCCACACCGTGGCCCTCTGCGGCGGCAGCGGTTCTGAGCTGGCCGAAACCGCGTGGAGCATGGGAGCGCAGGTCTATATTACCGGCGAGGTAAAACACAGCGTGGCTCGCTGGGCCGAGGATGCAGGCTTCTGCGTGATTGACGCCGGCCATTACCCCACCGAAAACCTTATCGTCCCCGTCCTGGCCGAGATCCTGAAAAAATCCTGCACGGCCCGAGGCTTTACCCCGACCATTACCACCACCGCCCAACAGGGCAATCCCATGCAATGGGTTGTCTTAGAAAATAACAAACCCAGATTCTGTCAACCAATAGAACCATTGAGGAAACACCATTGAAAGCAAACATCTCGCATCTCAGGGAACTCCAGGCCATTGATCTGAAAATCAGCACCTTGGACAAGGAAATTGCGGCCAGCTCCGCCGAAATTGACAACCGCCGCGCCAGCCTTGACGGCCACAAAGACACCCTTGTCCAACTGACCGAAAAAATCGCGGCCAACGAACAGCGCCGCCGAGAGCTGGAAGCCGAACTCGAAGACGAAGGGGTCAAGATCAAAGACCGGCAGGCCAAGCTGATGAATGTCCAGACCAACCGCGAGTATCAGAGCATTCTCAAGGAAACGGAAGACGGCAAAAAAGCCAACACCCAGCGGGAAGAAGCGGTTGTCCATCTCATGGAACAGATCGAGGCATTGACCGCACAGATCGAAGAAGAAAACAAGATCTGCGCCGAGGATGAGAAGATGCTGGCCGACGACATCGCCGCGGTTGAGAAAAAAACCAGCCAATTCGCTGCAGAGAAAAACAAAATCATGAAGACCCGCGAAAGCAAGGCCAGCGCCGTATCCGCCAGCTTGCTCAAGAAATACACCGCCATCCGGGACAAACGCAACGGCCTGGCGATTGTGCCGGTGACCGGCGGCGTCTGCCGGGGCTGCTTCATGAATATCCCGCCGCAGCTCTACAATGATCTGATGAAGGAAGACAAGCTCATCTCCTGTCCCACCTGCCATCGCATCATGTTCCACGAGGTCGAGACAGAGGAAGAATAGGACAACCGGCTGCAATCGCTAAGAAAACCGCAGGATTGAGAACGGGTAGCCCGTTGAAAAACCTTGACCTTTTCCGGTCCTGCTTATAGTTGTGTCAGTGTGGGGAGTGGGTGCATGGTCGCTGGCGGTGTATTGCCGCCAGAGGAAAGTCCGGACTCCGCAGGGCAAGGAGGTTCGTAACACGAACTGGGGGCGACCCCGAGGAAAGTGCCACAGAAAACAAACCGCCGGGCAACCGGTAAGGGTGAAAAGGTGGGGTAAGAGCCCACCGCTTGCGTGGCGACACGCAAGGCACGGCAAACCCCTCCTGGAGCAAAACCAAATAGGGAAGCGTTTGAGGGCGGCCCGCCCGAAGCTTCCGGGTAGGTTGCAAGAGATGCCGGGCAACCGGCATCCACAGAGAAATGATCATGGCCCCTGCAAGGGGGTACAGAATCCGGCTTATAGCCCACTCCCTTTTTTTATCTCTCACATGCAGAAAGCAACAGCGATCATTGCCGCAGGCGGCGCAGGCCTGCGCATGGGAACCACCACCCCCAAGCAGTTCAGCGAACTGCTTGGCGTTCCCCTCCTGATCCACACCATCCGCGCCTTTCGTCAGGTTCCCGCCATCGGCGCCATCATCGTGGTGGCCCCGGCAGAATACCGGGAGCTGACCAGCGCCCTTTTGTCCCAGTACCAACTTGATGACCATTGCACGGTGGTGAGCGGCGGCAAGCTCCGCCAGGATTCGGTGCGCATCGGCCTGGCCCAGGTGGCGGGGGATTGCCCCCTGGTGGCAGTACACGACGGCGCCCGGCCCCTCATCACCCCCAAAGACATCCAGCGGTGCCGCGATGCGGCCGCTATCCATGGCGCCGCGATCATGGCTGTGCCGGTGAAGGATACCCTCAAGGCCGTGGGTGCGGACACCGCCATCCGCCACACCGTGGAACGCGAATCCCTCTGGCAAGCGCAGACCCCGCAAGTTGTCCGCACCGACCTGCTGAAAGAGGCCTTTGCCAAGGCTGAGCAAGACGATTTTATCGGCACCGACGAGGCTTCAATCCTCGAACACGGCGGCTGGCCGGTCATGGTGGTGGAGGGCTCGGAAACCAATCTCAAGATCACCCGCCCGGATGATCTGCCCATGGCGGAGGCCATCCTCATGCAGAAACAACCATCCCCGCAGATGCGCATCGGCCATGGCTTTGACGCCCACCGTCTAGTCGCGGGCAGGCCGCTGGTCCTGGGCGGCATGAAAATCCCCCACGAACTGGGATTGCTGGGCCACTCGGATGCCGATGTCCTTACCCATGCCCTGTGCGACGCCATCCTGGGCGCCATCGGCGCTGGCGACATCGGCCGCCACTTCCCGGACAGCGATCCGCAGTACAAGGGTATCTCCAGCATCAAGCTGCTTGCGCAGGTGATCGGCCTGGCAGCGGCAAAACAGTTCCGCCTGGCCAACGCCGACATCACCGTGGTGGCCGAGCGGCCCAAGCTCGCCTCCCATTTTCCGGCCATGCAAAAAATCCTTGCCGAGGCCTGCCAAGTTGAACCCAATGCCATCAACCTCAAGGCCAGCACCACGGAAAAAATGGGCTACACCGGTCGCGAGGAAGGGATCAGCGCCCACGCCGTGGTCCTGATGGCAAACCAGCCGCACTAGACGGTTCAAAAGGGAATGAACATCCAACACGAAACCGGAAAAATGATACCCAAAAACTATAACGGTCAGCAGTGCTACAGATGCTAGGAAGAGGCCTGCGAAGTGTGCTGCTGCACACGAACAGGCCGATGACAACGCAGATGTGGTGCTGCTGACCGTTATAGCAGGGGATAGGACGCCTCGATGGCATGAAAAGCACCCCTGGAGGTCAGTTGGCTTGAATAGAGGTGAAACTCGGAAACCGGAAACACCTCCGTGGCAAAAAGGCTGTTGCCGGCCAGGAAACGGCCCAGCCTGACAAGCGGGGTATCCTGCACCCTGGCCAGGGTGATGTGCGGAGAATACTTCCGGCCCTCCGGGGCAAGCCCCATGCCAAGCAAGGCGTTGTCAATCCTCTTGCGCAAGGCGCAGACCGCCTCCACCGGCGCAATCCCGGCCCAGAGCACCTTGGGAGTCTTTCTGGGCGGGAAAACCCCCAGCCCCTTCACCTGCACAGCAAAGCCCCCCGTCATAATGGAACCAAGCCCCTCCTTGATATCCCGAAAGACCCCGCCGTCCACCTCGCCGATGAAATTGCACCCATCTGGCCCCAGGTACCCCGTAGCAGAGACCCTGCAACTGGGCCGCGATATCCGGCGGCAGATCAATGGCGACAAACAATCGGTACATGCTTCTCCCCCCAAGCCCAAGACAAGCCCGCCCTGCTCATGCCTGTTGACAAGCGATCCGCGATGGAATAGTTTTGCTTTTCATAATTATGCGTTTATTATCCGTGATTTTATAGTTTTTTTCAGCCTTTTCCCTCGGAGTAACCCATGCTGAATGTTGCCACCAGTACCGCCCGTCGCCTCTGTGTCTCCATCGCTGGGGCCACGCCGGCAGAGGCGCTTGCCTTAGCCAAAGAGTCCGAACCGATTGCCGATGTCATCGAGATCCGCCTGGACAGCATGACACCCCCGGACATCTCCCCTTTTCTCAATGGCCTGAGCAAACCTTTGGTATTCACCAACCGGCCCGTCTGGGAAGGCGGCAACTGCGCGGACGAAGAAATAAAGCGCATCGGTCTGCTCAAAAAAGCTGCCGAAACTGGGGCAGCCTATGTTGACATCGAACTCAAGACCGACCCCACCCTGGTCACCGAACTCTTTGCCGCAGCCCGGGCGAACAACTGCCAGACCATTGTCTCCTGGCACGATTTCAAGTGCACCGCCTCCAGGCAGGCCCTGACCGAAGTCTTCCAGGGCCAATGCCGGAGCGGCGCCGACATCGGCAAGATCGTCACCACGGCCCGTTGCTTTCAGGATGTGTTCCGGGTTCTCGCCCTGCAAGAACAGGCGGCCGAAATGGGCTTTCCCCTCATCGCCTTCTGCATGGGACCGCTCGGCATGATCAGCCGGGTGGCCACCACCGATCTGGGCGGCTACATGACCTACGCCGCCCCGGATAATGGCCCGGCCACCGCGCCCGGCCAATTTTCCGCCTCGGCCCTGCGCCGCATCTTCACGGAACTTGGCCATGGGGATTAACGGCGCCACCGAACTCTACGGCATCATGGGCAACCCGGTTGCCCACAGCCTGAGTCCGGCCATGCACAATGCCGCCTTTGCCGCCCTTGGTCTGAACAAGGCCTATCTCCCCTTTGCCGTGCAGGATGTCGCGCAGGCCATGACCGGCCTGCGCGCCCTTGGTATCAGGGGAGTGAGCGTCACCATCCCCCACAAGCAGGCGGTGATGGAGTATCTCGATTCCATCGACCCGGTTGCCGAAAAAATCGGCGCGGTAAACACCCTGGTTTTCAATAACGGCGGCATCCACGGGGCCAACACCGACTGGCTCGGGGCCAACCGGGCTTTGGGCGAAAAAATCAGCCTCAAGGGCGCTTCGGTTGTGCTCCTCGGGGCAGGCGGCTCGGCCCGCGCCATCGGCTTTGGCCTGCTTGAGACCGGCGCCTCGCTCACTATTGCCAGCCGGACCCCGGAAAAAGGCCAAGCCCTGGCACAGCTTCTCGGCTGCCCCTGGCTACCCCTGGCCGAGGCCGGTACCGCCAAGGCCGACGCCCTGGTAAACGCCACCTCCATGGGCATGGGCTCCCAGCACGATCTACTCCCCATTGCCAGTCAAGCTCTGGCCAATTTCCAAGTGGTAATGGACATCGTCTATGCCCCCCTGGCAACCCGCTTATTATTGGAGGCTGAAAAGGCTGGCTGCCAGACCATCAACGGCCTTGCCATGCTGCTCTATCAAGGCGCGGCCCAATTTGAACTCTGGACCGGCCAGCAGGCCCCGGTGGCAGTGATGCGCCAGAGCCTGCTCACCAGCCTCGGCTACAACCCCTAAAGATTGCAGACCATGAAAGAAATCCGCCCCCTTGCCGTAACCGACACCACCCTCACCGTGCCCGGCTCCAAAAGCCTGACCCAGCGGGCTCTCATTGCCGCGGCCCTGGCAAACGGGGAAAGCATCCTACAATACCCCCTGGCCAGCGAGGATACCGAATACACCTCGCAAGCCCTGGCTGCCATGGGCATCACGGTTGAGCCCGGCCAGGAGCAGTGGCGGGTCTTGGGCAAAGGCGGGGCAATCGCCACGCCGGACAAAGAAATATTTTTGGGCAACAACGGCACCGCCACCCGCTTTCTCACCTCGGTGGCGGCGCTGGGGCACGGAGACTTTACCATCAACGGCGACCCGCGCATGCACGAACGGCCGATCAAGCCCCTGATGGAAGCCCTGGCCGGCTGGGGGGTCGAGATTCGCAGCATCCATAACACGGGCTGCCCGCCGGTTGCCATCGCAGCCTCGGGCATCAAGGGCGGAAAAATCCTGCTGCCCGAGGGCAAGAGCAGCCAGTATCTCTCCTCCCTGTTGCTGGTCGCGCCCTATGCCGCACAGCCCGCCGAACTCTTGGTGGCGGGCGAGGTCTTGTCCAAGCCCTATGTCACCATGACCCTGGCCGTAATGAAAGATTTCGGCATTGAGGTAACCGCCAACCCCGCGCTCAACCATTTTCTTATCCCCCAGGGCTGCTACCAGGCCAGAAACTATGCAGTGGAAGGCGATGCCTCCAGCGCCTCCTACTTTTGGGCCGCCGCAGCGGTGACCGGAGGCAGAGTAACCGTGGCCAACGTGCCCTCGCCATCGTTACAGGGGGATGCCGTGTTGGTGGATATCCTGGCCCGGATGGGCTGCGGAGTGGAGCGTTCGCCAAAGGGCATCACCGTGACCGGCACCAAGGAATTACGCGGGGTTGAAGTGGACATGGGCGACTGTCCGGACGTGGTTCCGACCCTGGCGGTGGTTGCCGGTTTTGCCAAGGGCCGGACGGTGATCAAGAACATCGCCCATCTACGGATCAAGGAATGCGACCGCCTGCATGTCATGGTCACGGAGCTGGCCAAGCTGGGGATCAAAGCTGAGGAACGACCGGATGCCATGATCATCGAAGGCAGCGAGAAAAACGGCCCCCTGCATGGCGCAGAGATTGACACCTACAACGACCACCGCATCGCCATGAGCTTTGCCGTGGCCGGGCTGGTGGTGCCGGGTGTCCGGATTCGGGGGGAAGGATGCGTGGTCAAATCCTTCCCGGATTTCTGGGAACGGTTCGAACTTCTCTACCGATAGAGCTGATTAAGCGCAGGTCACCTCACCCTCCGCCCTGACAGCAAAGGGCAGCGGCTGCTGCGGGCTGTTGTCATAGGCCGCGAGGTCAAGCTGTGCCCCACAATCGAGCATCTCCAGCAGCACCTCCTTGGCCACCGGCTTGCTGAACAAAAATCCCTGCATCTCATCGCAGCCATGGCGGCGAAGAAAATGCAACTGCTCCCCGGTTTCCACCCCCTCAGCCACCACCCGCATACCCAGGCTCTTGGCCATGGCGATGATGGCCGTGACAATGGCCACGTTATCGCCATGGCCAGCGATATCCCTGACAAACCTCCGGTCTATCTTCAATTCGCCGATGGGCAGTTGTTTTAGGTAATAGAGGGAAGAATATCCGGTCCCGAAATCGTCAATGGAAATCTCCGCCCCCATCCCCCTCAGTGCGCCGAGCAGGACAATGGCCTTCTGCTCATTCTCCATGACCGACCCCTCGGTAATCTCAAAGATCAACCCCTCCGGCCCGATTCCGGCGGCAGCCAAGGTCGCCCTGATCTTGCCCAGCAAGTCCTCCTGCCGAAACTGGCGGGGCGAGAGATTCACCGACATCTTGATCCCGTAGCCTTTCCCGAGAATTTCGCTAAGATCAACACAGGCCTGGGCAAACACCCAATCACCGATCTCAACAATAAGCCCGGTATCTTCGGCCATGGGAATAAAATCGGCCGGATTGATTATCTCGCCATCGCCACGACGCCAGCGGATAAGGGCTTCCACCCCCACAATTGCACCGGTGATCAGGTCCACCTTGGGCTGGTAGTGAAGAAAAAACTCACCACGGTCCAAGGCCTTGCGCAGATTGTTTTCCACGGCCAGCCATCCGGTTACCCGCTTGTTCATGGCCGGGGTGAAAACCCGATAGGTGTTCTTGCCGCTTTCCTTGGCGCGGTACATGGCGGTATCCGCATTCTTGATCAGGGTATCCTGATCAAGCCCGTCCTCCGGGTAGAAGGCGATGCCCACAGACCCTCTATGATTCTCTTCGCGGCCAGCAGCACATCCTCCTCCTGCTCCACCCCCTCAAACAAGACGATGAATTCATCACCGCCATAACGGGCCACGCTGTCAATCTCCCGCAGACAATGAACAAGCCGAACCGCAACCTCCTTGAGCAACAGATCGCCCACCGTGTGCCCCAGGCTGTCGTTGATCCGCTTGAAGTTGTCCAGGTCGAGAAACAGAACCGCCACCTTGTTTTCATCCCGCCGGGCATGGGCCATGGCCACGCCCAATCGGTCATGGAACAATACCCGATTGGGCAGGCCGGTCAGGGCGTCGTGGTGCGCCTGATACCGCAACTGTTCTTCGTGCAGCTTGATTTCGGTCATATCATGGAACACGCCGACATAATTCACGGTATTTCCCTGCGCATCCCGAATGGAGGTAATGGTCAACCATTCGGGGTAGATCTCCCCGTCCTTGCGCCGGTTCCAGATCTCTCCCTGCCATTGCCCATTTTCCACCAGAGCGCGCCACATCTCGGCAAAGAATTCGTCCTCATGCCGGTCTGACTTGAGAATTCTGGGATTTTGCCCCATCGCCTCCTGCTCTTCGTAGCCGGTGATATCCGTAAATGCCTGGTTTATCCGCTGGATAACGCCTTCGGCATCGGTGATCACAATGCCTTCGATGCTGTTTTCAAAGACATTGTCCGACAACACCAACTGCCGGGTGGCGTGCTTCACCTCGGTGATGTCCTGAATAATGCCCATAAGTCGGACAGCCCGGCCCTGGTCGTCCCGCGTGACCTCGGCTTCCGTATGGACATAGCGCTCCATGCCATCCGGCCTAACTATGCGAAAATCCAGGTTCCCAACAGCCTCGCCTGCCAGCAAGACCTGTAGCCAGTTTTGCACCAGGGCCTGATCTTCGTGATGGACATAATGAAAAAAGCCTTCATAGCTGTAGGTTCGGCTCTCCCTGCCTACCCCGAAAAGGCGATAGGTCTGTTCGGAACAGACAAGATTATTGGGGATGATGTCCCACTCCCAGTAGCCAAGCCTGGCGATCTTCTGGGCCTTGGCTAGGCTTCTTTCGCTGCGCCGCAGGTTTTCTTCGATACGCCCCCGTTCGAGCATCTCCTGATTAAGATCCTCATTGGTCTTGGCCAGGTCCACCGTCCGTTCAACAATGATCTCCTCAAGATTATTCCGGTATCTCTCCAATTCCGCATAATTCTTGTCAAGTTCGCCCTTGGAAGCAGACAGGGACTGATTTGTCGCGCGCAGTTCCCGGTGCATTGCCAAAAAGGCGAGATGCAGCACCCAAAAGGCAACGAGCCCCCCCACAAGGGTCAGGAGGATACTGATACCGACAAAGGCGTTGAATTCCTCGACAAACTTGGTCACTTCAATGGCCAAGGCAACCCGACCTGCGGTCCCGCCTTTGAAATCCAACAGGGCCAGACTGGTGTCAAAAACATACCAGCGTCCTTGGATTTGCTGCGGAACAAGCTTTTCCCCGGGAAAACAAAATTTTTCCGGCAGATGGCGGAATACGTTATCAAAACTCTGGAGCAGGATATGGTCTCCCAACTCCTGCGCCGGATGCTCCGAGCCTTGCCAGATGGACTTGGCAAACAGCAGGGCCATCTGCGGCCCATCACCCGGTTCCATAAACTCCACAAGCCGGTCCGCCTTGAAGCCGAACTCAACCGCGCCAATGTAGGTCTCCCCAACAAAAACAGGCTGGAGAATCCGGTAAAAAAAACCCATGCGCCCTATTTCGTATCCAGACAAAGGTTTGTGCTGTTTGTTTATCTCCACAATCATGGGGCGGAAGGAAAGATCATCGCCATACAACTCGGGCTGATGCACCCGCAGAAAGGAGCGATTGTCCGGAGTGTAAAAATGAAAAATAGCAAGAGAGGGATTTTCTTTCTGCAAGACTTCGTACAGGGGAAGACACTGGGCCAGCAGAGCGGCACGGTCGCCTTTGGCAAAGGCCGCGACCACCTGAGGACGGGTGGTGAGGAGACTTTGGATCCTAAAACTATAATTGGTGAAGGTCTGCTTGGTGGTTTGTTCAAAAAGCGCATGTACATGCTGCTGCTCGGCCACAATCCGAGTTTCAAAATCATTGTGGCGGGTCCTGATCCCCCAGAACAAAAATACTGCGGCCAGACAGAGAATCGTCCCCAACACCGTCACTGTGGCTTTCCATTGTCTCAGAGAAGGCATATTATTGTTTTCTCAATACGCTGAAAGGTAGAAGGGTTACGCATTGTCAGCCTGTGGACTTGCCTGCGCCTTTGCTCCCCGGTGTTTTCATCCCCCGACATGTCACTTACCAAGCATCCCCGCGGCACTCAGCAAAGCCCAACCAAGTTCATCCGCAGCTTCCCCGCTGTAACCGGGGTCCTGCCGCAGACCAGCATAATGGGTGAGCAGACGGGTGGCCAGTTTTTTCCCCAGCTGCACGCCTTCCTGATCAAAAGAGTTGATGTTCCAGATAAATCCCTGAAACACCACCTTGGCCTCATAGAGGGCCAGGAGCGCGCCCATAGTATAGGCCGTCAGCCGGTCAGCCAGAAGCACGGCGCTGGGGCGGTTTCCGGCAAAACTCCGGTTGGGATTCTCGTTGGACTGGCCAGTGGCCAGGGCAAGGGCCTGGGCCAAGAGATTGGCTACCAGTTTTTCCTGGGAGGTGGTCTCCTCGATCAACAGATCGCGACCACGCTGGCTGGTGCGAAAGCCGATGAATTCTGCGGGAACGATGGCGGTTCCCTGGTGGATCAACTGGTAAAAGGCATGCTGGCCATTGGTGCCTGGCTCGCCCCAAATGATGGGGCCGCTTTTCCAGGCAAGGGGCTTGCCCTGTCTGGTCACGGATTTGCCGTTGCTTTCCATGTCGCATTGCTGGAGATGGGCGGTGAACCGGACCAGGGCCTGGCTGTATGGCAGGATGGCCAGGGTTTCGCAGCCAAGGAAATTATGGTTCCAGATCCCCAACAGGGCTAGGAGCAGGGCAGGGTTACGGCGGATGTCCGGTTCTTCCGCAGCCAAATCCATGGCATTGGCCCCCCGAAGAATCTCCAAAAGATGCGGGTATCCCAGGCCAAAGCCGAGCATCACCGCGCCGACCATGGAGGTAGCGCTGTAGCGCCCGCCGATGGAGTCGAACATGTAAAAGGAACGCAGATACCGGGCGGGATTATCCATGGGCGAGCCCTTGCCGGTAACGGCCAGGAAATGCCGACTCGGCTCAAGCCCTGCCTCGGCAAAGGCCTTGCGCACCAACTCCTCGTTGGTCATTGTTTCCAGGGTGGAGCCGCTTTTCGAGACCACATTGACCAGGGTCTTGGCAAGATCAAGCCCGCTCAGGGTGGTAGCGGCGTCATCGGGGTCCACGTTGCTGATGAAATGCACCCGGCGACCCGGAATCTTATAGGCGGCCAAAGCCAGATACACAGCCCGGGGGCCAAGATCGGAGCCGCCGATGCCAATCTGGACCAGGTCGGTGAATGGCTCCCCTGCTGCGTTAACCACGGTTCCCGCTTCAAGATCGGACAGAAAACCGGCCAGCTTTTCCAGCTCGATCTTGGTCTGGGCCGAAGCCTCAGGCGCCAGACTGGTTGGGGCAAAGATATCGCGACAGGCGGTATGCAGCACCTGCCGCTCTTCACTGGCATAGCCCTCGATCCGGTTCAGCACCGCACCATTTTTCATCAGCAGAAATTGGGCCACCGCCCCGCTCTCCTCGGCAAGCCTTTGCAGGGCCGCAAGCACCGCCTCATCCACCCGCTGGGTGGAATACAACAGATCAAACCCGGCGGCTTGGACCCGGTAGCTGCGGATTCTTGCCGGAGAAAGAGCGCCGAGCGCGGTTAGGTCATAGGGCGCACGCGCAAGCTCCCCGAGTTCTGCCCATGCTGGCATCATATTGAAATTACAATAAAAATAAGACGACACATCGTATTGGTCCCCGGTTCCGGCTGGCTGTTCCATAAAAAAATCCCCGTTCACCTCAGAATTTCATGGAGATACGAAAAAAAATGTTAAAAAATAAGATGTTATCTGCTACATAATAAAGTTAATTACTTTTTACCAGATACACGTTGCCCTCTTTGAGAGTGTATCTTATCACAACCGGGCCATATCATTGCATAAGACTTACACGACAACATCTTTTTTTTCCTGCGGCGCAACGGACGAAAAATCACTCCTTTCGCCAGCCCAAGAGCGCAAAATATTCAACTTTCCTTTTTCACACTAATCTCCAGGGAGCATGACCCACGCCATGGAAACAGTTGCCGCTGAAAAGGAACTCTTCCGCTCCTGCGAGATCATTTTTGGGCCGGAGCTCACCATCTCCCGCGAATTTCTCGACTATCTCCAGCTCTCCGGCATCAAAAGCGCCTACCGCAAACGGGCCATGGAAACCCACCCGGACCGGGCCGCCTTGGAAAATGCCCGCGTGCAACGGCAGCACCACGAGCTGTTCCACTCGGTGCAGGAAGCCTACGAAAAACTGATCACCTTTCTTGACGCCAAGGAGAAAGGCTATTGCCTGCCCCTCCCGGCGCGTCCAGCGCGGCCGCAAACCCAGCCCCCCCGCCCGGCTCCGCCCAAACCCCACCGGCCCCCGCAGGCAAGGCAACCCAAGACCGGCACCCAGACAACCGCCGATTTCCGAAGCACCGCAAGCCAGCCCTCTGTTTTCTGGGATACGGAAAGCCTCTACCAGGGGCAAGTGCCGAACCGCCGCCTGCTTCTTGGCCATTTCCTCTACTATTCCGGCCTGATCAACTGGCGGACCATCATTCAGGCCCTGATCTGGCAACGCACCGAACGCCCGCGCCTGGGAGAAATCGGCCAGCGTTTTGGCCTGCTCAACGATGCGGATGTGGTGCAGATTCTCCGCAACCGCCCGAGCTTGCAGCCCTTTGGCCAGACGGCCATGGACCTCGGTCTGCTGTCCCAGCCCCAACTTCAAATGCTCGTTGCCCATCAAAAACGGCTCCAGAAAAAATTCGGCGAATTTTTCCTGGAAAAGCGGATTCTCGAGCCCAACGAGCTCCGCATCCTGCTCCAGCAATATCAGGAGCACAACGCCAGCATCTCCGGCCAGATGTACGGATCAGCTTTCCGGCGCTGATGCTTTCTCCCCTGTCATTCCGGCGCAATAGCGCCATGCCCTGAACCGACCCCCATGTACAATAATCTCCTCTATCTCCTGGTAGTTATCCTGATTCTTACCACAGGAGGCATTCCGGAACAGCCCCAGATCCCATGGCCCATGGCCCTGGTGCTCTTTTGCGGCAAGCTCGTTTTATTCAATCAGCTGGTCCGTTATTTTTTCCGGCGCAATCCCGACAACACTGCGGCCCGCTATTTTTCCGTGGAACAGCGGCTCTCCATCCTGGCCATCGTTTTTCTGGCGGTGGACATCTTCCTGCTGGAGGGCCGCTATTACCTGAGTCGCCTGCCGCTTACCGAAAAGCTTCCGGTTCTTGTCCCTCTGGCGGGGATTTTTCTTTTTTTCGGCTACCTCTGTCTCATCTGGCTGGCGGCCCGCCCCAGCTATCAGAGCATCTTCGCCAGGACCCTTACGGCCCGCTCCTTTCTTACGGCAAACATCAAAATCAATCTTGCCATTCTTCTGCCCTGGCTCATCATCTCCGTCTTTTTCGACCTTCTCCAGCTTGTCCCTTTTCCCCCACTAAAAGACTTTCTCGCCTCGCCCTGGGGTGAGCCCATCCTGGTGCTGCTCTCGCTTTTTGGCCTGATATTTTTTCTGCCCCTGGCCATTGTCCGTCTCTGGGGCTGCACCTCGCTCCCGCCAGGCCCGACCCGGCAACGCCTTGAAGACTTCTGCCGCAGCCAGCGCCTACGGTTTGCCGACATCCTGCTCTGGCCGCTTTTTGAGGGCCGCATGCTGACCGCTGGGGTCATAGGCCTCAGCCGCCGCTTCCGCTACATTCTTGTTACCCCTGCCCTGCTCGAAGCCACGACTCCGGAAGAAATGGAGGCGGTCTTGGCCCATGAGCTGGGACACGTCAAACGCTACCATCTCCAGCTCTACCTGTTTCTCTTTCTCGGTTTTGGCCTGCTGAGCCAGGTGAGTGCGGCACCGCTTCTCCTGCTCCTGCTCAGCTCGGACCTTTTTTATCAACTGATCACCCTGAGCGGTAAATCTCCGGACACCATCCTTGCCCTAGCCAGCGCGCTCATTCTTTTCTCCCTGATGCTTGGCTATTTCCGCTTCGTCTTTGGCTTTTTCATGCGCAACTTTGAACGGCAGGCGGACCTGTATGCCCTGAGCGCCATGGGACACGCCTCCCCCCTGATCCGAGTCTTTGAAAAAATCGCCCTGCTCAGCGGGAACATCAGGGATCTGCCCAGTTGGCACCATTTCGGCCTGGGGCAGCGCATCGACTACCTGCGCCGCTGCGAAGAAAATCCGAGCCGGATTCCCCGCCATCACCGCAAAGTCCACTTGGCCCTGGCCCTCTACACTCTTGTTATGCTCACCGGCGCCCTTGCTGCCTGGCGCCTGCCCCCAGACCTTCTCGGGGAAGCACCAAAAGCCAGATTCGCCGAGGCACTCATCCAACAAAAGATTCGGGAACAGCCGGATAATGGCCTCTGGTTCCAACTTTTGGGCGATCTACACTACAGCCGCAACCAGGAGCAGGACGCCAGCAACGCCTATGAACAGGCACTGCTCCTGGCCCCAGCCAACTCGGAGGCCCTGAACAATCTGGCCTGGCTCCTCCTCACCGCCCAGGAAACGCGGTTGCGCAATCCGGAAAGGGCCCTGCTCCTCGCCCAGCAAGCGGCTACGGAAAAAAGAATCCCCCATGTGCTCGACACCCTGGCCACGGCGCACTGGGCAAACGGCAACCAGGAGGAGGCTCTCGCCGTGGAAGAGGAAGCCCTTGCCAGGGCAGTGACACGCAAGGAGTTTTACCGCGGCCAGATAGAAAAATTCCGCACCACCCAGTATTCCACCTCCAGCCGCTTCCCGGAAGCAGGGCAGGGCGAGGACACCCCTTGAGGAAATAAATGGCAGCGACACAGGGCTTGGTTATCATCAATACGGGAGACGGCAAGGGGAAAACCACGGCGGCGTTCGGGCAGGCGTTGCGGGCAACAGGCAAGGGGCTAAAGGTCTGTATCGTTCAGTTCATCAAGGGCCAGGGCAAAACCGGCGAGGCGCTCGCCTTTGTGGCTGCCTTTCCCGGACAGGTTGAACTGCATCTTGCCGGAACCGGCTTTACCTGGCAACAGGACATGGAGACCGTGAAAGCAGCGGCCCTGGCAGGCTGGCAACTCGCTGGGGAAAAGATTTTAAGCGACGCCTACGACCTGATCGTGCTCGACGAGCTCACCTATCTGATCGGCTTGGGCATTGTTTCGGAAGAGGAGGTTCTCGGCCTGTTTCGCAAGCGGCCCAAACGCCTGCACCTGGTGATCACCGGCCGCGACGCCAGCCCGGGGCTCATCGAATACGCAGATTTGGTCACCGAGATGCGCGCCATAAAACATCCCTTTCAAAAAGGCATCAAGGCGCAGAAGGGTATTGAGTTCTAAGGCGCTATGCGCCGCCCGCCCCCAGGACCGGAGACAAACGAAAGCTCCGCCAGGGAACTCCCGCGGTTCAGGGCCTGGCCGATGGCCTGCCCAAAGGCGAAGGCCTGATCCTGCTGCTCCCGGCTATGTCCATAGCGCGGATAATGCCGCCCCAGCCATCTGCCCCGCTCCGGCACCCGGCCGGCAAGCTTCAAAAATACCCCGATGGTCCGCCAGGGCTCCTTGCTGGGGTGGGCAAAGATCATCCTGCCCACCACCTTGGCTCCGCACCGCGCAAGCTGCCAGCGCAGGCTCAGCCAGTGCATCCGCCAGTAACCCCGGCAGGAAATCAGGGGAAGAACCTGCTGGTCGACAAAAAGCCTTGCCCCGTCCCGATCAAGCAGGGAGAGGACCGGGCCGCTGGGATTATAGGACCAGGTTGGCCCGGCGAGAACAATCAGATCATAGTGTTCCCAACAGCTGGGCGGCAGCGGCTGAATGGGCATTCGCACCCGCAAAAAGGTGATGAGCATCATGAACAGGGTGGCAGGCACGGTGCCGATGGGAAAATGGCGGGGAGCGAGGGGCAAGAGCCGCTCGCAGGTCAACTGCACCCCTTGCTCCTCAAGACCCGCGCCGAGCCGATGCACCAGGCCGCTGGTCTGGGCGCTGAGCGAATAATAGAGGATGAGGACCTTCTTCGGTTGGGAATCTGCGGGCTGCATTCTTTTTCACGGCACCATTGGGGGCAAGGCCAGGTTCTCTTTCGCCGACCCAGCCTTGCTGTTGCTTTTTTTTCATTACAGGCCAGGACAATATCGAGTAAAATCCCTTATACCATAGATCACAGCAACCCTGAAGAGGGGAACCTGATCTCCACCGCGATCCCCGTCGATTCCCTCAACCCCGGATGTGCGATCCATGCCTGAAACACACGAGATAATCATTGTCGGCGCTGGGCTTTCCGGCCTGAGCGCTGCCCATTTCCTGCACACAAGCGCGCCGGACCTAGACATCCTCATCCTTGAGCAGGATGGGCGCCCTGGCGGCGCAGTGCGTTCCTTTCAAGAACAAGGATACCTGGCCGAATGGGGGCCCCACGGATTTTTGGACAACAACGAGGCCAGCCGCGCCCTGCTCAGCCAAACCGGCCTGGACCGCGTTGCCCAAAAAGCCCCCCTGGGCAACTTTGTCCGCTATGTCTGCCATGAGGGCCGGCTAGTGCAGCTGCCGCAGAGTCCACCCGCCCTGCTCGCGACGCCGCTGTTATCCCCGTTGGGAAAATTGCGGCTGCTGGGTGATCTTTTCAAAAAGCCGCGGGCCGAAGAACAAAGCGTGGGGCAGTGGGCCGCATACCGATTCGGCCACGAAATCCTGCCCCTGGTGGATGCCGCGATCACCGGCACCTTTGCCGGGGATTATGAACGCCTCAGTATCGATGCCGTAATGCCGGGGGTGCGAGCCCTGGAAAAAGAAGCGGGCTCGGTGCTCAAAGGACTGCTCCGAAAAAAGAAGGCGGCGGGCGCGGGGATGCTACCGGCTATGACCAGCTTTCCCCAAGGCATGGAACAGCTCGTCACCACACTGGCCTCCGGGCCGAATATTCTATACCACAGCCCGGTGCAAGCAATCAGCCGCGGAAACGACACCTGGGAGATACACACCGAGACCACAACCTACCGGACAGCCACCGTCATTGTCGCCCTGCCCATCAACCGCACCTTGGCGCTGCTGGCTAGCCATGCCCCGCCTCTGACCGCCATCCCCACGGCGCGCATCGCCACCGTGGCCCTGGGCTTCACGGACAAGGCCCAGGTGCCCTTTGGCTTTGGTTATCTGGCCCCGGAGCGGGAAAACCGCTTCGCCATGGGCGCACTTTTTTCCACCCATATGTTTTCTGGCCGCGCCCCCCAAGGCAGGGTGCTGATGGAGGCCCTGGTCGGAGGCCGCCGCCACCCGGAACGCCTAGAGCTGTCCGACGAGGAGCTGATCAGTCGCATCTATGATGATCTCAAGAAATTGATCCCCCTGCCCGAGCCCCCTTGTTTCAGCAAGGTGCTGCGCGGCGACGGCGGCATCCCCCAACTGGAAATGGGTTACCCCGCGCTCCTGACCTGGAAAGATTTCCTGGAGCAGGGCCTGGACGGCTTGCATATCTGCGGCTTTGGCTGGGAAGGCATCGGCATGAACGACATGATGAAGACGGCCAAGGAAGTGGCCGACAGGATACTGCACCGGGTGGGCGGAACGAGGCAAACGCCCGAGGTCAGGCCGGTCTATTTTTAGGCGCCGCAGCAATGTTAACGGCAAAGAGATAACCGTTGCGCGCTTACGGCTTCTTATGCCGTTTTGACCATACAGACGACATCATCACTTTGCTCCAACAGCGATAGCGACGACGGCTTAAACGCGGGTTGTGCCGCTCGCGCGGTTGACCAGGTAAGGGAAAACTGCTCCATGGTTTTGTCGAAGCATTCCGGACAGAAACCATGGGACACCCGAACCTCGGACTCGATCATCTCCTCGAGCCAGTTCCCTTTACACTTTACCCTGCGACACACGCAACAGACCGTACGCATATTCCCCCCCTGTGCATATCCCCAAAACCGCCCCCGCGGAATCTAACAGCCATCCTCAACCCTGATTTTCCAAACGTTCCACCAGATGCTCTACCTGCCCCCGAATACTGCCGCTGCGGACAATGGCTTCGGTAATGACCCGGATGGAGTGCACCACGGTTGAATGATCCCGGTTAAACGCCTTGCCGATCTCAGACAGGGCTTCCTCCGTGAGTTTCCTGGCCAAATACATGGAAACCTGCCTGGGAAAAGCGATGGTTTTTTTCCTGCCCTTTGACTGGAGGTCTTCGATGGAGACATTGAACTGACCGGCCACAAAATTACGGATCAGCACGGCAGACAACTCCTGCCGCTGCCCGATAATCGTAGCGACAATCTCCTTGACCATGTCCATATCCGGCGCAGTCTTGTGCAGGGAGGCCTTGGCCTTCAGGCCGATAATGGCGCTTTCCACCCGCCGGATATCGCCTTGGATGCGATCGGCCAGAAATTCGACGATCTCCCCGGAAAGGGCGAGCTTGTTGTTGCGGGCCTTGCGTTCGATGATCAGGCATCGGGTCCGCCGGTCCGGAGGATTGATGGTGGTGACCAACCCGGAGGAAAGCCGGGAGCGCACGCCGTCGTCCATATCAGGGATATTGCGCGGAGAAACAGCCCCGGTGAAGATAACCCTTTTACCGCAATCCATCAGGACATCAAGGGCCTCGGCCAACTCGGCCTGGGTCTTGGTCCGACCGGCCAGGGACTGCACATCCTCCATCAGCAGCACATCGCACTGATGATGATATTTTTCCTTGAACTGGTCCATGGTGTTGTTCTTGATGCTACGCACCATTTCGGAGGTAAGCTGCTGGGAGGTTACATAATGCAGCCTGGTCCCGGGGGAATGGCTGGTGATATGATGGGCCACCGCATGGGTCAGGTGGCTCTTGCCCAGGCCCGTGCCCGCTTCAATAAACAGACAGGGGCTGAGGGTGGAGTCGCCGTTGGCCATGGCCTCACAGGCCGAATAGGCCAGGGCGTTACTTTCGCCAACCATGAACTCGGGAAAGGTATAGCGCGGGTGCAGGGTCCGCACCGTGGAACGCGCCACAGGCATGCTGGGCAGGCGAAGCTGGCTCTGTTTCTTTTCCGGTTCCGGCACAAGCGGCTGCGCCTTCCTGGTTTCGCTCACCGAAAGCCGCACCGCACCGCCGGTAAAACCAACGTCCTGCAAGGCGTCCTGAATATCGGTCAGATAGTTATTCCTGACCCAGGAACAGAAGTACGGGTCAGGCCCGGCCAGTTCGACGCGCTGCGCATCGTCATGCACACATTGCAAGGGTTCGATCCACAGCTTGAAATCGCTGTCGGAAAATTTCTGCGACAAAACACTCTTAACTCGCTGCCAAAGCATCTTTTTCCCCTGGTTCAGTCACGAAAAAACAGCCGATTAAAGCGAATTGAGACCGCTGAGATAATTTCTGCCCGTTTTTTTAAAGGAAAAGCATAACCCTGTCAAAACCGGTCTCGACGAATTTCCCCACCGCTACCGCCCGAGTTTTCAACAGCCCACAACCCCAGGAAAACGGGCGAAAATATCCTGACAACCCTCTAAAAACTGGATATTTCGCCACTTTTGCAACCCGCTCCAAAAAGCGCAAAATTCCATACGGTTACACCCGAATGGCGAGAACAAAATATCATTTCATTAACCACTAAACATTCGACTTTTCTCGTCACAGCTCCACTATACTCCTATTAACTCATTTTATCTTCTTTGCAACTCCGGCAATTTTTTCTGTTTCCGGCATGCCCCTGTTCTGGCGGATTTTTTTCCTACAAACCCTTTTCATGCTATAGTGAAGAAACTTTTATCTATAAGGAGACCCGTCATGGACCCAGCCCAACTTATCCCCTCGCCCGACACCATTCCGGCACCCTGGGGTTTTTTCGAGCTTCTCCTTATCCTGACCTTTTTCTGCCACCTTGTTTTCATGAACGCCATGCTGGGCAGCGCCATAATCGCCCTGGTCAGGGAGATGCGGACCCCGCCCGACGCTCCACCCCCCTGCCTGGATATTGCCTCCAAACTGCCATACACCATCGCCTTTGCCGTGAACTTCGGGGTAGCGCCCCTTCTTTTTCTTCAAGTCCTCTACGGACATTTCATCTATACCAGCTCCATCCTCATGGGGGTGTACTGGCTTTCCATCGTCGGCCTGCTCATTCTCGCCTATTACAGCGCCTATCTCTATAAGATGGCTGGCGACCTGCCAGGGGCCACGCGAAGAAGGACACTGACCACAAGCCTGGTGCTTCTGCTGACCATCGCCTTTTTCTTTGTCAACAATATAACCCTGATGCAGAGCCCGCAGATCTGGGGCGTTTATTTCCACCGACCGGACGGCACCTTCTTAAACCTTGCCGACCCGACCCTCCTCCCCCGCTATCTCCATTTTGTCGTAGCCTCCGTGGCGGTCGGCGGTCTTTTTCTAGCGCTCCTCGCTTTTTTTCAACAAAAAAAGAGCGTGCCCGGAGCCCCAAAACACCTGAGCATAGGGATGAAATGGTTTACCTACGCCACTGTGGTTGAAATCGGCACCGGCATCCCCTTTCTTTTTTCCCTGCCCAAAAACGTGCACCAGCTGTTTATCGGTGGCGCGATTCTACACACCAGCCTTTTCATCGCCGCCCTGATCGCGGCCTTTTGCAGTCTCTACTATGGCACCAAAGAGCGGGTCTGGCCGACCACCGTCGCCATGGCCACAACCATACTTTTCATGGTTCTGGTGCGTGATCTGGCCCGACAGGCCTATCTGGCCAGATACTTCCATCCGTCCGACCTGCAGGTCGTGCCGCAGTGGTCGCCGATGTTTCTTTTTGTGACAATCCTGGTGATCGGGGTTGCGGTGGTCATTTACATGCTCCGGCTCGCGGCCAGGGTACCTGAGGAGGTACACTGATGAACTATCCGGTCTGGCAGTTGGATTTTTCCGGCGGCGGCCTGCTCATCGCCCTGATCGCCGTACTGCATGTGTACATCTCCCATTTTGCCATTGGCGGCGGCCTTTTTCTCGTGCTCACCGAGATGAAGGGCTACCGGGAAGGCTCGCAACCCATCCTCGACTACACCAAAAAACACACCAGGTTCTTCCTGCTCCTCACCCTGGTGCTGGGCGCCATTACCGGGGTGGGCATCTGGTTCACCATCGCCCTCATCGCCCCGGCCGCCACCTCCATCCTCATCCACAACTTTGTCTTCGCCTGGGCCATTGAGTGGGTCTTTTTCCTCGCGGAGATCGTGGCCATCCTCATCTACTACCAGACCTTCGGCCGCATGGAGCGGCGCAGCCATCTGACCATCGGCTGGCTCTATTTTATCTTTGCCTGGCTTTCCCTCTTTGCCATCAACGGGATCATCGGCTTCATGCTCACCCCCGGCGAGTGGCTGCGCACTCACAACTTCTGGGACGGCTTTTTCAATCCCACCTTCTGGCCGGCCCTTTTCTTCCGCACCTTCCTCTGCCTGATGCTGGCAGGGCTGTATGGCTTCCTGACCTCCACCACCATCAAGGAAGAAGCCTTTCGCCTGCGCATGGTCCGCTACTGCGCCACCTGGCTTTTGGCCCCCTTTCTGCTGTTCCTGGCCTCGGCCTGGTGGTATGTCCAGGCCCTGCCCGCGCCACAAAGGGCCTGGATTGCAAACTTCAGCCCGGAGCTGGCCCCTTTTCTCACCGTCTTTCTCTGGATTTCCCCGCTTCTTTTTCTTGGCGGCCTGATCATGGTAATCCGGCTACCGCAGACAGCCACACGCTCCCTGGCCGTGGTCCTCCTGCTTCTGGGCATCACCTATATGGGCGCCTTCGAATACATCCGGGAAGGCAGCCGGCGACCCTTTACCCTCTACGGGCACATCTACGCCAATTCCATCTTGGCAAAGGATCTCGATACGGTCCAAACCCAGGGCATCCTGGCCTCGGCCAAATGGGTCAACAAGGAGATCACCGAGGAAAACCGACTGGTGGTGGGCCGGCAGCTCTTCAATATCATGTGCTCCTCCTGCCATTCCATCGGCGGCCCCATTCGCGACATCCGAAAATTGAGCCGCAAATACGAGTCCGTCTACGTGATGGAGAGCGAGATCAGCGGCCAGGGCAAACTCATCATCGGCTGCATGCCGCCATTCCCCGGCACCAAGGCAGAGCGCAATGCCTTGGCCACCTTTCTAATCGAAGGGTTACAGGGCAAAAAGCCGCCAGCCCCCCCAGCAAAACTCAGCGCCCCCCCCCTGCTCCCTTTACCCTTTGACCCGGAGCAGAGCGGCTATGTTCTCCTTGCCTGGAACAACCTTGGCATGCACAGCATAAGCGATGCGGACGGCTCGTTCAGCCTCATGCCCCCGGCAAACGATCTCTTTGCCCAGCTCATCAAACGCGGGCCAACCCCGGTGGTCGTCACCGAAGGCGTGGATATTCTCTTCCGGGTTGAGCCTGGCTTTGAAAAACCCGCCAGGCAAGTGGATTTCTGGAAGCAGGTTCCTGCTCTGTTCGGCAGAATCCTGCCTGAAAATGTCGGCCTTTCCGGCCAAGGACTTTCCGGCCCCATGCAGCTCAAGGGAAACGGCAAAGCCTTTGTTGCAAAAAACGTCCCGGTGGTTCCCTATCCGACAAGGCCACCAACACCATTCTCGCCACTACCCGCATGGTGGCCCCGGTTGCAACCGAGATGGGCTGCAAAACCTGCCATGGCGGCACCTGGCGCAAAGGGCAAGCAGGAATCTCAGACACCACAGCGCAAGACATTCTGAGCATGCATGACCGCTTCAATAAGACCACCCTGGCAACCCAAGCCAAAGCTGGCAAGCCTGTCCTCTGCCAAAGCTGCCACCCGGATCCGATGTTGAACGCCCCCGGCAAACCCGGGCTGCTCAACCTCTCCGCCTCAATCCACGGCTTCCATGCCAACTTTTTGGACGGACGAGACGCCGAGGCCTGCGCTCTTTGCCACCCAAGCAGCCCGCAGGGCGCCACCCGTTTCCTCCGCGGCGTCCACCATGAGGCCGGACTTGACTGCACCAACTGCCACGGCGCTTTGGAAGACCACGCCCTGGCCCTGCTTTTGGCCGAAAAAAATGCCGGCAAACCCGGGGCGGCCCGACTGATGCAACACCTCAAACCACGGCTGGCGGCAGGCCTTGCCGGGATCCAACCCCGCACCCCCTGGGTGCAGCAACCGGATTGCCTTACCTGCCACGTAAATTTTGCCCCGCCCGAGGCCGACAGCGCCTTTAACACTTGGACCACCGGGGCCGACGCCCTGTACCGCAACCGGCACGATGATTCGGGCAGCATCCATTGCGCTGCCTGCCACGGCAGCCCCCATGCCGAGTATCCCGCCAGCAACCCCTACGAAAAGGAGCGAGACAACTTCGGCCCCCGGCAGTATCAGGGCAATCCCTACCCTCTGGGCGCCAACCGCAACTGCAAGGTCTGCCATACCATTACTATGAATACGGACCTGCACCACCCCAACTCCCTGGGGATGATGCGCAACACCCGGGAGTAACAAGAACCGCTGTGCCGATTTTCCCGGCACCCCACTTCCATTATAAAGGAGTGGGGCGCCGCCATTCTGATCACCCTTCGCTCCTCAGCACCTCCCCTGACAAAGGCCGGAAAGCCCAGCCCAACCAGTTTTACCCACACAGAGCGGAACCCAGATTTAAAAGTTTGGGTTACATAATTTTATTCTACAACCTAAAAAAGATATTGACTTCTTAACCGCGACTTTTTACTATTACCCCTCATGAACAACAATCACCATCCGGCACCCTGGAGAGCACGCATGCCAACAGTTCCACTCCGCAAAATGCAGAAAGACCAGTCAGGCACCATCACCGCAGTCAAGGTCGGCGGCGAGCTTGGCCGACGCATCCGCGACATGGGCATTGTCCCCGGCACCCGCATCACCATCATGGGCCGGGCGCCCCTCTTCGATCCGGTGGCAATCAGAATCATGGGCGGCACCCTGACCCTGCGCAACAGCGAAGCAGACTATATCGAAGTGGAAGTCGCCTGATTTCCCGTAACGAGGCAAATCATGTCAACCCCCATCACCATCGCTCTTGCTGGCAACCCCAACGCGGGCAAGACCACCCTGTTCAACACCCTGACCGGCGCCCGCCAGCATGTGGGCAACTACCCCGGCGTCACCGTGGAGAAAAAAGCCGGGGCGTACACCTTTGCCAGCGGCGAAGAGGCCACAATCATCGATCTGCCCGGCACCTACTCCCTCACCGCCTATTCGGTGGAAGAGGTGGTGGCCCGCGACTATCTGGTGCAGGAAAAGCCCGACGTGGTCGTCAATATCACCGACGCCTCCAACCTGGAGCGCAACCTCTATCTTTCCACCCAGTTTCTCGAACTTGGCGTGCCCATGATCATCGCCCTCAACATGATCGATGTGGCCCAGGACCGCGGCATCAGCCTCGATGCGCAAAGGCTCTCCGCCCTGCTCAAAGTGCCGGTTGTCCCCATCATCGCCCGCTCCGGCAAAGGCACGGCCGAGCTGATGGCCGCAGCCCTGGAGCTAGCCCAGAAAAACGCCCCCTGGGACCCCCTGTACATCTCTTACGGGGAAGACGTTGACCTCGCCTTGCAGACCATGGCGCAACGCATCACCACCGCCGGGTTCATGACCGACAGCTATGCCCCGCGCTGGCTGGCGCTCAAATACCTGGAAGGCGACAGCCAGATCCGGGAAAAAGGCCGCAGGGCCGACCCGGTGGTTGACGGGGAACTTCAGGAGATCGTGACCAAGGTCGGCGAGCATCTGCTCAAGACCATGGAAACCTATCCCGAGGCCATCATTGCCGACCACCGCTACGGCTATATCAAATCCGTGCTCCGCCAGGAGGTGATCACCCATAAATTCGACATCGACCGGCTCCATGCCTCGGACCGGATCGACAAGGTTCTGACCAACCGATTCATGGGACCGCTCATCATGCTGGCCGTGCTGCTGGGCCTCTACAAATTCACCTTCACCTACAGCCAGTTGCCCGTCGCCTGGTTTGCGGTATTTTTCGACTGGCTGAGCGGCAACCTGAACACCTTGCTGCCGGACGGCCACCTCAAATCCATGCTCATCTCCGGGGTCATTCACGGGATGGGCGGGGTGCTTGGCTTTGTGCCGCTGATCATGTTCATGTTCTTCGGCATCGCCATCCTCGAGGACTCCGGCTACCTGGCCAGGGTTGCCTTCATGATGGACCGGGTCTTCCGCATCTTCGGGCTGCATGGGAGTTCGGTCATGGCCTACATCGTTTCCGGCGGCATTGCCGGAGGCTGCGCCGTGCCCGGCGTCATGGCCGCCCGCACGCTGCGCTCCCCCCGCGAACGGCTGGCCACCCTGCTCACCGTCTCCTTCATGAACTGCGGGGCCAAGCTGCCCGTACTCGCCCTGCTCACCGCCACCTTCTTTTCCCGCAGTCAGGCCCAGCTCATGTTCCTCCTGACCCTGCTGGCCTGGCTTGTGGCGCTCACCGCCGCCAAGATTCTGCGGCTCACCGTGTTGCGCGGCGAATCCACCCCCTTTGTCATGGAGCTGCCGCCCTACCGCTTCCCCACCTTCCGGGGTCTGCTCATCCATACCTGGGAGAGAACCTGGCAGTATATCAAGAAGGCGGGCACCACCATCCTGACTATCTCCATCCTGATCTGGGCCATGATGACCTTTCCCGGCCTGCCGCAATCGGAAGAGGAGAACTTCGCCCGGCAGCGTCAGGAGGTGGCCGCCTCTTCCGCCCAGACCACGGATGATCAACAACTCAAAGAGCAGCTGGCAGCCATCGATACCGCCCAGGCAGGCAGCACCCTGCGCCACTCGCTGGCCGGCAGAATCGGCACAGCCATGGAAACAGTGAGCTGGCTGCCCGGCTTTGACTGGCGAACCAACATCGCCCTGGTCGGGGGGTTTGCAGCCAAGGAGGTCATCGTTACCACCCTGGGCACGGCCTACTCTCTTGGAGAGACCGACCCGGAGAGCAACGCCACCCTTTCCGAAACCCTGGCCAAGGACCCGCACTGGAACCCGGTGGTGGCCCTGGCCCTCATCGTCTTTGTCATGTTTTATGCACCCTGCTTTGTCACGGTGGTGTGCATCTCCAAGGAGTCCGGCTCCTGGAAATGGGGGCTTTTCTCCATCTGCTTCAACACCGCCTTTGCCTTTTTGCTGGCCACCCTGGTCTATCAGGGCGGACGACTGTTGGGCCTTGCCGGATAAAACCAACCTCAACCAAGGAGGTCCGCCATGTGGCAGAACATCATCATCCTTTTCATCATCGTGGCCTGCATGTTTTTCATCGGCCACCGCATCCGCCGCCAACTTGGCGGGAGCAAAACCGGCTGCGGATGCTCGTGCAGCGGCTGCGATGATAAAACCGCAAAAACAGAGAATTGCGAGACAAAGACCACACGCACCTTGCATTAATCCAACAAATGGTCTATATCGGCTATACCTATCCTAACCTATAGTCGAAAGGGCCCGTTTCCCCATGGATATTCATCGTCTCGAAGTCTTTTGCAAGGTCGTTGAGCTGAAGAGCTTTACCAAGGCTGCGGAGGCCAGTTTTCTTTCCCAGCCCACGGTGAGCGAACATATCCGCAGCCTGGAAGAAATCCTCGGGGAACGGCTGGTGGACCGCCTGGGCCGCGAAGCGCTGCCCACCCCAGCAGGGCAAATTCTTTACAAATACGCAAAAAAGATCACCCGCCTTCGCCAGGAAACCATGCAGGCCATGGCCAGTTACCGCGGCGAAATGGCCGGCCATCTCGCCCTCGGGGCCAGCACCATCCCCGGCGCCTATGTCCTGCCGCAACGGATCGGCGCCTTCAAAAAACTCCATCCCGCCATCCAGATCACCCTCTCCATCGGCAACTCCCGCACGGTGGCAGACAGCGTCCTGGCCGGCGACACCGAATTCGGCGTGGTCGGCGCCCGCTGGAGCGACCCGGCCCTGGAATGGCTGGAAATAATGGAGGATGAACTGGTCCTAGCCGTGTACCCCGCACATCCTTTTGCCAAGGAAAAAGCGGTGGAGCCCGCCCAACTGCTCAACGAACCGATGATCATCCGGGAACGGGACTCCGGCACCCGCCGGGTCGTGACCCAGCTGCTCGAAAAGCACCTGGATCTCAGCCAGCTACAGATCGTTGCCGAGATGGGCAGCACAGAGGCGGTCCGGCAGGGCGTCAAGGCAGAGGTCGGCATCGCCATCCTCTCCCGCAGGGCCGTGGCCGAGGATATCGAGCGCGGTTCCTTGGTGGCGGTGCCCTTAAGCAATATCCGTCTCTCGCGCCCATTTTATCTGATCACCCGGAAAAATCGGCAGCCTTCGCCCATCTGCAGCACCTTTCTCGCTTTTTTGCAGCAAGCACCAGATTGATTCGCCACCCTTGACTTGGATCAAGGCCTCCCGCCGCTTTCCGCGCTATTGTTGATGGACAATCATACTTTGAGGTGAACCATGGAGTGGGAGAATGATGCGAAACAAGCGATGGCCAAGGTGCCTTTTTTCGTCCGCAAACGCGTAAAAAAAAGAGTGGAGACCGAAGCGCAGCAGGCCGGGGCCGCCAGGGTAACAATGGTCCATGTGGCGGCCTGCCAGCAACGCTACCTGCACCACCAGGAGGACGAGGTGCAAGGCTTTACCGTGGAGTCCTGTTTCGGGCAAAGCGGCTGCCCCAGTCGCATCGACACCGGGGAGGCCCTAAGCCCACGTCTTGAGGCCCTGCTGCGCGCGCACAACCTCAAGGAATTCATGCAAAGCCGGGTATCCGGCCCGCTCAAGCTGCACCACGAGTTCCGGCTAACCCTGGCCGACTGCCCCAACGCCTGCTCCCGCCCCCAGATTGTCGACATCGGCCTGATCAGCGCCTCCCTCCCCACCACACGAAGCGAATCCCCCTGCTCGGAGTGCGGTGCCTGCCTTGCCGCCTGTAAAGAGGAGGCCATCACCCTTGCCGAACCGGAACCCGGTCCACAGTTCGACTGGCAGCGCTGCCTCGCCTGCGGCCAATGCGCCAAGGCCTGCCCAACCGGTGCCATCGTCCAAAACCTCTCCGGCTACCGCATCCTGTTGGGCGGCAAACTGGGTCGCCACCCGCAGCTTGGCCGAGAACTTTCCGAAATCTTTTCCGCGGAAACCACTTTGGCCATCATCGATACCTGCCTCGCCCATTTCAAAGCCGAAAACAAGCAGGGGGAACGGTTCGGTGAGCTGCTAGACCGTACCGGCCTAGCCTTTCTCTCCCCATACACCTTCAAGACCGTCTGAATATCTACAGAAAATTTCAGCAAGATATTGCTTATAAACTTGTTGCCGAACAGGACAATGTGCGTTATAAGTCCCATCTCATTTATGCGCCCGTAGCTCAGCTGGATAGAGTGTCGGACTACGAATCCGCAGGTCGCACGTTCGAATCGTGCCGGGCGCACCAGTAATACCAAGGACCTAGAGGAAATCCTCTAGGTCATTTTTTTGTTGTCCGGTCGCCCTCCGGTCCACGCTTGAGATTCCTTGTCCCAAAAAGGGTTTCCCTCTCCGGTTTTTCGCTAGCCCACCAAGGCAACCAAGCCCACCGGAGCCAACCTTTTTTTTATTCTGCGCTGCGACAAGAACCTTTCCCTCCGTAAGCTTCCCTAAAAGGTAGACATGTCAAAAGTAGAGTTTTCTGGCACAATACGACCAGGAGGCTCTGATGAAAAAGTCACGTTTT
>JAPLJG010000006.1 GCA_026388735.1 Deltaproteobacteria bacterium
GGCCAGCGAACACGGCACCGAGGCCCGGGTGCGGGTGCTCATCGAATCTCGCGATCACGACAGCCACTGGGGCACGGTGGGGGTTTCCCCGGACATCATCGAGGCAAGCTGGCAGGCCCTGGTGGACAGCATCACCTACAAGCTCATGAAGGATGAACAGCACCAGCACTGATACCGGCAAAAAGGACCTGCGCCCATTGGTGCTGATCCTTTTTGCCCTGTGCATCTTGAGCGTCACCGCTATCCGCAATGGCTGGCTTCCCTCTTTCTCCAAAACCGTTTCCGCCCCGCAAAAACTTGCCTGGTGCGATGGTTCCGTCGCCACCGGGCTCTACCGGGTGCCGACCGATGCCCCTTACCCTGGTGGAGAAGACCAGGCACAGGCCGAAGCCGCGCCCGGACAGGAAAGCAAAGCATCCAAAAAGCCCCCGGCCAAACTAGCCCCCTTGTTTTTCAAGCCCATTCCCATCAATAAGGCCGACGAAGAACTGCTGATCACCATTCCAGGAATCGGCCCGGTCCTGGCCAAAAGAATCATCGAGTTTCGCGGGCAGCACGGCAGAATTACGGCTATTGAGGAACTGGACGAGGTGAAGGGCATTGGGCCAGCCAAGTTGGAAAAACTCAAGGCCCACTTGGTTGTTGATTAGATGCCCTTGGATTTTCGTGTGAAATTAGTGTGTTCATTTCTTTGCGTGCCCAAAGAAACGAACCAAAGAAAGGGCCCCCTGTGTCTCTTGTCCCGCCAAAGGCGGGATGCCCTGTGCTCCTCGATGCTGCCGGGGCTTTGCAAACTCGGCTTCGCCTCAAACAGTGCAAATCCCTTTTTCGGCAGCCTCTCCGGTGCTCGGCTGCGTGCCAATGGGATTTCCCCTCTCCCCATTTGTCCTGCCGCGCCTCGCAGACGAGGGCGGAAAAAGACGCTAAAACTGTTTGAGGGCGAAGCCCGAGTTTTTTAGCGTCCCGCCCTCGTCGAGAAGTAAGGGAAGCCCGCAGGGCCAGGACTGGCTGGGGTGCCTTTTTCTTGTTTCTTCTTTTGGGCACGCAAAAGAAGAAAGGAAACAACAATACCCTAACTATGGCACAAAGAGTTTCCCCTGGGCCAGACATCTGCCCAACTCCCGATACACCCCTCGAAACCGCTCCCGACCGGGCTTGTCGCCAAGCGCCCGAATAATCCGCCGCGTCAGCGGCCCCTCTGCGAGGATAGCGTTCACCGTCTGCTGAATAGCGTGCCCAGCCTCGGCCAACTCGGAGACACAATCCGCAGCCAACTCCTGCCACAGCCCCCCCGCAGTCATGGTCGCATTTCCCCCTCTGCCAAACAGGGCAAGGTAACGACGATTATCAATCACCGCCTCTTCTCCATCCCTGACCGCACCAGCAAAAATCTCCGCCAATTCCCCGGTATCCGCCGCCTTCTGCTCGGCCAGTCCGGCCCAGCGCTCTTCACATAAGCCTTTCAATACCGCACAGATCAGCACAGCCAAGGAAACATCGGCCAACGGGCATTCCTGGATGTCCAGCACCCGAATCTCGATGGCATTGCGGTCGAACCGGGCAATGGCCCCACGGGAGTTGAGCCATTCCGCCTCCAACACCCCGTCCGGATCAAAGGGCGCGATGTCGCGGCGCAGACGCTGGTAGATCTCCTGCTCGTACTCGGCCTCGCTAAATACCGGCTCCGGGATGATCTGACCGGTAATGAAAGGAATCCGCTTCTGGTTATTCTGGTAATAGTTCAGCCGGGTATCCAACCAGCCGGTGAGCGTACCATCCGCCGCAGGCGAGCTGGCGGCTATGGCAGGAAGGATGGGCAACAGCACCCGAATCGCTGCGTGCAGGCGGCCAAATTCTTCATCCGTGACAAAACCAAGATTGAGATGGGTGGACTGCACGTTGGACCAACCATGGCCCTGGCAGTTGAAGATCCGGTTGTAGGTATGGTAAATATCCTTGTTGCCGTGGGGCCAAAGCCGGGTTTCACCATGGGGGTCCATCCAGGGATGCATGGCCGTGGGCAGGAGGATTGCCCCCTGTTGGGCTGCCACCCGACCAAGTTCCTCAACCTCTTTCTGAAGTTTTTCCGCCAACATGGGCAGGGCAGGGACCGGGCCACTGTTTTTGATCTCGATCACATGCAGGGCCAGCTCATTGGACCAGGCCATGATCCCCCGTTCCACCTCGTTGGTGATTCGCCCCGCAGCCTGTTCCAAAATTCGGTCGGCAATGGGCGCCACATCCAGGGTGTCCTCACGGACCAGCATGTATTCCAGTTCAATGCCGAATTTCTGAAACAACCCGTCCTGACTCACGCCCACAACCCTCCGCCCTTACGCTCATCAACCCTGCGGGCAAAGACCCGCATCAAGCGCAGATAGAGCTCATCCTTCAGCACCTTGTCTTCCACCCCCGCATCGATATTGGGGTTGTCGTTGATCTCGATAAGATAGAAACGCTTGCCGACCTGTTTGATATCCACCCCGTAGAGGCCGTCGCCGATGAGGGCCGAGGCCTTGAGCGCCAGCTTGATCAGGCCAGGGGGGCAATGCTCCACCGGCAGGGTTTCGGCATCGCCATCGGTGAGCTTACGCCCAGCAGAATCGCGCTTGATGATCTGCCAATGCTTCGGAGCCATGAAATATTTGCAGACAAAGAGCGGCTGCCCATCAAAAATGCCGACTCGCCAGTCATAGGTGGTGGGCATGAACTCCTGGGCAATAACCAGCTCGGATTTCTGCAGCAGCGCCGGAAGCTCGCGGGCCAGCTCTGCCTCGTTTCCCACCTTGACCACCCCTTGGGAAAACGAGCTGTCCGGCCGTTTGAGCACACAAGGGAAGCCCAACTCCACGCTGAGCTGCTGCCAGTTGCCCGAGTGAACAATGCGGGTCTTGGGGATGGGTATCCGGTGTCGGGTCAAGATCTCGGCCAGAAACACCTTGTTGGTGCAGCGCAAAATCGACTCGGGATCATCGATCACCACCAGTCCTTCGGCCACAGCCCTGCGGGCAAACCGGTAGGTGTGGTGGAGAACGCTGGTGGTTTCCCGGATAAACAGGGCGTCAAACTCAGCCAATCTGCCATAATCATCCTTCTCGATAAACTCCGTGGCAAAGCCCACAGACTCCGCCGCCTTGACCATGCGCTGCAGGGCCTTGGCATTGGAGGGCGCTTCCACCTCGGCCGGGTCGTGGAGGATAGCCAAATCATAGCGGGCGGTGCGTCGTCGGTGAAAAATACGATGCCGCCCTTTGAAATATTCACGGGCCATATCCACCGCAAAATCGCGGTGATCCTCGGGAATATCGCTGGCCGCGATGGGGGTGATTCCGGCCAACTGCCATTTGCCATCTTTTTCATTATGACTGAAACTGGCGCGCAGAAAGGGGGCCTGGAAGATCTTGAACAGCTGCTGGGCGAGCTTTTCGTGCCGCTTGGCCACGTTATGGCCAAAATAGATACTCACCACAAACTCCGGCGATTTTATCTGGCCCAGACTCTGCTGGATGATCTGGTCCAGGTCGTCGGAGGCGATGCGGATAATGGCCTGGGTTTTAAAATCCTGGATGGTGGCCACGTCCGGCAAGGGCTTGTGCCCCCTGGCCGCAGCCAGCAGCGAAACATAATAGCCCGTGCTCTGGTAGCGATAGGATTTGCAGAGGTTGAACACCCTGGCCGAGGTCATCTCCGCATAGGCGGCATCGGTAAGGTAGGCGCGGGCCGGGACGATTTCCACATCGCTGATCGCCAGGGGCCAGTCCTTGGGATCGTTGACGACAATCAAAACCTTCATGCAATCACCGTATGATTTGCCCGACCATTCCCATTTTTCCTGCCCGGCTCGATGATCAGCAGATTGGCGTCGTAGGTGACGATACCCAGCAAGATGGCACAGATAACCCGGTCGATGGAGACCTCGTATTTCTGGCCGTCGGCCATGGGGTTATCCATGTGCGGATCGGCGATGGCCACCAGCCGGTCGGGCCGGTTGTAGCCGCAGAGCAGAACAAAATGACCGGAGACCTGGCCGCGCACATCGTCATCCTCGCAGAGATCGCCGTATTCCCGCATGCTCCGGTAGAGATAGGTGGAACTCAAGCCGGTGAGCACCGGGATGGAGCGTTTCAGATATTTGCGGAGCAGGGAAGGGGTGAGATCGGCGAAACGCAGTTCGCCACCGAGGTTGAGAAAGTTGAGATAGCCACGGGTGGCAAGGTGGAGTTTTGCATCGTCCTTGACCTCCATCTGGGCCAGGAGCCGCTCCTCGATATACTCCGGGCCATGGAGAAACCAGGTGGGGTCGAAAACCTGGAGGTTGTAAGTGTAGATTCGTGCCTTATAGCCGCGCTGCAGGGCGTGGCAGGCCAGGAACACATCCAGGGTGCCGCCGGTTTCCAGGCTTTTCACCTCGTCGATCACTTGAGTCAGCGGGATGTCATCGCCATAGTATTGGTACACGGCATGGAGACAGGTGGGGCCGCAGGTGGTGAGGTCTGGTTGCGGCAGGATGGTGACGTCAAGAAAGGCTTCCAAGTGAGTATCCCCAGGATATCAAGAAAAATGATGGGATTCCCCATCCCAAATCTTCAGGAAGCAGGTGCGTTTTCAGAACCATCCAACATGAATGACGGCGGGGTGCCCGTTTCATCCAACAGGAATTTCTCGATGTTCAGGATAAGGATCTCTTCCTTGCCATCCCCCTTGGTTTTCCGTCCCAGGGCATCGATAAAATTATTGTGCTGTTGGGCAAAGGCCATGGGCAAGGGAGAGACAACCTCGTCAAGCAGGCCGAAGTATTCGAGGTTGTCGGCAAGGATGGAAACACGCTGGCCGCTGGCACGTTCTAAAATAACCGCGTATTCGTAGGTGAATTGCTTTATCTTCTTGGCCGCCCCATCAAACAAGGCGAGCAGGGTTTGCAGCTCATCGTTTTCCGCCTGATGAATAACATCTTTTGCTGCTTCAAGTTTTCCGGCCTGGATAAGGATACCCACCTCGATGGCCAGGGAATGAATCCTTTTGTGCGGGGCATCAAAGAGAGCCATATAACTGGTCAGGTTAAAACTATGAAATTTGCAGGCGTCATACCAGACACCAAAGGCGCATTTATGGGGGTCTGTCTGTACCGAGATTTCCTGGCTGTGAGCAACCTGATCCTTCAATTTTTCCAGCCAGGAAAGATGGTCCTGCTTGCGCTGAACAAGAGAGTCGATCAGAAGATTGGTCTCCTCTGCCAGGGGAGGAAGACCCATTTTCTTCCGGATATCGTACACCGGCACAGCCTTGCCCATATAATCCATGACGCCCCGCATATGGGAGGGCATGCGCGGAATCAGAGTATGGTTGGGCATGTCGATGATCGCAACCAGAACCTCCTGCCTCAAGCCGAATTTTTGTTCGGCGGAAGTGAACACAAGATACTCAGATGCATTGCTGTATTCCTGGCCTTCGGCAAAAGTCTCTACTGGCATATAATTTTCTACCCTCTTTGTTAGAGTACTTCTGGAAAAGATCAGGCCGTAACCTTCGCAACCAGCGCCGCCATGGCTTTGCGGATTTTGGCATACTCCTCGGGGGAAAGCCCGGCCCCAAGCGCCACCATCTCCGCCATTTTTGCGGTAAGAAAGTCGCCGGGGCCGTGGGCGTCGGCGTTCACCGCCATACCAGCGCCTGCGGCTAGGGCCATCTTGGCCACATGCCCGTTGGTGAGCGAATGTCCTCTGCGGCCGGAAAGCTCAAGGAGGATGCCCTTGTCTGCGGCAAGCCGTGCCTCTTCCAAGGTAATGAATCCGGGGTGGGCGAGAATATCAACGCCAGCCTCAAGGGTGGCCCGATTGGTTCCAGGCCGCACCGGCTCAACCGGGGTTTCCCCGTGGCCGACCACGATCTTGGCCCCAAGCTGCCGCGCCCTGCGGGTGAGTTCGGCAATCTGCTCCAGCGGAACATGGGTCAGTTCGATGCCGGGCAGGAGCTGGGTCTTGGAGTACTTATTCAGATCATCCGCCGCCTGGACAATGCGGGGGATGATGAAATCAATATTAGAGGAGTCGGCGTGATCAGTGATGGCGATGGCCGAATAACCGAGGATTTCCACCCGACGCAGATGCTCGGCCGGGACGAGTTCGCCGTCACTGAACAGGGAGTGGGTATGTAGATCGATCATGGGAGGTCTCCATTTTTTTGCATAACGGACAAAAAATCCTTAGCAGTATCGGACAAAATGACTCTGCCATCTACAACACTAAACAGTTCGGTAGTCGGCAGAGAGTTGATACCAGAGTGCGCTTGGACACTTCTGTTGGTCTTTTGGGCGCCTAACATCACGTTCAGAGACATGCCTTGCTGATTAGAATCATGGAGTAGCGCGGCTAGGTCTTTCGGTAGACACTCAAGGCCAAATGCTTTTCCTGGAACGCGGAATGCTGTGCCGAAGCGCGGTCTCTGGACGAAGGCTTCAATGAGCTTTATGAATTCCGTGCGCGGTAATCGAAAAGAATCAGAGAGTTGGAGTATTTCGTTCCAGAGACTAATCAAAACTGCGTCGGTGATATTCTCTGCATATTTTAGAAGTTCGACGGTTTCAAATGTTTCAGTTACAAACCGAGGAGCGTCGGTGAAGCCACTATAAATTTGCTCCAGAAGCTGGGTAGCGAGCAAATCACCCGCAAAAGCTATACGACTAGGATTAATTGAATCAGCCCACTGCGTGTGCTTTCCCAGAAAGCTCGGATTGACGGCGTAGGCGGTCTTCCGAAAGTACTTTGCAAACCTCTCAGCTGATCCTGGTGGACATGTGCTTCTCTGGACGAAGAGCCGACATGCATAGGTATCGTCGGACTCCAATACGGCGAACTCCTTCACTATGCTTTCAAAGATAGATAGGTCGCATGCTCCGGATTCAGGCATTGGCGCAGTAGGTACACAGGAGAAAACCGTATCACATGTTATAATTTCTTTTAAAGAATGAGCTGTGTTTTTAAGACCGACCTCGGCGACGATTCGTGCTTGGGCATCGCTTGAGGTGTCATAGCCGCAAACATGCAGGTTCTTGGCATAAAAGGCTTTCAGGGTATTGGAGCCAACATTGCCACATCCAATAATACCGATTTTCATGGTCTGTTTCTTGATGAGGTTGAAACATTCAACCTAACGACTGGATCGTGATAATACGGTGGAAAAGCGTAACACTTTGTATATTCAGGATTTTTTTCTTGCATGTAATTGAAGTGCGGCTCCGCGTCCTTAAAACAGAAGACGAAGATCGCTATAATTATCCATATGCTAAAAATTCCCCAATGGAGAATGCTAAACATACCACGGACTGTTAGCCGAGTAAGGGATTTGTCTGGGGCAGGGAACCCGACGAATTCATGTAGCGATAAAATATTATTCTGGTTACCGGACATTTGAAGTGTCCGAGCACATGCGTCTGCCTTTTGAATTTGTTTCTGAAACGCCAAATTCCATTTTGAGGTCATGCCCCAGCATAAAAAAGTCAAAAACACCGCAACATGGATGACAATTAGGGTTGAGACCGGCTTTAAATCCTTATCGAGGACAAATGCAGCGAAAGCTGCCATTAAGCCGATGTATGCCAAGTTCAGTGCGATACGCTGGATTTCGATATGACGGGCGTGTTGCCAGTTGAGCTTGAGCGCCTCAACTAGCAGTTCTTTCACATCTTTTTCCTTAACGGAATGCTCGGCAAGTATGAATGGCGAGTTTAGAGAGGGCTCATCCTGCTCATCCTGCTCGAGTTTGTTCTGAAGAAAGTTGTGAAGTGCCGAAAAAA
>JAPLJG010000107.1 GCA_026388735.1 Deltaproteobacteria bacterium
CCACGGCAATCTTGGTGGCCCGGTGTCGCGCCGCCACCTCCTCCAGAAATCCGTAGCGTAGATCACGGGCCGCATGCTCCCGGGACAGCCCCTGCTCCTTGGCGTAGGCGGCAACCTCCACCCTGCCGCACTCACAGACAAGCCCCAGCCTCTGGGCCGCTTCTTGTACCAGGCGCGCCTCGGCCTCAGCCTCCTCGGGCCGCAGGCCATGATCCACATGGGCAACCACCAGAAAAAGGTCAAGGGCCGGGGCCAGTTGCGCCAGCGCCTGAAGCAGGGCCATGGAATCCGGCCCACCGGATACCGCCACGACACAGCGCTCTCCGGCAGCAAGAAGCCCCTCACGGCGGATGGTTTCTTCTATTTTTTTTACGAAAAAATGCATACGCCCCGACGGGTGATCATTATTCCCTTGAACAAGCGGTTGTCTTTGGCTATGTGATATGCCATACTTAAAGTGTATCCTTTTTTCAGAAAAACACTCAGCAAACGGGTCTCCCATGAACGTACGCAAAGCTGTTATCCCGGTGGCCGGCAAGGGCACCCGCTTTCTCCCGGCCAGCAAGGCAATCCCCAAGGAAATGCTCACCATCGTCGACCGGCCGACCATCCAGTACATTGTCGAAGAGGTGGTCGCCTCCGGAATCGAAGAGATTGTTTTTGTCACCAGCCAGGGCAAATCCGCCATCGAGAATCATTTCGACTACGATTTCGAACTCGACACCATCCTGCGGCAAAAGGGCAAGGATGCGCTCTGCGAAGAGATCAATCACATCTCAAACCTCATCGACATTACCACGGTCCGCCAGAAAAAACCATTGGGTCTGGGCCACGCCATCTGGACCACCCGAAATGTCATTGGCGACGAGCCCTTCCTGGTGCTACTGGGCGATGATCTGGTCCTAAGCAAGGTTCCGTGCTGCCAGCAGATGCTCACCCTGCACGAAGAACTGGACGCGCCCATCGTGGCGATCCAGAAGGTTCCGCCTGAGGAAACCAATCAGTACGGGATTGTGGAGGGAACCCAGCTCCGCGAGGGGGTGTATCAGATAGACCGCATGGTGGAAAAGCCCGCCCCTGGCACCACCGACTCGGACCTGGCAATCATCGGCCGCTACCTGCTGACCCCGGAAATCTTTGCCATGCTCGAAAAAACCACCCCAGGCCACGGCGGGGAGATCCAGCTCACCGACGCCCTGCTGGCCCTGGCCAAACAGCGGCCCATGTATGCCTATGAATTCACCGGCACCCGCTTCGACGCCGGGGACAAACTCGGCTACCTCAAGGCCATTGTCGCCTATGCCCTGCGGCATCCCGTGGTATGCAAGGAATTCAAGAAGCACATCAAAGAAGTATGCGCTGATTTTTAGAGGCCGGAAGGGCTGAGACCGAGTCTCCATACCGGGCCACCCCTCTGCCGAGCAGAAGGGCGGCCTCTCACTTTCACCCACAGGCCCCATGTCCGCATCCCCCACCTATCTTGAAGTCGCCGTTGCCGCGCCCCTGCCGCAGACTCTGACCTACGCCGTCCCGACCAGCGGGGAGATTCCCGTCCCAGGCCAGCGGGTTCTGGTTCCCTTGGGAAAACGGTTGCTCACCGGCTATGTGCTGGCCTTAAGCGAAGAAAAGCCCGAGTTCCGACTCAAACGAGTGACCGAGATTCTTGATGCCTTCCCGGTGTTCCCAGAAGCCCTGGTCCCCTTTTTTCGCTGGGTGGCCCGCTACTATCATTATCCCATCGGTGAGGTGATCCGGGGTGCGCTGCCCGGCGGACTCACCTCGCAAAGCGGCCGCCAGCTCAAGGTTACCGAGGCAGGGCGGCATTATTTTCTCGTTGAACAGCCCCAGCTTGCCCTGGATTATCCCTGGCTCGCCAATCTGCTGGCCAACAAAAAACTGAGCGCCGCCACGGTGCGTAAGCTCTGGCGGGGCAAGGAAAGACGGCTCATCGAGCAATGGGGTGAACAGGGCCTGATCTCCGTGGAACAAATTATCTCCGGGGCATCCATCGGCCAGAAGACGGAAACCTGTGTGTCCCTTACCGAAGAACCGCTTGCCCCGGAGACCCTGACCAACCTCAAGCCCTCAGAAGCAAAGACCCTCGCTCTCATCAAGGAAATGCGAACAGATTCGACGCAGGCGCTTCCCCGCCGGGAGCTGACCAAGGCATACAGCGGCGCGGCAAAAGCCCTCGCCTCTCTGGCCGAAAAAGGCATCATCCGCCTGGAAGAACGCCCGGTCTACCGCGACCCCTTTGGCGAAACCCCGCTTTTTTACCCCAGGCCCGCCCAGCTCACCGCTGATCAAGAGAACGCCCTGGCCCAACTGAACCCGGCCATCGCCAAAAAACAATATGCGGCCTTCCTCCTGCACGGCGTCACCGGCAGCGGCAAGACCGAGGTCTATCTACAGGCTGCGGAAACCACCCTGGCCTTGGGCCGCAGCGTCCTGGTACTGGTGCCGGAAATCGCCCTGGCCACCCAGCTGGAGGCGCATTTCCTTTCCCGCTTCGGCGAGACCGTGGCCCTGCTCCACAGCGGTCTGGCCCGAGGAGAACGATTTGACCAGTGGCAGCGGGTTGTTTCCGGCGAGGCCCGCATCGTAATCGGCGCCCGCTCCGCCATCTTTGCCCCCCTTGCCGACCCTGGCCTGATCATTGTCGATGAGGAACACGACGGCGCCTACAAGCAGGAAGACAGCCTCCGCTACCAAGGCCGCGACCTGGCCCTGCTCCGGGGCAGCCAGGGCGGGGCCACGGTGCTGCTCGGCTCGGCCACCCCGTCGCTGGCCAGCTACCAGCATGCGCTCAACGGCAAATACACCCTGCTCAGCCTGCCAAGCCGCATCGAAAACCGCCCCTTGCCCCAGGTGGAGCTGGTCGATCTCCAGGCCGTGAATACGGTCTCCGGCAGACCGCCGCTTTTTAGCCCGCAACTCAAACAGGCGCTGCGGGCCACCCTGGCCCGGCAGGAGCAAAGCCTGGTCTTTTTAAACCGCCGCGGTTTTGCCGGCTGCATGCTCTGCTCCGATTGCGGCCAGGCGGTGCAATGCCCCCATTGCAGGATAACCCTGACCCTGCACAAAGGCAGGGGCGAGCTGGTCTGCCATTACTGCGGCTTTGCCACCAACAGCCGCACGGTCTGCACCAATTGCCGTTCGCTCAACCTGGCTCCCATCGGCTTCGGCACGGAACGCATCGAAGAGGAACTTGCGGGGATGTCCGGGCTGGGCATGCCCGATTACAAGGCAGGCGAGCGCACCTTCCAACTCCTGGCCCAGGTAACCGGCCGGGCGGGTCGGGGCGAGCAGCCGGGCCGGGTCATCGTCCAGACCCACCAGCCCGGCCATTACAGCATTGCCGCAGCCCGCGACCACGATTATCCCCGTTTTTTCGAAAAAGAGACCGGACTGCGCAAGGCCCTGGGCTATCCGCCCTTCAGCCGGCTCATCAACCTGGTTGTGGACGGCGAGCAGGAAGAGGCAGTGCAAAGCAGGGCAGAAGCCCTGTCCGCCAAGGGCAAAACGCTGCGGAGGTATCAAAAAACCGCCATCCTCGGCCCAGCCCCTGCCCCCCTGGCCAGATTGCGAGGCAGATTCCGCTGGCAGATCCTGCTCAAAGGTCCGGATATTGAAGAGCTGCATGGCCTCTGCCTGGAACTGGAACAGGAGCACGCCCGGCTGGCTGGGGCGGTGAATTTGTCGGTGGACGTTGACCCGGAGAGTATGTTATAGAAGCGCGGCATTGACATAGTGCACCACTAGTGTTACAATTTGTAAAAATAAGGAGTACGCCATGCCGACACCCAACCCCCGCATCCACATTGTCTGCGAAAAAGACCTGTACGCAACCATCGCCAAATTGGCCGCACAGGATGGTGCGTCCCTTTCTTCGGTGGCCCACGATCTGCTTCTGGAATCGTTGGAACTGCGCGAGGACATCGCCCTGACCAAGGTGGCTGATTCTCGGGCGGAAAGTTTTGACAGGGACAAGGCGCTGACTGCTGACCAGGTTTTCGGCTGATGCCCTTTCCCGTTATTTTTCATCCAAAGGTCAAGGATGATGCCGTTGTCCTTCCCAAGGCCATGCGGGAACGGATAAAAAAGGCCATAGAGACTCGCCTGACCATCGACCCCTCCCGTTACGGCAAACCGTTACGGGGGACGCTGGCAGGATACTGGAAACTTCGCGTGGGAGACTGGCGGGTGGTGTATGCCATTCGCAACAACGAGGTGGTAGTGTTCGCCATCAAACACCGCAGCCGGGTTTATGAAGAGGTGCACGGCAGGGTGTGATCCAGGCCTCTGCGCGTCTGACGCCTTCAACCTTCACTACCCGCCTTCGCCCTTGCCATCGCACGACCAACCCGATAAAGTAGCGGAAACAATACGGCAAACATCTTTATTTTGAGACAGCCCGATGCCAATCCCTGATTACCAAACCCTGATGTTGCCGCTGCTACGTTTTGCCGGGGATAATGCCGAACACACCCCACGCGAAGCCGTGGAAGCCCTCGCCAGCCAATTTAAACTCACCCCGGTTGAACGCGCCGAGCTTCTTGCCAGTGGGCAACAAGCACTTTTCAATAATCGTGTTGGCTGGGCGAATTCTTATCTCAAAAAGGCCGGACTCCTTGAAGCGAGCCGCAGAGGTGTCTTCCGCATTACGGATCGTGGCAGACATGTTCTCAGTGATAATCCGGAAAGGATTGATACAAAATTCCTTGAACAGTTTCCAGAATTCATCGAATTTCGTGATGCCTCAAAAAACACCAGAGAAGAAGCCAAACCAGAAGCAGCTACACCCGCATCTTCACAAACCCCGGAAGAATCGCTTGAAATTGCACACCAGAGTATTCGCCTTGATCTTGCGCAAGAAATTCTATCCCGCATCCTTTCCTGTTCCCCTGCTTTCTTCGAACGCCTGGTTGTCGAACTTTTGGTCAAAATGGGTTACGGTGGCTCACGCCGCGATGCGGGTGCGCGAATCGGACAGAGTGGAGATGGCGGAATCGACGGAATTATAAAGGAAGATCGGCTCGGCTTAGACACTATCTACCTCCAAGCCAAGCGTTGGCAAGGCTCGGTTGGTCGTCCAGAAATCCAAAAATTCGTAGGGGCACTTCAAGGGCAACGCGCCAGAAAAGGAGTATTTATCACCTCCTCTTCTTTTACAGCGGAAGCTATCGACTACACTTCGCGCATCGACACAAAGGTCGTCCTGATTGATGGACAACTTCTTGCGAACCTTATGATGGATTTCGATGTTGGAGTTTCCGTCTCTGCGTCATACCTTGTCAAGCGTATTGACTCCGACTATTTTGAAGAGGAATGAGAAAAATCATCCCGCGCCGCCTGCCCGGCCACCTTGCACACCACGGCGCGGCAACCATACGTTAAGGATTCACCATGGCATTACGCGAAATTGTCACCTACCCCTTCCCCATCCTCAAAGACACAGCCAAGCCGGTGACCGATTTCGGCCCCGAGCTTGAAAAGCTGGTGGCCGATATGGCGGAAACCATGTATGACGCTCCCGGCGTGGGCTTAGCAGCCCCGCAAATCAACATCTCCCTGCAGCTCTGCGTCATTGATATCTCGCCCAAGGATACGCCCAGGGAGCTGATCGTCCTGGCCAACCCCAAGATCATCAAGGGCGAGGGCCAGGAGATCGACGAAGAGGGCTGCCTCAGCGTGCGGGAGTACTGCAGCAACGTGCCCCGCTATGCCAAAATCTGGGTGGAGGCCCAGGACATCAGCGGCCAGCCCCTGAGTTTTGAGGCGGAAGGCTACTACGCCCGGGTGATCCAGCACGAGCTCGATCACTTAAACGGCACCCTGTTCATCGACCGGATCAGTTCCCTCAAGCGAACGCTGTACAAAAAGAAGCTCAAGAAAATGCTCAAAGCCGAAGAGGGGAAATAACCGGTGGCAGCTCAGTACCGCATCATCTTCATGGGCACCCCGGAGTTTGCCGTGCCTTCGCTCCAGGCGCCTCTCGACCACGGAGAACAGGTGGTGGCCGTGGTCTGCCAGCCGGACAAACCAAAGGGGAGGGGGCGCAAGCTGAGCCCGCCGCCGGTCAAGGAACTGGCCCTGGCCGCAGGCATCCCGGTCCTCCAGCCAACCAAGGTTCGGACGCCTGAGTTTCTCGAAGAACTCCGTAGCTATCACCCGGATCTCATGGTGGTAACCGCCTATGGCCGCATCCTGCCCGGACCGCTCCTTAACCTGCCGCGCTTAGGCACCATCAACGTACACGGCTCGCTCCTCCCCAAATACCGGGGCGCGGCGCCGGTCCAGTGGGCGGTATTGAACGGTGAGACGGAAACCGGCATCACCATCATGCAGATGGACGAGGGCATGGACACCGGCGACATCCTCCTGCCGGGCCGCTTGGCCATCGAACCCGACGATACCGCAGGCACCCTGGCCGTGAAGATGGCCGACCTCGGGGGCAGGCTGCTCATCGAGGCCCTGGAACGGCTCAAGGCCGGAAACCTGCCCCCGCAGAAACAGGACGAAAGCCTGGTCACCCTGGCGCCCCCGCTTTCCAAAGAGTTGAGCGCGATCGACTGGCAGAGATCGGCTCAAGAAATCAGCTGCCAGATCAGAGGGCTGGACCCATGGCCCATGGCGCACACCACCCTGGAGGGCAAATGGCTACGCCTTTTTGCCCCGCAGGTGATTGCTGGCCCTGTTAGCGAAACGCCCGGCACTCTGTGCCGAGCCAACAAGAATGGACTGGTGGTGGCCACGGGCGAAGGGTATCTGCGCCTTGGCGAGGTACAGCTTGAAGGCTCCAAGCGGATGAGCACGGACGCCTTTCTCCGAGGCAGGCCTCTCACTCCGGGCCTCCGGTTCCCCTCATGACCAGATTTTTAAAAAGCCGCGTCTTCTACCTTGTTCTCATCCTGGCCGGGGTTGGGGCCGTTACCCTCTATGCCTTCCAACCGGACAATATTTTCGGCAAGGTTCTTCACTACTTACAAAATTCACGGCAGCACGGGGAACAACTCCGGGAGGCCATCCTGGCCAAAGGCGCCTTCGCGCCGCTTATCTTCATCACCCTCCAAATTCTCCAAGTGGTTGTCGCACCCATTCCCGGCGAGGCAAGCGGTATCTTGGGCGGCTACCTCTTCGGCGCCCTGCCGTCCTTTGTCTATTCCACCATCGGACTCACCATCGGCTCCTGGCTGGCCTTCATGGTCGGCCGTCTGTTGAGCGATCTGGTCCGCCGCCGCCTAGAACATACCGCCATCTATAAGCGCTTCAACCATCTGGTCAGCAAGGGAGATTTTGCCATCCCCTTTGTCCTCTTTCTCCTGCCCGGTTTTCCCAAAGACTCCCTGGCCTACCTGCTGGGCATGAGCCACATGCCGCTACCGGTGTTTTTGTTCATTACCTTTGCTGGCCGGATGCCGGGCACCCTGCTCCTTTCCTTCCAGGGGGCCGAGATTTATCAGGGCGACTATATGAAGTTTGCAGTTCTCCTGGCGCTTTCAGCTCTGATCGCCATCCCGTATGCCTTCTATCACAAACGGATTCTCACCTGGCTCACCCACTACAACAAGCGGACCTTTCCCGACGATGTTCCCAACAACCAGAATCCACCGATAAAACATGACTAACCCGCGCACCATCGCCTACATCGACTGTTTCTCCGGGATCAGCGGCGACATGTTCCTTGCAGCCCTGCTGGATGCCGGGCTGCCCATCGAGGAATTGCGCAACCAACTGGACCTGCTTGGTCTTGACGGCTATACCCTGACCGTAAATAAAAAGAACTGCGGAGCCATCGCCGCCACCACTCTCTCGGTCCAAAGCGCAGAGCACCATCCACACCGCCCCTGGGGAGATATCCGGCAACTCATCACCGCAAGCAGCCTCGCGACCCCGGTCAAGGAAACAACGCTTTCCATCTTCTCCCTGCTGGCCGAGGCCGAGGCCAAGGTGCATGGCAGGCCGGTGGACACCGTCCATTTCCATGAAGTCGGCGGGATCGACTCTATCGTTGATATAGTTGGCGCGGCCATCGGCCTTGATGGGCTGAACATCACCAGCCTGCATTGCGCCCCCCTGCCCATGCCGCGCGGCTGGGTCCAATGCGCCCACGGTTTGCTGCCCCTGCCCGCGCCCGCGGTCTGCGAACTGCTGCAAGGGGTGCCCACCTACGGGGTCGAGCTGAGCCAGGAGTTGGTCACCCCCACCGGCGCCGCCATCGTCAAGGCCCTGGTCACCGATTATGGCCCCATGCCGGCCATGACCATGAGTGCTGTGGGCTACGGGGCTGGCAACCAGGAACTGGCCAATGGTCAGCCCAATCTCCTGCGCTTGGTCATCGGTGCCGCCCGAATCGCGGTCGAGGCCCAGGAAGTGGAGGTTATCGAAACCCATCTGGACGATTGGTCGCCGGAAACCTTTCCCTATCTCAGCGAACAGCTGTTTGCCCTCGGCGCTCTGGATGTGGCCCTAATCCCCATCCAGATGAAAAAGGGGCGGCCCGGCTTTCTCCTGCGGGTGATCTGCGACCGGGCTGCGGCCTTGGCCGCGAAGGAATGCATCCTGAGCGAGACCACGGCCATTGGGTTGCGTTTTCGCACGGAGCAGCGCTGGACCCTGCCCAGGGAGACCGGCACGGTACCGACCCGCTGGGGCGATATTCGGGTAAAAAAGGTAACGACCCCGGCCGGGGAGGTATTGACCCCGGAATATGAGGACTGCAAACGGGTGGCAATCGCGCACCACGTCCCGATCAAAGAGGTGTACGCCGAGGTGGGGTGCGCCGAACGTGACAAGTTTAAAGGGGAAAAATAAATGGATCGTTTATTCATGACCATTGCCACCGGGTTCGGCGCGGGCTATCTGCCCAAGGCCCCCGGCACCTGGGGGTCGCTAGTGGCCCTACCCCTGCATTTCTTCCTGCGGCAACTGGCGCCGAATCATTATGCCCTTGCCCTGGGGGGGATCTTTTTCATCGCCGTCATCACGGCCGGGCAGGCGGAAAAGATTCTGGACCGCAAAGATCCAGGCGTGGTGGTGATCGACGAAGTCATCGGCATGCTCATCACCCTCATCGCCGCACCGAACAACCCCCTGATCTGGCTGCTGGGCTTTCTGCTCTTCCGCTTTTTCGACATCTTCAAGCCCTATCCCATACGCCTCATCGACCAGCGGGTCAACGGCGGCATGGGCATTGTCTTAGATGATGTGCTGGCCGGGATTTACAGCCTCATCGTTCTGCAAATTTTCTGTTATGCTATAATATAGGGCAGGGGAAAACTTCCTGCCCCAGGCCTTGCAGCCCTCCGCTCCAAATGCGCTTTCACACGGAGAACGCCTTTGCCAGAAAATAGCAAAACAGCCCGACACCCTTTTTTGCTGCCGCCAGCCTGGCGCCGCCGCCTCTCTATTTTGGGATTCTGCCTTGCCTCGCTGCTCATTGTCTACACCCTGGCAGGGTTCTTCCTGGCGCCCTATCTCGTCACCCGGTATGCCCGCACTGCGGCGGAACCGCTTCATCTCCAGCTCCGGCTCGGTCAGGTGCGGATCAACCCCCTGCTTTTTTCCTGCGAGATCAAGGAACTCCGCCTACAAAACAACGAAGAGGAACCGCTCCTCTCGGTGCAACGGCTCTTTGTCGACTTGGAGATGGAAAGCCTTTTTCGCCGGGCCTGGACCTTTGCCGATCTTACCGTCGAAAGCCCGTCCCTGCATCTGGTGATCGATGCAGATGGCCGCCTCAACCTGGCGAAGCTCATCGAGACCCTGCCACAGTCAACAGAGCCGCCGAAGGCTGAAAACAAAGCCCCCCTGCGGTTGCTGCTCAAACACCTGGCCCTGTCCGGCGGCACGGTGCAGGTGGACGATTATTCCAAACCCAAGCCCTCCAAAAACACGATTACGCCCATCACCCTTGAGTCCAACGGGATCTCCACCCTTCCCGAACATCGCGGCTCCTATACTGTTTCCGCCTCCTTCCCCGACGGCGGAATCCTGGGCTGGAAGGGAGAAATGTCGCTCCAGCCAATCTCAGCCACCGGCGCCATCGAACTCAAAAATTTCAAAGTAGCCACAATCTGGGACCTTTTCCGGGACCGCCTGAATCTTGAGGAACCAACCGGCACAGCGCAACTGACGGCGGACTACCACTTTTCCTCAAAAAATGGAGACGCTGCCCTTGAGGTGAACCCACTCGGACTCACGGTGCGCGGCCTGTCTCTCACTGAAAAAGGCGCACCCCAACCGTTCCTGAAACTGGAAAGCCTCACCGCTTCGGAAGGGCAGATCAACTTTGCCTCCCGCCAAATGATTTTCCAGAACATCGCGCTCAAGGACGGGCAGGTGGCGGCCTTGGTCAACAAAGCCGGCGTCGGCAACTGGCAGAGACTTGCCAAGGCAGCGCCACAATCTCAGACCACCACGACCAAACCCTCCGACCACGAAGCGGTGCCCTGGCGAATTGCCATCAAATCCTTCACCGCCAGCGACCTTGGCCTGCATTACGGCGATGCAAGCCGCGACACCCCCATCAGTTTGGCGGCGGATCTGGCCCTATCGCTGACCGAAAGCAATCTCGACCTTGGCAAGCAGGAGGCTTCCATCAAACGCCTTGCCCTTACCGGCGGCGGCATTACCTTTACCCAGGCTCCCCCCAACCCCGGCAACGCAACGGAACGCAAAAAAGATTCGCCCGAGGCTGCGGCCCGCAAACGCCCATGGAAGCTGGCGCTCAACCAGTTTTCCGTGTCCGGGTTTCATCTTGCCTTTGTTGACCAGGGAAACAAACCGCCCCTGGCCTATGATCTAACCGGTCTGCGGGCAGAGGTGAATGATTTTGGCAATCCGGGCGGAAAGCCGATCTCTTTCGAGGCCCAGACCGGAATACAGCAAGGCGGCTCGGCCAGCCTGCACGGGACCATGTCTCAAGTGTCTCAAGCAAATGGGCCGGTCAACCAAATCGAAGCACAGGTCTCCATTACGCAGCTCAACCTCAAACCGCTGCAATCCCTGATTGCCAAGCGCGCGGCCCTTACCATTGTTTCCGGAGATTTCTCGGCAGATACGCATCTGCTCTATGCTGCGAACGAACCTCAACCTTCGCTCACTATCGAGGGCGAGGCAAAAATCAGCAAGCTCCTGCTCAACGAGGAAGAGACAGGTGCGCGCTTTCTTGCATGGAAAGAACTTGCGGCCAGCGGCCTTGACTTCGGGCTCAACCCGGACCATTTAACGATCAAAGAACTCCAGATCCAGGAGCCGGGAGCAAAAATTACCATCTTTAAGGACAAAAGCCTCAACCTGACCAAAATCCTCAGAAAAAAAACCGAGGAAACAGAGAACCCCCCCTTCCCCGTGGCTATAGACCGGGTCCGGCTGAAAAACGGGGTGGTCGATTTTGCCGATTTCAGCCTGGTTCTGCCTTTTGCCACCCGCATCACCGAGTTTAAGGGCGCAGTCAGCGACATCTCGACAAAACCGGCCAGCCGCGCCGCGCTCAAGTTCGCAGGGAGGGTCGGCGAGTTCGGTCAGGCCAAGGCTAATGGCAGCCTGGTCCCATCCAACCCCAAACAGTTCACCGACATCACGGTCAGCTTCCGCAATGTTGCCATGTCCCCCCTGTCCCCATACAGCGCCACCTTCGCCGGACGAACCATCGCCTCGGGGAAACTCAACCTTGAGCTGGGCTATAATATCAAGGACAGTGAACTGTTGGGTGAGAACTCGGTGGTACTGGAAGATTTCACCCTGGGAGACAGGGTCGAAAGCCCCAGCGCCATGGACCTGCCCCTGGACCTGGCCATTGCCCTGCTCACCGACAGCGAAGGCAAGATCGATATCGCCGTGCCCATCCGCGGCAACATCGACCACCCGGAGTTTTCATATGGGCACGTCTTCAGGCAGGCGCTGACCAATTTGCTCACCAAGATCGTGACCTCGCCGTTTCGTGCCTTGGGAGCCCTGTTCGGTAACCATTCCGAAAATATGGATACAATCCTCTTTGAACCGGGCCGGGCCGAACTGGCCCCGCCGGAGCAGGAGAAACTTAAACATATAGCAGAGGCTCTCGGGAAGAAAGACCAGCTCAAACTCACCGTACATGGGGGTTTTGAGCCTGTTCTTGACGGCAGGGCACTCAAGACTTCACACATCCGCCGGACTCTGGTGCAGAAGCTTGGAGTAAAACCGGGGCCGATGGTCTATGACAATGCCAAGACCCAGCGCGCTCTGGAAAAACTGGCCGGAGACAAGCTAAGCGCTTTCCAGACCGGCTACGAAAAAACCATCGGCCAAAAGGTCAAACGGGTCAACCCAGCCTTGGCTCTGCTCGGACATGCCAGCGAGGATCGCGAGTTCTACCAGGCCCTGTTTGACTCTCTGGTAGAGACAGCGCCACTCACCCAAGCGGATTTAGAAACGCTGGCCGAGAAACGAGGGCTGGCAATTGTTCAGGAACTCTCGAACCGAAACGAAGCGGCGACAGCCCGGATTACTGTCGGGCCTGCCGTGCAGACCGAAGAGCAGGACAAGGCCGTCCCCGCCAAACTGGAGTTGGGGATACGCTGAAGGCATTTTTTGCCAAAAAATATCCCCCTTTAAAAAACTCTGCACCCTTGTCCAGGGGAGAAGGGCTGGACAAAGGCGCAGTCGCCCCGGCTACGGAGGGGGGCGCAGCCGGTGCTGAGGGCGATCACTGGGCGCGGACCTTGCCACCAATCATAAAAGCCGCGCTCACCAAAAAGATATTCTTCACGATATACTGCCCTTCCAGGGACAGCCCGAAGGGCGGATGGGTAAAGCAAATTTCCGGCAACAGGATCAGAGGCAGCATCGTTCCCGGCAACTGGAGAAGCAGGAGCAAAAGGGCGATGCGGATCAGCGGCCGATAGAGCAGACACAGGCCGATAGTTACCTCCCACCAGCCAAGAACCGGCAGAAAAATCTGCGGCGAAACCCAGTACACCGTCCGCTTGATGAGTTCCGCCTCCGGACTTATTCCCAAAGGTTTCAACACGCCAAACCAGATGAAGATGAGGGCGATGGAATATCGCATTAAGGGCTGGCAATACCTGTCCATCCCCTCGGAAATCCTGATATCAGCGCGATCAAACCAGGCGTACATCCGAGTGGTCCTCCATTGCCCGCACTTTCCTGTCCGTAGAAATCAGTCCGACTGGGGCATACACGGATTTGTACTCCGTGTACCGGGTGTCGTAGGAAAATTGCGGGATATGGGCATTGTTCAGGATAAAGCTTTCCAGTTGCCGCACCTGTTGCTCGGAAAGCTCGCCAAAACGGACCCGTCTTTCCCGGACGAAATAGTCGCTTAAGAAAAACCGGGAACACACGGCATCGGCCATGATCTCGAAGGGAATTCCCTGGATGTGCTGGCCGCTGTGGGTAAAGAGTACCCCCTCCCTCGGCAGTTCTTCCGGCGGGTGGCTGTCGGCGATGTATGAAAACGAGACGCCGCCCATGCTGATGTCGAGCACCCGGCCGACCCCCTGATGAAACACATACATCTCCTGGCGCGGGGTGAAGCGGGGAAATTTCCCGTGCTGCTCGTCCGGCGCATTGTTGGTGTGGGCATGCTTGCCGCACCCGGTATCGAGCCAATTCCCTGGCCGGATTCCCGGCGCCTCTCCGCTTTTAACCGGAGAGGCATTACTGCGGGACGGGGCAATCCTACAGATACCATCTTCTGACTTTCCCATGACCATTCCTCCTTGTGCGGACGTATCTTTATAGCTCGACCAGGCGACAGTAAGAACACTGTAACGAACCCCAATAATAAATAAAAATGAATAATATAAATGTTTATAGCAAGTTTAACTTATGATACCGTCACAGGGAAAAGTGCGTCCAACCACCATTGAATGAGGAATCCCGATGAGCATTACCCTGAGACAACTGGAAATCTTTGTCGCCGTGGCCGAAACCCAGCAGGTGACCAAGGCAAGCGAAAAGCTGTTCCTGACCCAATCGGCGGTGAGCATGGCCCTCAACGAGTTGCAGAATCAACTGGGCGGCCCTCTTTTTGACCGACGGGGCCGCGCCCTGCTGATCAATGATCGTGGCCGCTACCTCCTGCCGTTTGCCAAGGAGATCCTCTGCCAGATCAACAATATTGAGACCCTGATGACCGAGAAAAATGACAAGGTTGTCGGCGCCCTCAAAATCGTGGCCAGTTCCACCGTTGGCAATTATGTCCTTCCCTACCTGATCGGCGCCTTTAAGCAGATGCATC
>JAPLJG010000001.1:0-12617 GCA_026388735.1 Deltaproteobacteria bacterium
ACAAGCATGAGTCTCCTCCCAGATACCTAGTAAGTTTCGCACCTTCTAAGTAACTGATGAGGCTCATGCTTTTCAACTATTCAACAAAATTCCTCGCACCGATTCCCGAAAGGAACCACCTTTTTTATCAATAAGTCGGAAATGGGCCAGGGGGTGTATACCTCGCTACCCATGCTGATCGCCGAAGAACTGGAGGTGGACTGGCAGAAGATTCGGATCGAGGCTGCGCCGGTGGCGCCGGAATACAACCATACCCAGTGGGGCAACCTCCAGGGCACCGGCGGCAGCACCAGCATCCGCTCGACTTTTGATCAGTTGCGCACCGCCGGTGCCGTCGGCCGGATGATGCTGATCCAGGCCGCGGCCCAGATTTGGGAGGTGGTGCCCGCATCTTGCAAAGCCGAGGGTGGTAAGGTTATCCATCCCAAAGGTGAGAAGAGTCTTTCCTTCGGCAATCTGGTCGGCGCTGCCGCCAAGCTGCAGCCTCACAAAGAGGTCCCGCTCAAGCCGGCCGCAAGTTTCAAGATCATCGGCAAGCCTCGCGCCAGGCTCGATACCCCGGCCAAGGTGAACGGCACTGCCGAGTTCGGCATCGATGTCAAGCGGCCCAACCTGCTTACTACGGTGATTGCCCGGCCGCCGGTTTTCGGCGCCACCGTGAAAGAGTTCAATGGTGAGGCGGCCAAGGCGGTGCCTGGGGTGAAAGAGGTGGTGCAGGTGGATTCCGGCGTGGCAGTGGTGGCGGAGAGTTTTTGGGCTGCGAAACTTGGGCGCGACGCCCTTAAGATTGTCTGGGATGATGGCCCGCTTGCCAAGCTCGACAGCGTAACCCAGGGCAAGGAATACGCAGCCCTGGCGCAAAAGCCGGGGCTGGTTGGAGCCAATCGCGGGGATGCCGCGGCAACCCTCGCCGCAGCGGCTAAAAAGATTGAGGCGATTTACGAGATGCCCTACCTCGCCCATGCGCCCATGGAGCCCCTGAACTGCGTGGCCGACGTCCGCGCCGACAGCTGCGAGATCTGGGTGGGCACCCAGATGCAGACCCTGGACCGCAACGCAGCAGCAGAGATCACCGGCCTGCCGCCGGAAAAGGTCACGCTGCACACCACCTTTCTCGGCGGCGGTTTCGGCCGGCGTGGTGTGGGCGACAGCCATTTTGTCCGCGAGGCGGTGCAGGTTTCCAAGGCAATGCAGGCTCCGGTCAAGGTGGTGTGGACCAGGGAAGACGACATCCGCGGCGGGTATTACCGGCCCCGCGCCTACCATACGGTGCGCGCCGCTCTGGGAGAGAACAACCTCCCGTCTGTATGGCAGCAGCGCATCGTCTGTCAATCCATTGTCAAGGGCACCCCCTTTGAGGGGGCGATGATGAAGGAGGGCATCGACAATACCGCGGTGGAGGGGATCGTTGATCTCAGCTATGCGGTGCCCAATCTACAGGTCGAATACCAGATGGCGCCGGCAGGGGTGCCGGTGCTGTGGTGGCGTTCGGTGGGCCACTCCTTCACCGCCTTTGTCAAGGAATGCTTCGTCGATGAACTGGCCAACGCCGCAGGGCAGGACCCGCTTGCTTACCGTAAGCAGCATCGTGGCCCAGGTGGCCGAGGTGACGGTGGAAAACAACACGATCAAGGTGGAACGGGTGGTCTGCGCCGTGGATTGCGGCCAGACCGTCAACCCGGACACCATCGTGGCCCAGATGCAGTCCGGAATCTACTTCGGCATGGCGGCGGCGCTCCACGATGCCATCACCTTTAAAAACGGCAGGGTGGAGCAGAGCAATTTCCATGATTATCCCATGCCGCGCTTGGCCGCGATGCCGGTGGTGGAAGTGCATATCATGCCGAGCAAGGAAAAGCCGGGCGGCATCGGCGAGCCCGGGGTGCCGCCCATTGCCCCGGCTATTGCCAATGCGGTTTTCGCTGCCAACAAAATGCGGTTGCGGACCCTGCCGTTAAACCTGGCCCCGCCCGCCAAAACCCCTGCCGCTGCTCCCAACGTCGGCAAGAAAAAGAAGAAGTAGGCCACAGGCATGGATGAACTGGCGCTGTACGAAGAAATCATACGCTTGAAAAAGGCGCGGCAGCCCGCGGTGCTGGCCACGGTGATCGAGACCCGCGGTTCTTCGCCCCGCAAGGCCGGAGCCAAGATGCTGGTCTATGGCGATGGCACCATCAATGGGACCATCGGCGGGGGCAAGACCGAGGCCGATACCATCATCGCCGCAGGCGAGGTTTTGCGGCTCAATGCCCCACGCACCATCGCTTTCAGTCTCACCGAGGCGCACGGCGGTGTCTGCGGCGGCGAGGTAACACTCTATCTCGAACCGCTGGTCGCGGCCCCGCACTGCATTATCATCGGCGATGGCCATGTTGGCCAGGCCATGGCCGAGGCTGCCACACGGGCCGGTTTTCTGGTGAGCCTTGCCGACGAGGCCGACAACCGGGCGGAACTCCTTGCCCGCGCCGATAGCCGCACCTATTTTTTCATCTGCACCAGCGATCACCAGCAGGATTTTCTTGCCGTACAAGAGGCGTTGGCTACTCCTGCCTGCCACATCGCAGTGCTGGGCAGCAAGCGGAAACGTAAGGCCATGGAGGATTTTTTACTAGGGCAGGGGCTCACGCCGCAGGCGATCAGCCGGGTTGTTTCCCCGGCCGGGCTCGATATCGGCGCGGAAACGCCGGAGGAAATTGCGGTCAGTGTGGTGGCCCAGATGATTCAGGTTCGTAGAACCAATGCAGACACAGACACGCATCGCAGCGCTGTTGCTTGCCGCCGGCCTCTCAAGGCGCATGGGCACAAGCAAGCAATTGCTGCCGCTGGCTGACAAGCCGGTCATCCATCACTGCCTCCATGCCCTGCTCGCCACGGAGGTGTGCCCCGTCGTGGTTGTCCTCAGCCCTGGGGGCGAAGCGGTGCAGGAGGCCATTGCCTCTTTTCCCGTGACCATTGCCTGGAATCGCGACCCGGATGGTGATATGGCCGGTTCGGTCCGCGCCGGGCTGGCTCTGCTGCCGCCGGATTGCACCGGAGTGCTGGTCCATCTGGTCGATCACCCGCTGGTAACTGCGGCCACCATGCAGGCCCTCTGCGCCGCCCATCTGACCATGCCGCAATCGATTATCATCCCAACCTGCAATAGCCGCCAAGGCCATCCCGCCCTCTTTCCGCGCACGATTATTGCCGAACTGACACCTTCCGCAATCCTGCGGGATATTGTCCGAAAAGACCCGGCACGGGTACTACGGATTCCGGTGGAGGATGAAGGAATCTTCCTCGACATGGATACCCCGGCTGAGTACGAGGCCCTGCGTCAGAGGGTTTTATGAGAGTATTTTACAAACAAGACCAGGGAATCGGGCTCCGTCCCGTTTTTATTCCCATGGATTGAGAAGCGAAACCCCGCTTTGTTGCATGTCCGTTATATTTCTGGTCACTACGGTTAAATCATGGGCCAGGCCGGTTGCGGCAATGAGACCATCCAAGGTCGGCATGGGGCGGCCTTGCGACTCGCATATCCCCTGGGTTTCCCCCCAATGCTTGGCAATTTTCAGGGTTATATCGATGATTCTGGTTTTAAATCGGTCTGTTAGGTCATGCTCAACCCACTGGAGCAGATTTTCTTTGCGTTTTGAAGGCGGCAGTTTGGCAATCCCTTTATGGAGTTCTCCAAAGGTCAGCGAGGATAAATAAAAATTTTCTTCATCATTTTGAGTTGTCCATGCCACCACCTTTTCGTTCGGCTCAGGCTTGGCAAGTTCCGAGATCACACAGGTGTCAAGGAGGTATCTCATAGCGCCACATCCCGTGGCGCATCTTTGTCCCTTGAAAGATCCAGCTCCAGATCACCAAGGGGAGATTTCTGTAAAAACTCAACCAGGCTATCCTTTGGCTTGGTGATCTTTTTGTAATCGTCCACCGATAGCACAACGACAGCCGCTTTCCCATGCTTTGTGACTACCTGGGGTCCTTCCTGCTGTGCGCGCTCAACCAAATTGCTGAACTTGTTTTTTGCTTCTTGTAATTGCCATGCGTGGCTCATTGTCAACCTCCATATTTTTTATCTAGTCTGTCTAGATTGTAATTTGGGGGTGAAGGTTTGTCAAATTTGTTTTTGAGGATACTCACAAGAGTTGATTTGGCGGGTGCCTTCGTGTGAGCTTCGCTAAGTCAATAAAGCAAAGGCCCCTTCGGTTCGCAAGAACGATGAGGGGATCAGGTCACGCCTGCGAGTAACTGGCGGAACAGCGGCGCAAGTTTGGCGCTCCATTTTGGGGATTATCTTACTGGAATGAGGGCGTCATCCGCCACCCAGTATGGGATGTCAAATCCAGAAATAAGAATTTGCTTAACTCGACCATTAAAATTGATATCGATGACACAAGCCTTAGCTCCGGGTGGGAGCTTGATGACTGCTTTGTCTTTGAGTAGCGGCTCAATGATTTTGGGATCATGAGTATTTTCCGTAGCTTTAATTTCTTGAAAGGAGTTTTGGTTTACTGCACCGAAATAGCTACTTTTAGTCAGATATGTGTTTTCTGGCTTGCACTCCGCAACCGCAAGTATAGGAATAGAAAGAAAAAGGACCGAAATGAAAAATGTTTTGCGCATGTCTGCTTCCTTTGTATTGAAGTTTTGATAGCAAAATGCATAGTGGGCAAATAAATGTATTCAACCTTTTTTGGAGGCTAACTACTTATAATTCAGGTGGAATATAAGTTCCTTGGTTAAACCGACAAGGATATGTGTTGGGGAATAAATTTTCTTTTCTTATCCAGTGCTCATTTCCATAATTCTTTACTGGATAGTACACTTTAGCCAAATCCCCTTTTATTTCCAAGATTGGTCCGCAATTTGTCTCCGTGCCAACCATGCTATGTTTTCTGAAGGATGCGATATATTCTGTTTTTTTCAGGATTATCTCCTTTTCCCTTCTATTATCTTCCTTTACTCGTTCACTTATTTCTTTGTCTCTTTTTGAAATTCTTGCTTTTTCTGTTTCTTTAATTTCAAGTAGTTCTTTTGGTGATAATATTCTCCATGAAACATAAGTTTTTTTACTAATATCATTATTCGAGGAACGTCTTTCCCCATGCTCTGATATATCTATTCCCCAGATTGTATTTTTATTAGCAACACAACTAAATACCCCAAACGACGCATTTATTAATGAATTACCATCCATGATTGTTTTGTAAAACGAATCTGAATCTCTGATATATGTTGGAATAATAAGATCTATTCGTCCTTTACTTATTTCCATGGTCAATATTCCATTATCTTTGGCACAAAAATCTTTTGCATATGAATATGGTTGAATCATTTTTGTGTAATCAAATGCATTATATTCTACATCGTCATCATTTTTTATATTATTGTTAAAAAAATCACTAATGCTAGGAGAATTTTTCATTTCTTCTTTGCTTAATTTTTTCAATGGAGTTGAGCAAGCTGCTGCCAATAGCATTATTGCAAACAAAATAAATATTTTGAGTTTCATGGGGCTTCTCACTGTTTTAAAGTGGTTACTCTCCTGAATCTACCATTCCGATAATATTTAATAGAACAGCGCGATCTGGAGATAGGTGCGGGACGTTGTTGATTTGTTGACTAACTCTCCAGGAAAAGCTCTGAAGAAAATAGGGTCGCCCCCGATTTTTTATGTTTTATCTCCGCATGTTGTGATCATGTGGAATGGATGCCCTGCTATGTCCGATGATCAGTCCATCGCCAACTTCAGCGCAACTCCGCCAACCGCTCCATGCCAGCCTTGATCTTCTCCAGCTTCGCCTGCATCTCCCCGATCTTCTCCCGCTCCTTGGCAACCACCTCTTCCGGGGCATTGGCCATGAACTTCTCATTGGTCAGCTTGCCCTGGCAACGGGCCAGCTCACCCTCGGTCTTGTCCTGATCCTTCTTCAGCTTGGCCTGCTCCTTGTCCACATCCACCAGTCCGGCCAGGGGCACGAAGATCTCGATGTCGGTATAGAGATAGGAGGCCGCGCCCTTGGGTCGGGTGCCTTCTTTCTGCACGGCCATGGTTGCGGTTCGGGTCAGGGTCTTGAGGGAACCGGCAAGGGAGGTCAAGCCTGCGTGTTTGGTTTCGTCGTGGCAGATGATCAGCACCTCTATCTCGGCGGAGGGATGGATCATGGCCTCGCTGCGGATGTTGCGGATGCCGCCGACGATCCCCATGAACAGGGCGGCCAGCTCGGCAGCTTCGGGATTATCCCAGGCCGGGTTTGGCTCGGGGTACGCTTCGACCATGATGCTGGTCCGCGCCCCGGGCAGCACATGCCAGATCTCCTCGGTGACAAAGGGGGTGATGGGGTGCAGGAGCTTGAGCACGTTTTCCAGCACCGCCAGGAGTACGGCCTGGGCTTGACCCTTGGCCGTGGCGTTGTCGCCGTAGAGATCGGACTTGATCCATTCCAGGTACCAGTCGCAGAACTCGTTCCAGACGAACTGGTAGATGGTCGAGGCCGCATCGTTGAAGCGGTAGTCGTCCAGGGCTTGGCGTGTCTCGGTGATCGCCTGGTTGAGGCGGTGGAGAATCCAGCGGTGGGCCAGGGGGAAATCGCTTGGGTCGATATCCTTGCTGATCGCGGGATCGCAGGCATTGATGAGCATGAGGGCGAAGCGGGAGGCATTCCAGATCTTGTTGATGAAATGGCGGTAGCCTTCGATGCGCTCTTCGGCGAGCTTGATCTCGCGGCCCTGGGCGGCAAAGGCGGTGAGGGTGAAGCGCAGGGCGTCGGTGCCGTACTCGGCCATGACCACCAGGGGGTCGATGACGTTGCCCGTGGATTTGCTCATCTTCTTGCCGTGCTTGTCGCGGACCAGGGCGTGCAGGTAGACGTCTTTAAATGGCACCTCGTCCATGATGTGGATGCCCATCATCATCATCCGGGCCACCCAAAAAAAGAGAATGTCGAAGGAGGTGATCAGCACCGAGGTCGGGTAGAAAAGCTTCAGCTCCTTGGTGTTATCGGGCCAGCCCAGGGTGGAGAAGGGCCAGAGCGCCGAGGAGAACCAGGTGTCCAGCACGTCGGTTTCCTGGGTGAGTTTGGCGGAGCCGCATTTTTCGCAAACAGCAGGCGCGTGCTCCTCCACCATGAAATGGGCGCAGTCGTCGCAGGTCCAGGCCGGGATCTGATGGCCCCACCAGATCTGGCGGGAGATGCACCAGTCGCGGATGTTGTCCATCCAGGCGTAGAAGGTGTTGTACCAGGTCTTGGGATGGATGGCGATGCGTCCGTCGCGCACGGCGGCCACGGCTTGGGCGGCCAGGGGCTTTACGGAAACAAACCACTGCAGCGAGGTGGTGGGCTCGACCACGGTTTTACAGCGGTAGCACTGGCCCACCGCATGGGCATACTCCTCGATTTTTTCCAAGAACCCCTGCGCTTCCAGATCGGCGACGATCTGCTTGCGGCAGGCGAAGCGCTCCAGTCCGGCATAGGGGCCGGCTGCCTCGTTCATGAAGCCGGAGTCGTCCATGACCTTGAGGCGTTCGAGGTTGTGGCGCAGGCCGATCTCGTAGTCGTTGCGGTCGTGGGACGGGGTGACCTTGAGCGCGCCGGTGCCGAACTCCCGCTCCACGTGGTGATCGAACACCACCGGGATGGTGCGGTCGGTGAGCGGCAGCTTGATGCCGATGGTTTTCAGATGGCTGTAGCGCTCATCGTCTGGGTGCACGGCCACGGCGGTGTCGCCCAGCATGGTTTCTGGCCGGGTGGTGGCGACCACCACATGGCCGGAACCGTCGGCATAGGGGTAGCGGATGTGGTAGAGCTTGCCCGCCGTGTCCTCATGCTCCACCTCGTCATCGGAGAGCGCGGTTTTGCAGCGGGGGCACCAGTTGACGATGTAGTCGCCCTTGTAGATCAGCCCTTCTTTGTAGAGGCGGACAAAAACGGTGCGCACCGCCTTGGACAAGCCCTCGTCCATGGTGAAGCGTTCCCGGTCCCAGTCGCAGGAACAGCCCAGATGCTTGAGCTGGTTGATGATGGTGCCGCCTTTTTCCTCGCGCCATTGCCAGACCCGCTCGATGAACTGCTCACGGCCGAGATCGTGGCGGCTCTTGCCCTCGGTGGCAAGCTGCCGCTCCACCACGTTCTGGGTGGCGATACCCGCGTGGTCAGTGCCCGGGACCCAAAGGGTGTTGTAGCCGCACATCCGCTTGTAGCGGACCAGAACATCCTGCATGGTGTTGTTCAGGGCATGGCCCACATGGAGCACCCCGGTGACGTTGGGCGGCGGGATCACAATGGAAAAGGAGGGTTTGCCCTCGTCCATGGTGGCTTGGAAGTTTTTCTGTTCAAGCCATTTCTGGTACCACTTGGCCTCAACCTCTTTAAATTCGTATCCCTTGGCCAACTCATGCTCGGCGGGTGCAGCGGAAGCGTTTTCGCTCATCGGTTACATTACACTCCATGGTTTTGGAAGAAAGATGTTGGTGTAGAGATCCAGGGCATAGCGGTCGGTCATGCCGGCGATGAAGTCGCAGACCATCTGTTCCCGCGGGGTCGTCTCGTCATAATCGATGACCCTTTCCCAGTGGTCGTCCTTGTTGATGAAATACTCGTACAGCTCCCGCAGCACCTTTTTGGCCTTGATGAAGTCGTCGTGGACCCGGTTGGTTTCGTAGACGTTTTCATAGAGAAAGGAGCGCAGTTCAGCAATGCCCTCCAGCAGCTCGGGGGTCATGCTCAGGGTTTCCCCTCCGTTTTTCAGGGTCTGGACCACAAGATCGTGGACCATGCTGCCGATCCGCCCGGAGTGGCTGGAGCCGAACAGCTTCTGAAGATGGCTGGGGATCTGCGATTCCTGAAGAATTCCGGCCCGCACCGCATCGTCCAGATCGTGGTTTACATAGGCGATGATGTCGGCGATGCGCACCACTCGGCCTTCCATGGTGGCAGGCAGCTCGGAGATGTCCAGGGGCAGAATCTCGCGCCTCCCCTTGGAATGCTTGGCAATGCCGTCCAGCACCTCCACGGTGAGGTTGAGCCCCTCGCCCTTTTTTTCCAGAATGTTCACCACCCGCAGGCTCTGTTCGTAATGGCGGAAGCCCTGTGGGTACAGCTCGTCCAGCACCGCTTCTCCGGCGTGGCCAAAGGGGGTGTGTCCCAGATCATGGCCCAGGGCGATGGCCTCGGTGAGATGGCCGTTGAGCCGCAGGGCCACGGAGATGGTTCGGGCGATCTGGCTGACCTCGAGCACATGGGTGAGCCGGGTCCGGTAATGGTCGCCGGTGGGGGCCAGGAACACCTGGGTCTTGTGCTTGAGCCGGCGGAATGGCTGGCAGGGGATGATCCGGTCCGGGTCCCGCTGATAGGCCCCCCGGATGGGGCATTCCTCTTCGGGCTTGGGGCTGCCTTTGGTCGCACGGCTTAGGGCGGCATAGGGCGCGAGACCTGTCGCCTCGCGCTCCTCGATCTGCAAGCGGATGGAATGGTCCATGGTTTTAGAGGGCCGGGGCTAGGCAGGCAAAATGGATGGCGATTTCGTTATCCATTTTTGCCAGTAGCAGTTTGTCGCAGCAGAGAAGGCTTTTTGGGCCGGTATGTATCTTCTGCACGATGCATCTCCTTGGGGAAATCTTAAAAAAATTAACGCTGCACCAATGTTGTTCTTCAAAAAAAGAACCTTGATTGCTGTTTTCTCTCCTGTCTATGGGTACAGGGGGTGCTGGTCCTCATAATTATGAGCAGAAACAGCGCTGAAGATACCGGTAAATGGTGCCCTGGTCAAGAAGCTAAAAACAACAAGTTAGTGCTGAAATTTGACAGAAATTCTCTGTTTTATCCTTCTTCTTCTTCTTCTGGTCCTCCCAGCCGGGCCACGATCTCTTCCATCTTGGCCTGGCCCTGCTCCCATTCTGCATAGCTTTTTTTCAGTTTTTGGCCCAGGGAGGTGTATTCGTTATTGAGTTGGGAAAATCGGTCCTGATCTTGATACAGTTCCGGGTCGGCCATGGCCTGTTCGAGCTGACTCTTCCTGCTTTCGAGCTGCTCGATTTCTTGTTCGCAGCGATCGAGGATTTTTTTGAGCGGGGCGATTTCGCGGGTTTTTTGCTGGCGCAGTTCCGCCTGGAGTTTTCGGACTTCTTTGCCCTTTTTCGCTTGTTTTTCCGGGGGTGGATTGCCGGGCTCGATTTTGGGTGCGGCACTCTTTTTTTGCGGGGAGCTGGCCGTTTCTAAATGGGTCTTGTGGAGATAGTAGTCGATATTGCCGTCAAAAATGGTGCCGTGGCCGGATTTGATCTCCAGCACCTTGGAGACAAAGGAGTTGGCAAAATAACGGTTGTGGGAAACCACGATGATGGAGCCGTCGTACTGGCGCATGGCCTCCTGGAGCACCTCCTGGGATTGGATGTCCAGATGGTTGGTGGGTTCGTCCAGGATGAGGAGGTTGGCCGGGGTGGCGATCATCTTGGCCAGGGCCACTCGGCTTTTTTCGCCACCCGAGAGCACCCCCACCTTCTTGTCCACGTCATCGCCGCGAAAGAGGAAGGCGCCCAGCAGGGAACGGGTCTGGGTGACGCTCAAATCGTTGCTCACATGGCTTAAGGTTTCCAGGATCGTGTAGCGGGAGTCAAGCTCCTGGGCCTGATGCTGGCCGAAGTAGGAAATGGTCACGTTGTGGCCGAAGCGGATGACGCCGCTGTCCGGGGGGATGAGACCGGCTAGAATTTTGACCAGGGTTGATTTGCCCGCGCCGTTGACCCCGAGCACGGCCAGCTTCTCACCGCGTTGCAGGGTAAAGGAGAGGTCGCGAAAAACCGGCTGGCCGCCGAACTGCTTGTTTAGGCCTTCGATCTCCAGCACGGTTCTGCCGGAAGCCGGGGAGGGAGGAAAGCGGAAGGCGATGGTGTTTTCCGTTTCGTCCAGCTCGATGAGTTCGATCTTGTCCAGCTGCTTGAGGCGGCTCTGCACCTGGGTGGCCTTGGTGGCTTTCGAGCGGAACCGGTCAACGAATTTCATGGTTTGCTCGATCATGGCCTGCTGATTTTCATAGGCCGCCCGCTTGATGATCATCCGGTTTGCTTTATCCACCAGGTATTTCGAGTAATTGCCCTTGTAAACCGTGAGATCGCCCAGGGAGATTTCCCAGGTGGTGGTGGTGAGGTTGTCGAGAAAGGAGCGGTCATGGGAGATCATCACCATGGCGCCCCGGTGATTTTGCAGGAACTCTTCGAGCCAGGTCAGCGATTCGATATCCAGATGGTTGGTCGGTTCGTCCAGCAGCAGGAGGTCCGGTTTGGCAAGGAGGATCTTGGCCAGCATCAGCCGCATGAGCCAGCCGCCACTGAATGAAATGCTGTCTTTGCTAAAATCGCTTTGGGTAAAGCCCAAGCCCAGGAGAATCCTTTCAATCTGGGACTCCATGGTGAAGATGTCGGACTGGTCCAGCCGGTGCTGCAAATCTCCCTGGCGGTGGAGCAGATCGGCGAAGCCGGCGTCTTCTGGCGGTACCGTGCCAAGGGCATGGTTGACCTGATCCAGCTCTTTTTGTATGGCCAAGGCCTCGGCAAAGGCGGTTTTCGCTTCATCAAACAGGGTGCGGCCCGGGGCAAAGGTGGCGATTTCCTGGGGCAGGTAGCCGATGCTGATGTTTTTGGACCGGGTCAGGACGCCGTCATCCACATGCTTGACCCCGGCCATGATCTTGAGCAGGGTGGATTTGCCCGCGCCATTGACGCCGACCAGGCCGATTTTTTCGCCGGGATGGACGCGCACCGAGACGTTCTTGAACAGGTGTTTGGAGCTGAATTGGATGGAAAGTTGGTTGATGGCAAGCATGGGTGTGCATTATCCGCTGAGATTGTCTGTTGAGGAAAAGAACAATCGCACACCATAGCACATTGTGTCGGGTATTTCTAATAGATGTTACTACGCAGAGGAAAAGAATCCTTAGATGGCATAGCTGCCACCGGCAACACCGGTGAGTTCGCCAAGGTGGGTTGGCAGGACGATCAGGACTGTGGCGCCCTTGCCCTGTTCGCTGGTGACGGTGACTGTGCCCATGTGTTCGGTGATGATCTGTTTGACATAGGGCAACCCCAGACCGGTGCTCTGCTGGCTGACATGCAGATAGGGGTCGAAGATAACTTCGAGTATTTCCTTGGAGATTCCCATGCCATCATCGGTAATTTTAACCTGGCAGCCTGCCGAGGTCATTTCTGTGGTGATGATGATATGGTTGTTCTTGCCGCAGGCATTTACCGCATTCCGGAGCAGATGGGCTATGGCGATCTTGATGAGCGAGCTATTGCCATGGAAGAAAAGCGGGGTCTGGCTGAGGGTGGGTATGAGGGTGACTTCCCGGGCGTGGGCCTCTACTTGGAGGGATTCAACCGCCTCCGCGACAATGGGGTTGAGATCCAGGGGGGCGAAGATTTTTTTTGCTTCCGGCCGCACCGACTCGAATTTGCTCACCAGATTTTCAAGCCTGCGGGCCTGGTCAAGGATGTGGATCAGCTTCAACCGGCCCTCTTCTTCTGGCGGATAGGCGTTGAGGAGTCGGCGCACCATGCCGCCGATGATGGTGACTGGGTTGCGCACCTCATGGGCGATGCGCAGAGCCATGCTTGCTCTGGTTCGTTCTGC
>JAPLJG010000001.1:12637-27945 GCA_026388735.1 Deltaproteobacteria bacterium
ATCTCCTTGTTTAACCGGAAGAGATCCTGGCTGTTTTTCTCGATCTTCTCGCGGTCCCGCACCATCCGGTCCATGATGGTTTCGATCCGGTTGAAAAAAAGCGTCACCGAGGCGATGACAATGAAGGCCATGCTGTTGATCGATCCGCTGAACGGGGAGATGAACAGCCAGAGATCTTCCCTGCCAAACAAGGCGAGGAGGTGTTTGGTGATGTGTCCGCTGGAGCGCGACAGGGCAAGGGCGAAAAGCGCCCCGCAGAACCAGAGGAGAAAGATGGCCAGGGGGCTTTCCCGATCGGCACGGGCCAGGGCATGGGCATGTTTGAGGCATAGCCCGGAAAGAATGATCAGCGCTACGGCGCCGCCGAAATCAAGGAGCCAGACCGGGAGCATGGAGATGGTGATCATGGGCGGTCCTGCCCAGGGTAAGATGGCGTTGCTTGTTCCTCCCGGAGCAATTTAAGGCCCCGATAAAAAAGAAACACGGCAGGCACGGCGATGAGGTGGTCTAGTTTCAGGAGATAGTACAGAGCCTCTTGCCAGCCAGTGAGGCGGAGCAGGGGGATGTTTGCTCCTGGGGGCAGAAATAGGGTATCTGCACTAATTTGTAGGTCAAGAAAATGTCCTACCATGGTGGCAGCGCTCCAGAGCATGAGGAGCCAGGTCCCAGCAATGATGTGCCGCCAGCCTTTGAGAGAAGCGAAGCGGGTTTGCCGGGCTTTCACGGCAAAAAAGAAAAGGGAGACAATCATGAAAAAATGGGCGAGCTGATGGATGTACAGCCCGGAATAGGCATGGGACTGAAAGGCCAGGGCATTATCCGGCAGGAGACAGCCCAACAGCAGCAGGAATATGGTGAAAAAAAATGGCACCAAGAAAAAACCTCGGATGGTTGGTAGTGTAGGGCTGACCGTCTGGCCAGGCAGGTTAAAAATTCTATTGTTCAGCGCACCATACCATGATGCCTGGTCGTCCGGCATATGAAAAAAATGGCTCAGGGGAAAAATATACCCAGGGGCAGGTTTGCCGCGGCAATGTCAGGAACGCTCATTTAATGAGGTAGGTTTTCTTGAGAGGCCCAACTCCTGGGAAACCTGGGTGGCGACCTCCTCGATGGACTTGCCTGCCGTGGAAACAATGGGGATCTGGTGGTTGTGAAAGATGGTTTCGGCCGTTTGGATCTCTTCGCTACAGGTGGAGCGTTTGGCATAGTTGCTGTCCGCGTACCGTTTTTCCCGGACATTGTGGAGCACCTCCGGGGTTGTGGTCAGGCCGATGGCGCGTTTTCTGTTTCTGATTATCTCCTCCGGCAGGGTGTATTCCGTGAGATATTCGGCGGTGAGGGGGAAATTCGCCGATTTTAATCCCATCTGCGTTGCCAGATACACGCTGACCGGAGTCTTGCCCGAGCGCGAAACCCCCAGCAGGATGACCTCTGCCTCATCCAGTTCATGGGTATTGACCCCGTCGTCATGTTCCAGGCAGTAGTGGATGGCCTCGACCCGCTTGGCCATGGTCAGGTTGTCGATATGCCGGGAAAAGCCGGGAACGCCCAAGGCCTTTGCTTCCAGGCAGCCCTCCAAGCGGGTCATGAATATTTCAAAGGCGTCAAAAAACTCGACCTCGGGGGAATCGAAAACAGCACGGATATCCTTGGTCATGATGGTGCTGAAAATAAGGGGCCGTCGCCCGGTGGACTTTTTCAGGATATAGGCCAGGATCTTTTTCGCTTCTTCTTGGTTGAGGACAAAGGGGAACTTTTCCTCATGGAAATTGATTTCCGGAAACTGGCAGATCAGCGCTTGGCCCAGGTTGGTTGCCAGGATGCCGGTGCTGTCTGAGATATAATACACGTCTTTTGATGACCACATGCTACGTTGCTCCTTATCTCCTGGAAGTGGAGGAAAGTGGCGGCCTCAGGCCGACCTTCCCCCCAAAAACAGGATGAAATCTTCAAATCGTTTCTGCTCAAAGTGGCCGGTCATCTCTTCCTTCATTAGGGTCAGGGCGCTGAGGGGCCTGCGTGCTCCGGCATATGGGCGGTGGGTGGTCAAGGCGTCGTATACGTCGGCAATCGTGGCGATTTTGGCGTTGTCGGAGATTTGGTCTTGTTTGAGCCCGTGGGGGTAGCCTTGACCGTTGATTTTTTCGTGGTGGTGCATGATCACATCCAAGGTGATTTCGGATGCATGTTTGGCCATGAGCCAGTGGCCCTGGCCGGGGTGTTTTTTGATGATTTCAAATTCCTCGTAGTCGAGTTTCCCCGGTTTGTTCAGGATGCTGTCCACAATCTGGCTTTTCCCCACATCGTGCAGGATACAGCCCAGGGCAAAATCGTGGAGTTCCGTGTAATCTCCCTTGCTGATCATCAACCAGAGGCCAATGCCGAATACCGCGACATTCACGCAGTGGGAAAAGGTGTAATAGTCGTGGGAGCCCAGACGAAGCAGGTGGCGGATGGATTGGGTGTCCGCCAGGGTAAGATCGAGGATGTTGCTGGTTACGGTTTTGGCGCGAGAGATGTTCCTGCCGCTCCGGGGGTCATCGAACACATCCCGGATGATGTTTTTCGCGCAGGCGTGCACAACCGAGGATTTTTGCTCAAGGGGAATGGCGGTATTCCTGATAATGGAGTCCAGGGAATCCTCCATGAAATTTTCAAATTTTTTGGAGGACTCCTGGGTGATAAAGAGCGGCCCGTGGCTTTTCTTGGCAAGGGTGGCCTTGATATCGGCGATATTGGTGTTGGCCGCGATCAGCAGGATGGGTCTGTTGCTGTTGGGCGGCTTGGTGTAGATGTTGAAATCGATGGTCCGGTCTTCCGCCAGGAGATAATCAGTGACAATCCGGATGAATTTTTTGGTTTCGGGGATCATGGTTTTTTCAGCTTCTCCAGATTTTTTTGCTGGTGCAGTACAGCCGAAATCTTGCCCGGGCAGGGCGGCGTTGTTTGCCGGGAACCGGGCAGTCAGGCATTTTTTTTGAGATAGGCTGAAAGCTGGGAAAAGTTGCAACCATAGGCCTCAACCGCCTCCTGTTTCCCCTTCACCCGGAATGAGTATTTTTTAAAAAAAGTCGCAGGCTCAACGAGATGCACGGCGGCATCGCAGCCCATCACAAGATCCAGATCTTCCTGGCGGCTGGTCATATTTTCTAGGCGGAACGCCACGTTGACCACGTCCCCGATCACGGTATAGTTGCTCTGCCCATCTTGGGCAAGGTTTCCCAGCATGGCTTCGCCGGTGTTGAGTGCCGCCCCGATCTGTAAAGGCCAGGGAAGATCTGGAACCTTTTGACTGAGATTGCTGGTGAATGCACTGATGGCAATGGCGGTTTTTAGGGCCTGGTGGATGTTGTCCCGGAGATTTGGCCCTGCCCACAGGGCCATGACCGCATCACCGATGAATTTATCGACAATCCCCTCATGTTTGTGCACCAGCTTGCTTACCCCTCCGGTCCAGTGTTGGAGGAGCTGGGAAACCCACTGGTCTCCCATGGTTTCGGACAGTCTGGTAAAGTCGTGGATATCGCAGATCAGGATGGTGATGATCTGTTTTTGAATAAAGGCCACGGTCATTTCATCGAGATCCGCGCCGGTTGCCGCCGATGGCCGGGTTGGGGTTGTGTTCTGGTGGAAGAGAAGACGGGTGCTGCCGATGCCGATGCAGTCCCCGTTTTGCAGGGTGATGGGCGTATGGATTTTTCGGCCATTGAGAAAAGTGCCGTTGGAGCTTCCCAGATCGAGGAGATTGAACTGGCCATTTTCTTCTCTCTGGATCATGGCGTGTTTTCGCGATACCCAGGAGTAGGGCAGGGTGATATCGGTGTTGGCCACCCGTCCTAGGGTATAGGTGGTGTTATCGGTGAGTTGCCAGCTGTGGTCGTTGGCCTCTTGGGCGTCAGGCGCATCTAGAAGGGTGAGGGTCGCTGCTGTTTCCGGTGGCGTGGTCATAGTCGTCAGAGAGGCCTTTGGCTTACCCGTGGCTCTGGATGAGGCTGATGATTTCTTCGGGCTCGGCAAAACGACCGGCAGTATGTTTTGAAAAAATCAGGCGGTCATCGGCCACGATATCGTAGATGCCGTTTGAGCCAGGGATAAGCTCAACCTCGGCGGAGAATTGTTTCTTCAGTTCGGCTTCCAGCCTGGAAGCCCGTGGCAGATAGTTTCATTGTGTGCAGTAGCTGATGGTGATCTTCATGGCGAGTTTCCGTGTAAAATATTTGGGGGTTGGCAGGATTATGCCCTGCCCGGTGTTTCTTTATACCACAACGGCATCGGATTTTAACAGGATGGATTGTCCGATAAATTTATTGTGATTGCAAGCGGAGAAATGATCCGGGGGGGTATTTTGCGGGGAAAAGCTGGGGAAATCCAGAGGCGGCAAAAGCCAAGGCCTGTCAGCTGTCGGGGGAGAGCGGTTGCGGGCTGGGTGTGTGGCCCAGCCCTTGAGCGGCCTGGTATCCAGTGCTGAAGGCGCCTTGTAACAGGTAGCCGCCGGTTGGCGCTTCCCAATCCAGCATTTCCCCGGCCACGAATACCCCCGGCATTTTATGGAGCATGAGATTCGCGTCCACTTCAGGAAAGGTAACGCCTCCGGCGGAGGAAATTGCTTCGGCTAGAGGTCTGGTGTTGATGATGGAAACGGGAAGATTTTTGATGCGTCCGGCAAGAATCGTCGGGTTTTTCAGGTCTTCCGGGGTGCAGATTTCGTGGAGCAGCGAATAGGCTGGCCCGGTGAGGTGGATGGCCTTGCGCAGGAAATTGGCGAGACTCTCCTTGCCGCGTGGGTGCTCAAGCTTTTCTTGAAGGCGTTCCAGCGTAATATCGCGTTTGAGATCGAGCAAAAGGGGGGCAGGGCGGGTTTGTTCCAGCAGGTCGCGGATGACGGCGCTCAGGGCATAGACCGGCCCTCCTTCCAGGCCATGGGCGGTTATCACCACATCGCCGATGGCCTGCCGGTCGCCGCAGCAGAGGAGAAGGTTTTTGAGGGGCTTGCCGCTGAAACGGGTTCGAAAATGCTCGGACCACGCCACCTCAACCCCGCAGTTTGCCGGGCGGAATGGCTCAAGAAGGACTCCTTTGGCAGCGAGAAAGGAGGTCCAGCTACCATCGGAGCCGGTTTGGGGCCAGCTTGCCCCGCCCAGGGCAAGGAGCAAGGCCTTGGCCGGGAATTCGAGGGTCTCGCCGGTCTCGGTAAGAAAGAGCGGGGCACCTGTCTGGGTAAATCCCTGCCAGCGGTGCCGGTAGTGGAAGGCAACCCCGCGTTTGGCCAAGGTCTCAAGCCAAATCTTTAGAATATTGTGGGCAGTGGCGTCTTTGGGGAAGACCCGGCCGCTGGTGCCGATAAAGGTTTCCACTCCAAGTCCGCGCAACCAGGCGCGCAGGTCGTCCGGCGAAAAATCGGCCAGGAGCTTGCTGAAGATTTCTGCGTTGTTCCCGTAGCGGGCGGCAAAGGGTTCGGCGTGTTCCGCATGGGTGAGATTCAGCCCGCCGCGACCGGCAACCAGGAATTTACAGCCGGCCGAGGCCTTGGTGTCGAAGATATCCACCGACAGGCCTGCTTGACTTAAGACGGTGGCGGCCATGAGCCCGGCCGGGCCACAACCGACCACCACCACTCTGGTTTCGTCTTTCATGGGGCAGCTTATTTCTTGCCTGTTTTTCCGGAGGAATTTTTCTGCTCCAACTCCTTGATCCGGTCAGTGAGCGCTTCACTCAAAGCTACCCGGCCTTCAAGCACACACCCCGGTCGGCCGGGAATACAGTCCTGCTTGAGCATCAGGCACTTGTCGTCATTGTAGTCGTAGTTTTTGCAGGAAAAGCTCATGGCAGGGACCCTGATGAAAGTTTGCTGCGCAATCCTCCCGGCGGGCGGGTTGATTTTCCAGCCCGTCCGTGGAAATTTTAGCGTTTAAGGATGCCGTGTTTCTTCATCTTGTACTGGAGCAGGCTCTTGGTGATCCCCAAGGCGTCCGCCGCTTTTGTCTGGACATAGTTCGCCTTGGTTAGAGCCGAGATGACCATTTTCTTTTCAATGCCGTCAAGCACATCGGGCAGGGGGGTGTTGGCCGGGATCGCATGCTCAAGGTCAAAACCATTCAGCCACTGTAAGGGTTCCTTGCCGGTCATGGTCTCGGGCTGGACATCTTCTGGGCGAATCAGGTTTCTGGTGCAAAGAATGGCTGCCCGTTCGATGGTGTTTTCCAGCTCCCGGATGTTGCCTTCCCAAGGTAGAGTCATGAGAAAGCGCACTGTTTCCGTGGCAATCTCTAATTTTGGTTTGTTCAGCTGCTCGGCGTATTTGCGGACAAAATGGGCGACCAGCATGGGGATATCATCGGTGCGCTCCCGCAGGGGGGGGAGGTGGATGTGGAGCACATTGAGCCGGTAATAGAGATCTTCCCGGAAATGTCCTTTGTCCACCTCATCCTTGAGATCGCGGTTGGTCGCGGTAATGATCCGAACATCAACCCGCAGGGTTTGGCTGCCGCCGACCCGTTCAAAGTTGCGTTCCTGAAGCACGCGCAGCAGTTTGGCCTGGAGCGGCATGGCCATCTCTCCGACCTCGTCGAGAAACAGGCTGCCGGTGTCGGCCAGTTCGAACCTCCCTTTGCGTAGGGCGATGGCCCCGGTGAATGCCCCTTTTTCATGGCCAAAGAGTTCGCTCTCCAGGAGGTTTTCCGGAAGCCCCGCGCAGTTGAGGGAAATGAACGGGGCTTTTTCCCGGGGGCTGTTGCAGTGGATGGCCCTGGCCACCAGCTCCTTGCCGGTGCCGGATTCGCCGGTGATCAGGACCGAGGTCGAGGTCGGGGCCACCTTTTCGATGAGGTTGAAGATGGCCTGCATCTTCTGGTTCTTGCCGACCATGCTGGAAAAAGAGGTTCGGGAGCGCATTTCCTCCCGGAGCCGCATGTTTTCGCGGAGCACGGCGTAATGCTCCAAGGCCTTGGCGGTGTTCAGCACCAGCTCATCATTATTGAAGGGCTTGGTGAGATAGTTGAAGGCCCCGGCTTTCATGGCAGCTACGGCCATTTCCACCTCTCCGAAGGCGGTGACCATGATCACGGGCAGATCAGGGTTGAGGGCCTTGGCCGCCTTGAGCAGTCCCAGGCCATCAAGGCCCGGCATGCGCATATCGGTGATCACCAGATCGATGTCGGTTTTATTCAGGATCTTGAGGGCCTCTTCCCCATTTCCGGCGGTAAAGATCCCTAAGCCCTCTTCGCGGAGCAGTTCGGAGAGGACTATCAGATAGTTTGGCTCATCGTCAACAATCAGTACGGTATTCATGTGCGAGCAGCCTTGCAGCGGTGGAATTTCAGGGGGGAATCCTCGGAAGCACCTTGGGGGGGACCCGGCATGCTATGCGGCATGTTCGGCAATTTCCTTGATATCGGTAATCAGGATAATATCGTCGTTGCCCATGATGGTGTATCCGCAAATCCCATTGACTTTTTGTAGTTTTTTGTACCCATCGCCAAACTCTTTGGCCACGATCTTCTGATGGGACAGTATCCGGTCCACCAGCAGGCCGATTCCATGGAGCTTGCAGATCACAACAACTTTACTGTGCAGGTCAGCCAGGGTCGAGGAGGCTTTCGGGTAAAAGAAGGTGCTGAGCTCAATAAGCCGCAAAATTGCGCCATCATATGCGATGCAGTGGTTTTCCGCAAGAAGCGGGATGATGTTTTTGGTTTCGATGACCGTGGTGACCTCATCGGAGGGGATGGCATAGGTCTCTTCGCCAGATTGTGCGAGCATGGCTTCTTTGGTGACCAGGGTTTTGGTGAGTGGCACGGTAAGGGAAACCGTGGTGCCTTTGCCCACGATGGAATCGAGCTGGATGGTGCCATGGCATTCCTTGAGGCCGGACATGACCACGTCCATGCCCACCCCGCGGCCAGAGACCTCGCTGACCTTTTCGGCGGAACTGAACCCTGGCTTGAAAACGAGATTGATCAGCTCACGATCACTCAATCGTTCCAGCTCTTCAGCGGCCATGAACCCCTTACTCATGGCGACTTCCTTCATTTTTCGCGGATCGATGCCCATGCCGTCGTCTTCAATGATAATGTAGACATTGTTTTCATCGGCCCGCGCTTGCAGCGTAAGACTGCCCTGTTCCGGTTTGCCCGCTTTTTTTCTCGCCTCCGGTCCTTGGAGCCCGTGGTCCAGGGAATTGCGCAGGATGTGAACCAGTGGGTTTTCGATCTTCTCCAGCAGGTCTTTATCGATAACGGTCTCCTCACCGATGATGGTGAAGTGAACCTCCTTAGCAAGTGAACTGGACAACTGGCGTACCACCTTGGGGAAGCGCTGGAATAACGATTTGACCGGCACCCTGCGGATGCTCATGATGTTGGCGTGTAGTTTTTCAAGCTGTTCGTCAAGGGCACTGACGATGCCGTCGAATCTGGCCACGAGTCCGAAATTCGCCTGCTTTGTTTCCAGCTGTTTTTTGAGGAAATTGAGGGAATCGAGACTGATGTAAAGCCCGCCCACGGAATTGGCGAAGTTGTCGAGCAGCGCCTGATCGATGCGGATGGTTTTTGTCTGCTCGGAGATTTTTGTTTCCTTGATGTGGGCATCCAAGGTCCGTTTGTCCTGGATTGCCAGCGCTTTTTTTAGGTCATCTTCCTGGATAACCCCTTGCTCGATGAGCAGCTCTCCGATCTTTTTTTGCTGGCCCAGGGCTGCGGAGATCTGTGCTTCGCTGACAAGCTGCTGCTCCACCAGAATTTCTCCCACGCGGGCGCTGCCACCCTTTGCCCTGGCCTCAAAACAGCCGATCACCGAGTTAAGCAGGTTGCGGCAGAGGGTGTTGTATTCATCGCTGGCCATCATCAGGGCGTCATCAAGGAAATTCCGCATGGCCATAAGCTCGGCAAGCTCTCCGGCAATGGCAGGGTTGCCTTGCAGGGCTTCGCTCACTTGGGCAAGGGCCTGGGCAAAGGTGAGCAGGAGGTCCTTGTCCGCAGCCTTTTTGGTTTCAAGAAGTTGGAGGATCAGGCCGAAGTGGGCCATTTGGCTGCTGAAATCCTGGTCGCCCAGAAAATATTGGCAGTCGGGAGAGTAGGCGCTGCAGGGGCACTTTTGTTTTTTTGCCGCGATGATTGCCTGAAGATCGATATTGGCTTTTTCAATTTGATCCAGCAACCCAGGGATCAGGGGGTGGGCGTGGATGTTCTGACCAAGATCCAGGAATTCGTGGAGGAGATTTTCCAGAGTAATGACACTCTGGATGGAGCCGGTTGCAGCAATGGGTTGGATTGCTTCCACCTGGGTGAGGAAGCTTTTTTCTTCCGGCAGGAAGGTTACTTCGGCAGGGTTTTTCTGGGCCCGGTCGAGCATGGCTTGCAGGTATTCGATCCCTTTGAGCAGGATGTCGATGATCTTTTTGTTAATCAGGACTTCGCCTTTGCGGCAGGCATCAAGGAGATTTTCGAGGCGGTGGGAGAACTTGTTGATGTTGGTCAGGCCAAAGAAACCGGAATTGCCCTTGAGGCTGTGCACCGGGCGGAAGATCCTGTTGATGATCTCGGCGTTGCCGGGATCACCTTCCAAGGCGATGAAGTCCGCCTCGATTCCCTGAAGTGAATCGTTGGATTCATCGATAAAGCCTTGGAGTGCGTCAAGATCAACGTCGTACTGCATGTCAGTTTCCTTTTTCGCTGGCCAGCACTTTGAGAATCTCGTTGATGCGGTTCAGTTTCCTGGCCGCTGCATCCACGGCGCCAATGAGGTCCTGCATGTCCTTGAACGGCTTGAAAAAGATGTCGTTTGCCCCATAGCGAAAGGCATTGAGGGTGTTGTTGATCGTGATGTAGCCGGTAATCATGATGACCTGGATGGTGCCGTTGTAATTTTTGATCTTGCGCAGCAGGGAAAGGCCGTCCAACTCGGGCATCATGATGTCGCTGATCACGATGTCGAAATGCTCGTCCTCGATCATCCCGTAGGCTTTGACGGAATCGTTGCAGGTTTGGACTTCGTAGGGGGTTTCGGCAAAGGCCCTGGCCAGGGCCTTCAGGACGCTGGTTGAGTCATCGACAATGAGGACTTTGTATTTTCTGGCCATGTGGCGCGTGTCCTTGCTGAAAATATTTCTGAAGAGAGAACCGTTTGTCGGAAAAAATTGGCAAACGCTATGGATATCATAGGGGTATTTGGGAGAATGGATCAAGGGAAAAAAAGAGGCCCCGGCGGGAGGGGGTGAGGCGGAAGAGAGATGCTTTTTGAAATGGCTGGGATTCTACCAGATAATGTCTTCCCAGTGCTGTTGGGCTGCTGACTTTTTTGCCTGATCAGCGATGGTTTTCTTTTCTTCTGGCGTTAAGTCGTTGGACAGCACACTGTCAGGGTTGGCTGGATCGACGATGCACGTTGTCTCCAGGGTTTCCCCGATTGCATCCAGCACATGAAGAAGATTAAGAGCGGGAGAATCAGAGTCTTTTCCTGTTAGAGCGTTAATGGCGAAAAACTCAAGATATAAGGAAGGCCAGTCAAGTTGGTGGATGTGTCGCCATATCTTGATTGCCTTAATTTCACCAAGGCGATGCGATTTGGCCACGGTATCCACGTGGAGGTTCACATCGGTTTGTCGCGAGGAATCGGATCTGAGCCAATACAGGTCATGATAGCTCTCATAGCCTGCTTGCCCACGACCGGGAATTAAATCGAGGTTTAGGCCGTTTATTGAAATACCAACGGCAACATCCCGATGGCGGGGATTCCAGCCATGCAATGCGGCCAGGGTAAACAGTTCGTCGTAGATTTTTTTTATGGTTCCCGGCATCTCGGGCTTTAATGAGATGAAAAGATCCACCTCGGTTACGCCACGCACGGTTGTTTGCTTTGCGTATGAGCCGGAATACGACAGGCTGGCGAGCCACTCTCCCGCCCAGCGTTGTATCTTGGGGGCAATCCGGCTAGCTGCTTGTTCAGCGGCAGATTCAGGCCCGCGGGGAACTTCATATTTTTTGAGAATGGAGAGGATGTATTCGTCGCCCGTCATGCGATTACCCGTCTTTGTCCGTTATCGGCTCCCAACGTTTAGCGAAAAACTTCTGTCTTGAGCAAATGTTCTCTTGGTCAATGCCTGCAAGAACTTATCTTTAGTACTGTCGGCTGGTCAGGAAGTCAATCCTGTTTCTTAGTAAAAAGGGAGTCTGGTTTTGAAAAATAAGTTTTTGGCGGAGAGGGGACCGTCTATTTGCGGGCTATATCAATGGTTGCCAGCCGTTGCTTGATATCATCAAGGAGTTGAAAAGGAACACGGATGGTTTTGGTGTTGCCGCCTAGAGGGGTAACCGAGTGCGCGTCGCCATGATAGTCCGTGCCGCCGCTGAGGAGTAAATTGTGCTGCGCGGCAAGGGTTTGCAGGAATCGGCATACTTTTTTTGAATGGGTTGGGTAGATGCCTTCAAGTCCGGCCAGCCCGTAATCTTTGAGCTGAGCAACAAAGGCAGGGATTTTTTCAAGGCCCGGGTCCGAGCAGGCCGGGTGGGCAAGTATTGCCAAACCATTGGCCTCGGTGATTCGGCTGATTACTTCGTCTGCCTGGGGTTTGACATGTTCCACAAAGGCTGGGCCGCCGTGCTTGAGGTAGCGGCTGAAGGCGTCTTGGGTATTCTTGGCTCGGCCCTTTTTGGCGAGCAGGCGGGCGAAGTGGGGTCGGCCTATTTGGTCTCCGGCAATCTGGGTCAGTTCCTCGCTGGTTATGGAGATGCCAAGGGCTTGGAGGCGCTCCAGTATTCCGTGGTTGCGGTTGCGTCGGGCCTGTTGTAGTTTTTCCAGAAAGGCGAGGAAGCAGGGATGTTCATGGTTGAAGCCGTAGCCCAGAATATGGAGCGAAACCCCCTCGAGGCTGCTGCTTATTTCTATGCCCGGGAGAACCTCAACCCCGGTGATCCTGCCGTGGGCAAGGGCTTCGGGAATCCCTGCGACGGTGTCGTGGTCGGTGAGGGCGATGGCTGCAAGCCCTCGGCGGGCGGCAAGGGCCAGCAGGGCCGTCGGGGTCAGTAGCCCGTCCGAACAGGTTGAGTGGGTATGCAGATCGATGAATGCCGTCATTTTAAAGGGATACTATTTGCCCAGGGCCTTGTTTTTTTGCGTGGAGTAATTTTACACGAATCCACGAATCGATATACTAGCACTACTGGTGCATAAATGCTGTATGGATGAGTACGCTTTTCCTGGGCATATCCCCCCAAGAGACCTTCAACAGACTGATTACAGGAGTTTTTTTGTATGGCTCAGATCGATGCTTTTTTTAAATTGATGAACGAACAGGGTGCCTCGGATCTGCATATGGTTTCCGGGCAGCAGCCGATCCTTCGTATCCGGGGCGAGATGGAGCGGGTCAAGTACAAGGTTCTTGACAACGATGAGCTCAAGGCCATGCTTTATGAGATTGTTTCCGAGGAAAAAGTCAAGGTCTTCGAGGAAACCGGCGATGTGGATTTCGGCTACGAGATCGCCGGGCTTGCCCGCTACCGCGGCAACCTCTTTATGCAGAAATATGGGATCGGCGCGGTATTCCGTGAGATTCCCAGCAATATCCTGGGCTGTGACCAGTTGGGTCTGCCCCTGGTTGTTTCGCAGCTCGCCACCCTGCCCAAGGGGATGGTTCTGGTCACTGGGCCCACAGGCAGCGGTAAATCGACAACCCTGGCCGCCATTGTCGATCAGGCCAACAAGCTTCGCAAAGACCATATCCTGACCATCGAAGACCCCATCGAGTTTGTGCACAAGAGCCAGAACTGTATCGTCAATCATCGGGAAGTGGGGCTGCATACCCAGTCCTTTGCTGCGGCCCTGCGGGGCGCACTCCGTGAAGATCCCGACATTATCATGGTTGGCGAAATGCGCGATCTGGAAACCATTGCCCTGGCAATGGAAGCGGCCATGACCGGGCATCTGGTTTTTGGCACTCTACACACCTTGAATGCCAATAAGACTGTGGACAGGATCATCGAGATTTTTCCGTCCAGCCAGCAGGCCCAGGTCCGCTCCACCCTGGCGGATGCCCTGAAGGCCGTGGTCTCCCAAACCCTTTTCAAACGGGTGGACATCAAAGGTCGTTGTGCCGCACTGGAGATCCTGATCTGCACCCCGGCGGTGCGGAATCTGATCCGTGAAGGCAAGACCTATCAGATCCCCTCCTCCATGCAGACCGGGAAAAAATATGGGATGCAGACCCTGGATGATGCGATCATGGATCTGATCAAAAAAGGATGGATTTCCGGGGATGACGCGTACGTGCAGTGCGTTGACAAGAGCAAGTTCGTGCAGTTTCTCAAGAAGCCGCCCACGGATTTCACCGATGCCTAAAGGCGGGTTGCGGTTTGTCGGTTCACAAGGGCTCTGGTGAACCATTGGTGGTTCGGTAGAGGTGGGCGGTTATGGTTTTTCCGTCAGACAAGAAAAAAATGCTACCATGCCGGGCCGTTGAAAAGAGGTCGGCAGTCGAGTCCCGATACTGCGCCGGGGGAAATGGCTCTTTCTTGCCCGTTGATACCACACAGTAACGCGGCGTAACGGCCTCCATGAACTCGGCGCTGCCTGATGAACCTAGACCATGATGGGGCATCAGCAGGACATCGGCTTTGAGTAGGTCTCCCTTCGATAAGATGTGTTCTTCGTAGTCCTTTTCAATATCCCCAGGAAAAAGAAAAGCGTTGTTGCCATTGTCCAGGCGTAGGACCAGCCCTCTGTTGTTTGGGTTGCCCGGGGTTGCTTTCCTGTCTGCGAGCTGGTCTTTGTCGTCGACACGGGCCAGATTGGCCAGGCAGGTGATGGCAAAGCCATTGTTTCCGGTGGCAAGTACTTCGCCTGCCTTGGCAATCCGCACTTGGCAGCCGGCTTGTTTCGCCTCATGCAAAAAAGCGGCAAAGCCTGGTTCCTGACTGCTGGTTTCGCTGAGCCAGAGAACCTTTGGCTGAAATCTTTCGACGATCCAGGGCAGTCCGTTAAAATGATCGGCATGGGCATGGGTAAGGATGATCTGTTCCACCCGCCTGATCTGCCGGTGCCATAGAAATGGCGCAATCACCCGCTCCCCCACATTGAAAAGTCCGGTGGGCGGGCCGCCGCCGTCGATGAGGATGACGCGGTTGTCGGGTTGTTCCACGACTGCGGCGTTGCCACTTCCCACGGCCAAAAAAGAAATCTGTATCGAGTTGTCATGCCATGTTGGCAGCGGCAGATAACCGGAAAGCAACAGGGCGAAGCAGGTAAGCATGGTCAGGACGGGAAGCAGGCGGCGGCTTTGGAAGATCAGGAGAAGGAGCGCATAGGCAATGATCAGCAGGGGAGTAGGCGGTGTGGGAAGCCAGAGAGAGGAAAACGGCAGCCCGGCAATAAAGGCGGTCAGCGCGTGGGAAATCTGGATGCCAAAAACGCCTGCCTTTAAAAAAAATACCGCGACCGTTGGGGCAAGCGGCTGGGTGAGGATGGCCACCAGGCCCAGAGGGAGGGTCCAGAAACAGAGAAAAGGTGTGACCAGCAGGGTGGTGATGGGGCCTGCCAGGGAAATTCTGTTGGAGTGGAGCAGGGCGAGCGGTGCTGTGGCGAGAAAGGCGGCGCAGGAGATGAAAAGCCCCGAGATGAGGAGATAGCGCATGGTCTGCCAGGGAGAGCGGTTGTCCTTTTGGGGACGCCAGGCAGCGAGCTGTGGCATGGTGAGTACTATTGCCGCGGTGGCGGCAAAGGAGAGCTGGAAGGAGGCGGTGTGGATGCTGAGCGGGTTAAGCAGGAGGATGCAGAAAGCGGCAATGGCAAGGTTGTTCAGGCTTGACCATTGGCGATCCAGGAGAATGGCCGTGATGAAAACACCGGTCATGATCAGGGACCGGGCCACCGGGGGCTGAAAACCGGCAAAGCCGGTGTAGAGAAAGAGCACGGGAAACGAGAGAGCTAGGGTGAGCTTGGCTGCAGGCAGGCGGAGCAGCAGCCAGGGGAAGCGGTTGACCAGAAAACGGAAGAAAACCGTGGTCAGGAAAGCCACGACAACGAGATGACTCCCGGAAATGGCAAGGATGTGCATGATGCCGGTTGCCCGGTACATCTCCGAGACTTCTGGGGAAAGGCCGCTGCAATCGCCAATGAGGAGGGCCTGGTATAGCCCGGCGTTGCCTGGGCTAAGGTTCGTATAGAGAAAGGCTTCGAACTGCTGCCGGAATCTTTCAAGAAAATAGGGGGTTGGCAGGGGAAGGCGGCTGGCGGCAAGGGGGGAGATGGGCTGGATGAAAATGGGGGTGGCAACCCAGCCCTTGACCATGATCTCTTCGGCGGCAAGATATCCGGCA
>JAPLJG010000012.1 GCA_026388735.1 Deltaproteobacteria bacterium
CAACTTACTGGCAATCAAGAGCCACCTTGATCCGGTTGCCCCCTTCGCCCTTGGCCAGGTAGTGTGCCCCCTCTGCGGCAATTACCAGTCCTTGCATATCCGAACCGCGACACGGTTCGGCGGTTGCCAGACCGATGCTCGCCGTCAGACTCACCCCTACTAAGGCCCCGCCACAGCTGATATTCAACGCGGCCAACTGCTCCATGAATTCATGGGCCACGACCAGAGCGCCCCCATTGGGGGTGTTGGGCAGGATGGCGGCAAACTCCTCACCGCCATAACGGACCACGGTATCTCCGGCCCGTTTGAGGACACAGCGCAAGATATCGGCCACCTTCCGCAGGCATTCGTCACCCTTGTCCCGTCCATGGGCCTCGTTAAATTTTTTAAAATCATCGAGATCCACCATGAGCAGAGAAAGCGGAACCGCCTCCCGCCTGGCCCGATTCCATTCCCTGACCAGAATTTCATCAAAATACCGACGATTGCCCACCTCGGTCAGGCTGTCGCGGGGCACCATGTGCATCAGGCGACGGTTCATGGTGTCCAGTTGGCGGGTAAGCTCGACCAGCTCCTGCTCCCGCGCCTTGCGCCGATCGGTTTCCCGCTTCAGCCTCAAGGCGGCACGAACCCTGGCCAGCAGCTCGATCTCCTTGACCGGCTTGATGATATAGTCTGTCGCCCCCATGGCGAACGCCTGGGCCAGCGCCTCATCGTCATCACGAACCGTGACCATGATAACCGGGATATCCCGCAGCCCATCCTGCGCCTTGATCCGTTGGCAGGCCTCGATACCGTCCATCCCCGGCATCATGACATCCATGAGGATGAGATCGATCCTTTTCTCCTCCGCCTCGGCCTCCTCGGTTGAAGCCAGCATTTCCAGGGCTTCCTGGCCACTTCTGACACAATAAATGTCCGAATATCCTTCCTGCTGGAGCATCTCCTCAAGCAGCATCAGGTTTACAGGAATATCGTCAACAATAAGGATTGCCATTTTTACTCCAATATTTTAGGAGCCGTTTAAAAAATAACTTGTACAATTCTGGACGTTCCCTTACGGCTCCTTACGCCGCTGGCGCTGCTGCCGTTTTTGTCATACGAAATGCCCAAATTATTTCTCAACAACGGCTTAAGGCAAGAGCTGTGGGCGGACACTGACTGACCGCACCTCTTTCCCGACATGGAATCATGGTATATAATCATGCCGAATTTTGAAAGAAACTATATTTAAAACCTTCCAGCTATTCCCGACAACAGGACGCTCATGACCTACACCCCCATCATCGGCACCCTGGGCTACATTCTCTCGCCAGACCGGACCCAGACCCTTCTTGTCCATCGCAATGCCCGGCCGGCCGACGCCCACCTGGGCAAGTACAACGGCCTTGGCGGCAAAATGCGACCAGACGAAGATGTTCTTACCTGTCTCACCAGGGAAATCAAGGAAGAAGCCGGGATCGACTGCAAAACGATCCTGCTACGCGGGACCATCAACTGGCCCGGCTTCGGGCCGCACGGGGAGGACTGGCTGGGATTTATCTTCCGGATCGACCGCTTCCACGGCACCCCCTTCCCCGAAAACGAAGAAGGGACGCTCGCTTGGCACCCCATTGATCTTCTGCATCTCCTACCGATGTGGGAAGGAGATCGCTATTTCTTGCCTCTGGTTTTTGACTCCGACCCCCGCATCTTCCATGGCCATCTTCCGTACAAGAACGGCCAGCCGCTGAGCTGGAGCTACACCAGAATCTGATTGTTATCGCTCCCGAACCGGGAGCAGCTTTGGCTTATCAGCCGCAGCTTTTGGCGGTATTTGGATCCCAGGTGTCATAGGCCTTGCTGTAGAGGTAATCGTTTATAACCAGCAACTCTTCCGAGGAAAGCTTGGCCCAGGAGCCGTCTTTGGCGCACCGCACGCTTTTCTTATAAAACAGCGCGTTCCAGCCCCTCATGGTCCGTGAGTCTGTATCCAAAAACTGGGCACCCTTGTCGTTTCCCCTGAAGTGACAGCTCTTGCAGTTGCTCTTGAAGAGGTTGTACCCGGCCCAGAGATTCTTATACTCAAGAGCCCGGCTGGACTGGATATTTGGATCAAAACGGTAGGCCGCCTCTCCTCCATCTTCGGCAAGAGCCAGCCCCTGGGACAGCAAGGTCAGGAATGCTGCCGCCATGACAATGACTGCGATCTTTTCTTTCATCTTGTAACCTCCTGCATTGCACTTGAAACAATCCGGATGACAGGGGATGCATATTGGTCATTCATCCCTGTCATCCGGGCCAAAAGGACTCGGACGGTTGCCCACATTCTCACCTGGTAAATTTATACCACTATGTGGCACAACCCGCCCCGAATTATTGCTCGCATCCCATCTGTCCCGCTGTTTCCTTACCCCCCAGCCGCTCCCGAAAATAGTCGTGCTTATTAACCAGCTGATAAAACTAGATAAAGATATTGTTTTTGCCTTGTTTTTTATGTTTATACTGAACGTATTCTTTATTCTCTCTCGTGGACCACGAAAAAACAAGGTCAATAATCATGCTGTTATGCATACGCGAAATCCCCATACGCACCAGATCACATAAGGTGTGGTGCCGCCGCCTAACCTTTACTCTTTTTTGCCTTCTGATGGCCCCGACAGCTGTCCGGGCCATGCCTGTGCCGGTGATTCTTGCCCCTGAACAAGAATCATATTCCCTGGGAAAACATCTCGAACTGTTTGAAGATCCGAGCAGAAATCTGACGATCGCCGACATCGTTTCAGGGCAAGCCGAATCCCGATTTACCCCCTCGACCTCCGACACCCCCAGCTTCGGCTTTACCACTTCGGCTGTATGGGCTCGTTTTACCGTAAAAAACAGCCTGCCAAATTCCGTAGAATATTTTCTCGAGGTAAAATACCCTCTTCTTGACCATCTGGATTTGTATACCCCCACCGACACCGGCGCCTTCACCGTTCTCAAGGCAGGTGATAGCCTTCCTTTCACCCAAAGGACCATCCAGCACAAGAACAACATCTTCCCGGTCAGGCTTGCACCCGGCGAACAGAAAACCCTGTACCTCCGCTGTGAGACGACCAGCTCCCTGAATCTGCCGCTGACCCTAGATTCCCCTGCCTGCCTGGCCGGAGAAATCAGCCTGGAACAAACCCTGTTGGGCATCTATTACGGCATCCTGCTGGTCATGATGCTCTACAATTTTTTCATCTATCTTGGCCTCAAGGACAACACCTATCTCTACTACGTCCTTTTTGTTTTCACCTACATGCTGTTCCAGCTAAGCCTCAATGGCATGGCTTTTCAGTATTTCTGGCCCAACCAGATATGGTGGGCCAATAACTGCACACCATTGTTTATTTTTCTCGCCTACATCTTCGCCACCCAGTTCACACGAAAAATTCTCGACACAGCAAAAAACGTCCCCCGACTTGATGGCATTCTCCGGGCAGGCCTGGTCCTTTCCATAATTGGCGCAGCCCTGACCCTTTTTGTCGGCTACAACCTGAGCATCCGCTTGGCGACCCTGATGAGCCTGACCGTCGTTGCCCTAATCGTTGCGGGTTTTATCACCATGATCCAAGGCTATCGGCCAGCCCGTTATTATTTTCTGGCCTGGTCTGTTTCCATGCTGGGGGTAACGGTGTATGCCCTGAAAACCTTCGGCGTCCTGCCCCACACCTTCATTACCCACTGGGGCATCCAGCTCGGTTCGGCCTGGGAGGTTATCCTGTTGTCCATGGGCCTCGCCGATCGTTTTCAGCTCATGAAACAGGACAAGGAACAGATGCAAACCGTCTATGCCAAACAGCTCGAAGAAGCCCACCACGAACTGGAAAAATCCTTCCGCGACCTGGAACAGTTTAAAAACTCCCTGGAGACCCTGGTTAAAGATCGCACGACAGACCTGAGTCGGGCCAATGAATACCTTGCCAAGGAAGCCGAGGAACGGCAAAAAGCGGAAGCACGGGCAGATGCGGCCAGCAAGGCAAAATCCCAGTTTCTCGCCTCCATGAGCCATGAGATCCGCACCCCGATGAACGCCATCCTCGGCATGGCGAACATGGCGGCAAAAATGGCGGAAACAGCAAAGCTACAACAGTACCTCGCCATTATCCAAGATTCCGGCAAGGCGCTGCTTGCCCTGATCAACGACATCCTCGATTTTTCAAAAATCGAAGCCGGTCGCCTTGATCTCGAGTGCGTCAGTTTTGATTTGCGGGAAACCATGGAGAGCCTTGCGGACCTGTTTGGCAAGCAAGCCGCCGACAAAGGCCTTGAATTACTGCTCATCGTGCATGACAATCCGCCCTGCGCCATGAAGGGAGACGCCCTCCGCCTGCGGCAGATCCTGATCAATCTTGTCAACAACGCCATCAAATTTACGGAGAAAGGCGAGGTCGCCATCACGGCGCACTGTGAAAAACAAACCCACGACAAGGCAATGCTGCATTTTTTCGTGCGGGATACCGGCAGCGGGATCAACCATAACCAGATCAGGCAACTCTTCAGCGAATACACCCAGGCAGATAGCTCAACCTCGCGACTATACGGGGGAACCGGCCTTGGTCTTGCCATCAGCAAACAGTTGATCACCCTGATGGGCGGCGAAATAAACGCCGAAAGCGAGCCGGGCAAGGGCAGCACCTTTCACTTCACCATCAGCGTCCAGCTGCAACCTCCAGAGAAACAACAGCCTCTCACTCTTCCGGCCTCGATTTCCGGCACCAAGGTTCTGGTGGCGACAGATCATCCTGCCCTGCGGGAAACCTTGCTGGAGATGCTCACCGACTTCGGGTGCCGAGCCGAACCCCTCCCGCGCTTGGCAACAGACGGCTCGCCCCTGGCCATTGCCCAACCGACCCAGGATCATGCCATCCTTATTCTCGACAGCTCCCTGGCCGGGCTCGATCTCCCCATTTTCCTAAAACAATGGGGAGCCAACCAGCCGGACGATCTCGCAACGCCGGTCATTATCCTCACTCCGCCCGATACCGAAACAACCCTTAAAGGCATCACAGGTTGCCCCGGTGTTATCCTCCTGAGCAAGCCGATCAAACAATCATACCTGTACGAAACAATCGCCGCCTGTCTGGGAACAACACCCACACCATCCAGCCCTCTTTCGCCTTTGCCGGAAAGCGACAAAAAACAGTTTAAAGCCCTAGCTGGCAAGCAGGTGCTGGTGGTGGAGGATAACCAGGTAAACCAGATGGTGGCAAGTCAACTCTTGACAAGAGTTGGCATTCTGGTTGATATAGCGGGCAACGGTCAGGAGGCGCTTGTCGCCCTGCAAGGCAAAACCTATGACGCCGTGCTGATGGACGTCATGATGCCTGTGATGGACGGGCTGGAAGCGACCAGGGCCATCCGCCAGACCCTGCGGCTTAACCTGCCCATTATCGCTCTCACCGCAAACGCCATCAAGGGCGACCGGGAAAAATGCCTTGAGGCTGGCATGGATGAGTATCTGACCAAACCCGTGGAAATGGAGCGCCTGTACCAGACGCTGGAAAAATTGATGGTCTCGTGAAAGGGAACGCAGTCAGCTGATGGGCCTGGACCCATCAGCGCAGATCCGCGACACAGGTAAGCGAGCCAGCGAGACTACGAAATCGAAGAGTAAAATATGCCAACCGTCGCCGGTCGCGGTTCTTCCTGCTGTAATCGCGACCTTTTTTTTGCGCAATTCAAACAAAAATTAATCGCCATGCACCAACCATGATCTCCGCCATCATCACAACCTTGAACCTACTTCTGGACGAAGGCTCCCGATCTTTCGGAGATCGGCCTGCGGTGAGCTTCGCCTTTCAGCCAGCCATGCGCCATGGGGAGTTCCACCAAAAATCCCTGGAAGTCGCGGCCCTGCTCAAGGAGCGCGGCATCAAGAAAGGCGACCGGGTGGCGATTCTCGCCGATAATTCCCCCCAGTGGGGCATGGCCTATTTCGGCATCGTCCGCCTAGGGGCGATCGCCGTCCCAATCCTCCCCGATTTTCCCGAGGCCGACGTCAAACACATTCTGGACGAGGCTGGGGCAAAGATTCTTTTCACCACCCAGCGCCAGCTGGAAAAACTTTATGAGCTTCCCGGCAACAGACTCAAGACCATAATCACCCTGGAGGACGCCACCGATCAGAACAACCTCGTGGCCACCCTCCCCTTCAGCCAATTTCTTGCCAATGCCGCGGATCTGCCGGAAAAGAAAAAAGCCCTGGCAGCAGACCTGGCCGACCCGGATGACATCGCCTCGATCATCTATACCTCCGGTACCTCGGGCCATGCCAAGGCCGTAATGCTGAGCCATAAAAACTTTATCAGCAATGTCCGCGCCACCCTGTCCATCTTTCCCGAAGAGCCGATAGAGGGCTGGACCTTTCTTTCCATCCTGCCCATGTCCCACGCCTATGAATTCACCACCAGCTTCCTGGTGCCTCTGGCCACTGGTTCCCGCATCGTCTATGCAGGCAAGACCCCGACCCCGACCGTTCTTGAACGAATCTGCCGGGAGGAACAGCCCACCATCCTGTGCCTGGTGCCCATGGTCATGGAAAAAATCTACAAAAAGAAGGTTCTCCCGGTCATCACTGCCAATGTTCTCATGCGGGCGGCCATGAAGCTGCCCCTGATCCGCCGGAAAATCCTGCAAAAAATCGGCCAAAAATTACAGGTATTTTTCGGGGGCAAGCTGAAACTGCTCGCCATCGGCGGAGCCGCCCTCAATATCGAGGTGGAGCGCTTTCTGGCCGAGGCCGAATTTCCCTATCTGGTCGGCTATGGCCTGACCGAAGCCTCGCCTCTGGTTAGCGCCGGGCCATGCGGCGACCCAAATATCGCCCTGGGCTCGGCCGGCAAACCGGTGCGCGATGTGGAGGTCCGGATCAACAAGCCGAACCCAGAAACGGGATTGGGCGAAATTCTGGTCAAAGGACCCAACGTGATGCAGGGGTACCGCGGCAATCCCGAGGCAACTGCGGAAGTCCTCGACCCGGACGGCTGGCTGTCCACCGGCGATCTCGGCTTTCTGGACCCGCAAGGCAATCTCGTCATCAAGGGCCGCTCCAAGAGCGTGATTGTCCTCTCCCACGGGGAAAACATCTACCCCGAAACCATCGAGGAAAAAATTAACGCCTTCCAGCATGTGGTGGAATCGCTGGTGCGCGAATGCAATAATCGCCTAGAGACCCTGGTCTATCTCGATTACGAGCTGATCGACGCGGAAACCCGGGGCAAGGACCAAGCCCGGCAGCTGGAGCATATCGCCGAGATTCTCTCAGAGATCAAAAGCCAAGTGAACAAACAACTGCCCAAGTATGCGCAGCTTGCCCAGGTAAGCGAACACCGCGAACCATTCGCCAAAACCGCGACCCATAAAATAAAACGCTATCTCTACACCAAGACCCCCCTGACCTGATGAACACGAAAAAAGGAGAGAGGAGATGAAAAAGAAAATCGCTGTTGTCGCCCTAACCGGAATCCTGGCCGCTGGCCCTGCCTTTGCTTCGGGCTATCGGATACCGGAACAATCCGTCAATTCCACAGCCCTGGGCGGTGCGTATGTCGCCAACACTCCGGGCGCAGACGCCAGCTATTACAATCCAGCCAACATGAGCTGGATTGAAAACAAGTGGCAGACCGAAGCGAGCCTCACCTGGATTAATCTTTCCAGCATCGAATATATGGACAACACCCTTGCCTCGCGCAACAGCGGCTCCAGAACAGAAGATTTCGCCATGCCCAACCTGCATGTCGTCTCTCCGGAATACAACAACTTCCGCTTCGGCCTTTCTGTGGTTAACCCCTACGGTCTGTCCAAACGGTGGGACAATGCTTTTCCGAGAACAACAACGGAAGAATTCACCCTAAAAACCTACGAGCTCAACCCGACGATCTCCTATAAAATAAATAATGAGCTCTCCCTTGGTGGCGGGGTAAGGGTGCTTTATGCCGAGGGAGTTGTAAAAAGTAATGGCGCTGGAATTGGTCTCCCAATTGCTCGGGACATGACCGGCGACACCACCGAGTATGGTTACAATCTAGCGCTCACATACCGGCCCACCGACAATCTTGCCTTCGCCGCAACCTACCGCTCCAAGATTGATCTGAACATTGAGGGGGATGCAAGACTTTCTTTAAGCGGAAATCAGCTTTATAACGGTTACGCAGAAGTGTCTGTTCCTGCTCCGGCGGTACTTAGCCTAGCAACCTCGTACACCTGCAACAGCGGCAAGACCACAGCCGAATTCACCTATGATAAAACCTTCTGGAACGCCTACGACAAGC
>JAPLJG010000029.1 GCA_026388735.1 Deltaproteobacteria bacterium
GAAAAGGATCAGTTTGCCAACCCGGTGGGCTATGCGGTGAAAAGTAGCCTGTGGGAAGTGTACGGTTTGTTGTTCGAAAAAAACGAAGCCGCAAAGATCGTTGCTGCCCTGGAGCAGATGGTCCAGATCCGGGCCGTGCAGACCTTTGCGCCCTCCGAAGCGGTCTCCATGGCCTACACCCTGAAAAGAGTGGTCAAGTCTGTGTGCCAAAAAGAAAAAGTGGCGGACCTTGAAGGCTGGCAGGCGTTTGAAGAAAAGGCCGATATCCTGGCCTACACCATGTTCGACCTGTATGCAGCCAGCCGGGAAAGGCTCTACCAGACCCGGGTCGCAGAGATTAAAAGTGGAAACCACATCACCACGGACGGCGGTTGCCCTTCGAAGCTGATGGACGAAAATACCGCCCCCAAGGCGGAGCTTAAAACCATTAATGTGTAACCATGATGCGAGGTAACAGTAAATGAGAATCCTGAGTCCATTCATCGCAGTGTTGGCGCTTATCGCGGTCGCCCTGGTGGCCGCCCAGGTGCCGGGTGGGCAGGCTTTGGTGGGGATCATCTTGCCCTATCTTGCCTTTGCCCTCTTTTTGGGAGGGTTTGCCTACCGCGTGCTGTACTGGGCAAAATCTCCGGTTCCCTTCCGGATTCCGACCACCTGTGGTCAGGCCAACTCCCTGCCCTGGATCAAACAGAACAAGATCGATTGCCCCTCCAGCAAACTCGGGGTAATCGCCAGGATGTTTCTGGAGGTCTTCCTGTTTCGCTCCCTGTTCCGCAACACCAAGGCGGAGATGCACGAAGGCCCGAAGCTGGTGTACGGCTCCAGCAAGTTTCTCTGGCTGTTCGCCATCCTGTTCCATTACTGTTTCCTGGTTATTATTCTGAGGCATATGCGGCTGTTCATGGACCCGGTTCCCGGCTTTGTAGCGGCCCTTGAGTTCGGCGACGGATTCTTGCAGATCGGCGCGCCGGTTTTCTACCAGACCGACGCCATCTTTCTCGGCGCCATCGCCTTTTTGTTCCTCCGCCGGGTGATGCTTTCCAACATCCGGTACATCTCGCTGCCCGGCGACTACTTCCCCCTGTTTCTGATCTTCGGCATCGCCTTCACCGGCATCCTGATGCGCTATGTTTTCAGGGCCGACGTGGTCGCGATCAAGCAGTTGACCCATGGCCTGGCCACCTTCTCCCCGGCCATCGCCGCTGGGCAGATCGGCTCGATCTTCTTCATCCATGTCTTCCTGGTCTGCGCCCTGCTGATCTACATCCCCTTCAGCAAACTGATGCACATGGCCGGCGTCTTCATGAGCCCCACCCGGAACATGGTCAACAACAGCCGGATGGTCCGGCACATCAATCCGTGGAATGATCCCAACATCAAGCCGCACTCCTACGCTGGATACGAAGACGAGTTCAGGGAGTTCATGAAGGAAGGCGGAATACCCGTTGAGAAGGAATAAGAACAATGGCAATCATGAAAGCAGATAAACTCGGTGTAAGCGTTGCGAAGGGCCCGTCCCTGATGACAGGGGCTGTTCCGAAAAAGGATTGGCCGGATGTCGAGGCCATATTCAAACCGGGAAACTATGCGTATCCCGCAAAAAAAGAAATGATCGAATATCATTCGCAAAAAACCCTTCCCACCCATCCTGGGCTGTTTGGGGAAGCGCGCGATTGGGATCCTGAGACCGATGACTGGAAGTTGCCGGAGAACTGGAAAGAGATCATTCTTAACGGCATTAAAGAGCGGCTGGACAAATTCCGCTCCCTGAAGATCTTTATGGATTGCTGTGTGCGTTGCGGCGCCTGCGCGGACAAGTGCCACTTCTTCCTGGGTACCGGCGATCCCAAGAACATGCCGGTTCTCCGGGCCGAACTTCTGCGCTCCGTATACCGGAACGACTTTACCCTGGGCGGCAAAATCCTCGGCAAGATGGCCGGCGGTCGCGAGATGACCTTCGGGGTGCTGAAAGAATGGTTCATGTACTTCTACCAGTGCACCGAATGCCGTCGCTGCTCGGTGTTCTGCCCCTACGGTATCGATACTGCCGAGATCACCATGATGGGCCGCGAACTGCTCCATCTGGTGGGGGTCAACATCAACTGGATCATGGAGCCGGCGGCCAATTCGAACCGCACTGGCAACCACATGGGGCTGCAACCCCACACCTTCAAAGACAATATCATGTATCTCTGCGATGATATCGAAGAGATCACCGGCATCCGCGTTAACCCGACCTTCAACCGCAAGGGCGCGGAAGTGCTGTTCATCACCCCCTCGGCGGATGTCTTCGCCGAGCCGGGCATCTACACGGCCATGGGCTACCTGTTGCTCTTCCATCACATCGGTCTGGACTACACCTGGTCCACCTACGCCTCGGAAGGCGGCAACTTCGGACTTTTCACCAACAACGAGATGATGAAGAAACTCAACGGCAAGATGTATGCCGAAGCCAAGCGTTTGGGGGTCAAATGGATCCTGGGCGGCGAGTGCGGCCACATGTGGCGGGTTGTGCATCAGTATATGGACACCATGAACGGTCCTGCCGACTTCCTGGAGGTTCCAACCTCACCGATCACCGGAACCCGCTTCGACAATGCGGCATCCACCAAGATGGTCCACATCAGCGAGTTCACCGCGGACCTGATCAAGCACGGCAAGTTGAAACTTGATCCGAAACGCAACGATCACCGGATTGCAACCTACCATGACTCCTGCAACCCGGCCCGCGCCATGGGCTTGATCGAAGAACCCCGGTATGTCTTGAAGAATGTGGTAAATAATTTCCACGAGATGCCGGAAAACACCATCCGTGAGTCAACTTTCTGCTGCGGTAGTGGCACCGGCTTGAACACCGATGAGATTATGGAACTGAGAATGCGGTCAGGGTTGCCAAGGGCCAACGCGGTCAAACATGTACGCGACAAGCATGCGGTCAATATGCTCTCCTGCGTATGCGCCATCGACCGCGCCACCTTGACGAGCCTGAACAACTACTGGAATCCCGATGTGGAGGTCTGCGGCGTGTCTGAGTTGGTTGGCAACGCCCTGGTCATGGAGGGAGAAAAAGAGCGTGAAACGGGTCTCCGTTTTGAGCCACTTGCAGGAATGGAGGGCTGATAGCCATGTACGGGAAAGGAAGAATCATACCTGCGTTGATACTGTTCTTGGGCGTTATGACATCCCCGATGTGGTATAAGTCCGGGGATATCAGTAAATTGCCTAAACCTGAAAAACCAAAGGACTACACGGAGTGTGTTGCACCAACTGCGTATATGCGCACCTCGCACATGGTGCTGCTCAACCAGTGGCGCGATGACATCCTGCGCGAAGACGGGCCCCGCACCGGGAAAACCGCCAACGGCACCGAGTATGTGCGGAGCCTGCAGAATGGCTGCATGAAATGCCACAGCGACAAGAAGAAATTCTGTGACACCTGCCACAACTATACCTCCGTGAAACCGTATTGTTGGGATTGTCATCTCCAGCCGAAGGAGGCGATGTAACATGGACAGCAAGAGAAGAGATTTTTTGAAGATTGCCGGGCTTAGCGCCATTGCCGGCCTGGCCGTACCCTCGGCCTTTAACACCCTGCTCAAGGGCGAGGCCATTGCCTCCGAGCACGGCGAGGCTGCTGCTGCCGCTGGTGGCCACGGTGCTGCCGCAGCAAAAACCGGCAAACGCTATGGCATGGTCATTGATGTCAAAAAGTTCACCGAAAATCCAGGGCTCGCGGACAAATGCGTCTCTGTCTGCCATACCATCCACAATGTGCCGGACTTCGGCAACAAGAAGGACGAGATCAAGTGGATCTGGGTAGACTCCTTCAAGCATGTTTTCCCGGATGACAGCAGCCAGTACAAGCAGCCGGAAGGCTTAAATTCCCTGCCGATCCTGACCCTGTGCAACCACTGCGACAACCCGCCCTGCGTCCGCGCCTGCCCCACCCAAGCGACCTTTAGGAGCAAGGACGGCATTGTCGGCATGGACTACCACCGCTGCATCGGCTGCCGCTTCTGCATGGCTGCCTGTCCTTACGGCGCCCGGAGCTTTAACTGGCGCGACCCGCGTGGCAAGGATGCAAACGGACAGCCGTTTATCAAGGCGGAAAACCCAAAGTTCCCTACCCGGATGCGCGGGGTTGTGGAAAAATGCAATTTCTGCACCGAACGGTTGGCCATCGGCCAGATTCCGGCCTGTGTGGAAGCGGCAGCCCAAAGCAAGGCCCTTGTTTTTGGCGACCTGAATGATCCCAACTCCGAAATCAGCCAGGTACTGAAGACAACCTTCACCATCCAGCGGAAACCCTCTGCAGGGACACATCCATCCCTCTTCTATATTATTTGAGGTACAGACCATGATTGAAAAAGCATTAAAAGGAAGCACAGGGTACTGGCTATGGATGCTCTTCCTGCTCTCCATAATGGGTGTAGGCGGACTCTGTTACGTGCAGCAGTTTAACTATGGTCTGGGCATCACCGGCATGAGTCGGGATGTGACCTGGGGGATATATATCTCCCAGTTTACCTTTCTGGTCGGCGTTGCCGCCGGTGGCCTGATGCTGGTGCTGCCGTATTATCTCCATAACTACAAGGCGTTCGGTCGCATCGTCATCCTTGGCGAATTCATGGCCATTGCCGCCATCGCCATGTGTCTGATGTTCATCATCGCCGACCTGGGCCAGCCCATGCGCGCCATGAACGTGCTGCTCCATCCCACCCCGCATTCCATGCTGTTCTGGGACATGATCGTCCTGAACGGCTATCTGTTCCTCAACATCCTCTGCGGCTGGGTGGTTTTGCAGTCCGAGTATAAGGGGATCAAATACCCCAAGTGGATCAAACCCTTTATCTATCTTTCCATCCCTTGGGCGATCAGCATCCACACCGTCACCGCTTTTCTGTACTGCGGTCTGCCGGGCCGCCATTTCTGGCTCACCGCCATTCTCGCCCCACGCTTTCTGGCTTCGGCCTTTGCCGCAGGACCTGCGCTGCTGATGGTCATCGCCATGATCCTCAAGCGGACCACCAAGTTCGACGTGGGCCGCGAGGCACAGGACAAGCTGGTGACCATTATCGGCTATGCCGCGCTGCTCAACTTTTTCTTCCTGGGCACCGAATTCTTTGTTGCCTACTACAGCCAGATCCCCGGCCACATGCATACCCTGGATTACCTCTACTGGGGCCTTGGTCATGGTGATGAGGTATTCAACAACCTGGTGCCCTTCATGCGGGCCTCGGTCATCATGGGGTTGGCCGGCATCGGACTGATCTTTGTCTCCCGGGCCAAACAATCCGATGGGCTTTTGGTGATTTCCTGCCTCCTCATCTTCTTTTCCTTCTGGATTGACAAGGGCCTCGGCCTAGTGCTCGGCGGCTTTGTCCCGAACATGCTGGACCAGGTAACCGAATATTACCCCAGCGTCCAGGAGCTTGGCATCACCGCAGCCATCTGGGCTACGGGCTTCTTCATCCTCTCCATCCTCTACAAGGTGGCAATCAGCGTCAAGCTGGAGAATGAAGCCTGAAATTTAGTCTTTTTCGCTGTGCTGTAGAGTTGGTTCAAGGCAAGCTCCTTATGGGGCTTGCCTTTTTTTATGCTTTCCCCGCCCCACGCTCCCCATTGGCAAACAATAATTTGGCTGGTTTGCCCGACGGTTCTGTTGTATTCTGCCGATATCGTTGATAATTGATCCTGCTATTTTCCCGTGTTCCGCAGGATGTACACCAAAGGCTGAGTCCACCATGACGCCATCGCCCACACCCAAAAAACCGGCCATCGCCTCCATCCTCGACAAGATCGGCAACACTCCGCTGATCCCAGTCAAGCGCCTTAATCCCTTCAAAAAGGTGACGATCTACGCAAAACTCGAGGCCTTTAACCCGGGCGGTTCGGTCAAGGACCGCGTTGCCTTGAACATGATTGAAACCGCCGAGGCCGAAGGTGAACTGACCCCTGACAAAATCGTCCTCGAGGCCACCAGCGGCAACACTGGCATCGGCCTGGCCATGGTCTGTGCGGTCAAGGGCTATAAATGCCAGCTGATCATGCCGGAATCGGCGAGCATCGAGCGGCGCAAGATCATGGAGGCCTTTGGCGCCGAGATCTTACTCACCCCTGGCAAGCGCGGCACCGATGGCGCCATCGAACAGGCCTATGCCCTGGCCCGCCAGTATCCCGACCGCTATTTCCTCACCGATCAGTTCAACAATGCGGCCAACTGGCTGACCCATTACAAGACAACCGGGCCGGAAATCTGGGAGCAAACCGGGGGCAAAGTAACGGATATCGTCGCCACCCTGGGCACCTCCGGCACGGTCATGGGGTTATGCCGGTATTTCAGCGAATTCCACCCCGAGGTACGCATCACCGCAGTGGAGCCCTTTCTCGGCCACAAGCTGCAAGGACTCAAGAATATGAAGGAGTCCTATACCCCTGGAATTTTTGACAAAAAACTCCCATTCCAGATCATCAATATTCCGGACGAAGAGGCGTTTACCACGGTCCGGCTTCTGGCACGCAAAGAGGGGATCTTTGCCGGGATGAGTTCCGGGGCCGCCATGTCCGCAGCCCTGACCCGCGCCGCCCAACTGAAGGAAGGGGTGCTGGTGGCCATCTTCCCCGATGGCGGCGAAAAGTATCTGAGCACCGAGCTTTTCACCAAGCAGGAAGCCGAGGAATCCCAACAGGCGGAGCTGCGTTTTTTCAATACCCTGTCCCGCAAGAAAGAGGTGTTTAAGCCCATCGTGCCGGACACCGTGACTTTTTACGCCTGCGGCCCCACCGCCCATGAGCTGGCCCATCTGGCCCACTGCCGCCGTTTTATGGTTGCCGATCTCATTCACCGAGTACTGGCGCTGGCAGGCTATCAGGTGAAATTCTATATGAATTTCACCGACCTGGATGACAATACCATCCAGGGAGCGAGCAAAAACAAAGAGAGCCTCGCCGGATTCACCGACACCTATATCCAGGAATTCAAACAGGATCTGGCTACCCTGGATGTGCTGGAAGCCACCGGCTACCCCAGAGCCTCCGAGCATGTAGAAGCCATGATCGCTCTGGCCAAAAAGCTGGTAGACAAGGGCTACGCCTACGAAAAACACGGCTCTATTTATTTTGACATCTCGAAATTCGCCAAGTACGGCAGGCTTTCCGGCGTGGATTTGAGCAAGATTCAGGTGGGGAGAACCGTTGATCTGGACGACTATGAAAAGGAAAACCCGGTCGATTTCACCCTGCTCAAGCGTTCGACCTTGAGCGAGTTGAAAGGCGGTATCTTTTTTTCGACCGAGTGGGGGAACATGCGGCCCGGCTGGCATATCGAATGTGCGGCCATGACCCTAGATTTGCTGGGCGAGACCATGGATATCCATACCAGCGGCCGCGATCTGCTGTTCCCCCACCACGAGAACGAGAACGCCATTGCCGAGGCGATCACCGGCAAGCCCCTGGCGAATTTCTGGCTGCACAGCGAATTGCTGCTGATGGACGGCAAGAAGATGTCTGCGGACAACCAAAATATCGTCACCTTGCGGGATGTCCTGGCCAAGGGATACTCGGGCAGGGAGATGCGCTATTTTCTGATCCGCACCCATTACCGCAAGCCGATCAATTTCTCCTTCCGTAGCCTGGACGCAGCCCGTAAAAACCTGCAACGCCTCGACGGCTTTGTCGGCAAACTGCTCTGTCTGCCGCCTGGATTGCCCCACCCGGAGGTCGCGGCCTATCTCTCCGACATGGAAGGCCGATTTTTTGCGGCCATGGACGATGACCTCAACGTCTCCAAGGCCTTTGCCGCACTGTTCGATTTCGTCAAAAAGACCAATCCGATCCTGAGCCAAGGCCTCCTTGACCGCGAGCAGAAGGACTATATCCTGGAGGCCCTGGGTCGAGTCAATTCTGTGCTGCGGATCATGCGGCTTGAGGAATGCCCCCTTGCCCCGGAGATCGACCGACTGATCCGGGACCGGGAAAAAGCGAGGAAACAAAAGGATTGGCACAAGGCGGACGGGGTGCGCCAGGAATTGGCCCAAAAGGGCATCGAAGTGGTCGATACCGCCACCGGCCCTGTCTGGAAAGAGGTGGAGAAGAAAGAATAGGGCCTGACCCAGGATGACGGGGGCAAAACGGTATTGCTTTCTTGGCCCGATCGTTCTAATATCTGTCGCACGTTGGCGCCCGTAGCTCAGTCGGATAGAGCACCGGCCTTCTAAGCCGTAGGTCACAGGTTCGAATCCTGTCGGGCGCACCATTAATAACAAAGGTTTCCAGGTTTTGACTTCGAAACACTTTTTTATTTCCAACCTGCAAGGCTGTTTGGGAGATTTCCAACCGCCTGCACGCAAGCACTTTTTACCGCAACCAATACAGCGTTACTCACCCATTTTCCATCAATAAACCACCTCCCTCGAAAGGAAAGCAGCCTGGCAAAGTTATAAAAAACTAGGCCCTTGCTTTTTGCTTCTCGGTCGCTTATTTTAGTTTACGTATTAAAGTAAAATAAGATCAGGTCCTATTTTAGGTTCGAGGGACAGTGCATGAAGCGAGAACTGCAGGGACATTACATCACGGTATCGACGGTGGATGAGAAGGCGCAAGCCTTTGTACCTTCGCCGCTACCGCCTCGGCCGCCCATCGACTGGACCCCGGCGCTGCGCAGTAAATTCGATCAGGCGTGGCTTTCGCTGGGTCGATTGGACAGCGTCTCCACGCTCCTGCCCGACACTTCGCTTTTCCTCTATATGTACATCCGAAAAGAAGCGGTACTCTCCTCTATGATCGAGGGTACGCAGTCGTCCCTTTCAGATCTGCTGCTGTTTGAGCTCGATCAGGAACCGGGTGTTCCCCTGGATGATGTGCGGGAGGTTAGCAACTATGTGGCTGCACTTAATCATGGTCTGAGTAGGTTGGCAGAGGGTTTTCCCCTGTCCCTGCGACTGATCAAAGAGATCCACGGTGTGTTGTTGGCCAAGGGGCGCGGCAGCAATCAGACTCCGGGAGAGTTTCGCCGCAGCCAGAACTGGATCGGCGGCTCCCGCCCCGGCAATGCAGCCTTTGTTCCGCCTCCGGCCGAACAGGTATTGGAGTGCATGAGCCAGCTCGAATTGTTTCTCCACGATCAGCCTCAAGCGACTCCGGTGCTTCTCAAGGCAGCCTTGGCACATGTGCAGTTCGAGACGATACATCCGTTCCTTGATGGCAACGGTCGCCTTGGCCGTCTTCTGATCACCCTGCTCCTGTGCGAACAAAAGGTGTTGAGTGAACCGATGCTTTACCTCAGCCTCTACTTCAAGACACACCGCCGGTATTACTACGAACTGCTCAACAATGTGCGGATGACCGGCAATTGGGAAGACTGGCTCGATTTTTTCGCCGAAGCAGTTATTGTCACCTCTGCCCAAGCGGTTGAAGCAGCCCGGCAGCTTCTCGATTTGTCGAACGAGGATCGATTGAAGATCAGCGGCCTTGGCAGGGCGGCGGCATCCACCCTACAGGTACATCGGGCGTTGATGGAACATCCCATCGCCACAGCAGGCATGCTGGTTGAAAAAACCGGCATTACCCCAGCCACCGTTAACAAGGCCCTCGGCCACCTGGAACGCATTGGAATCGTGCGCGAGTTGACAGCTCAGAAGCGTAATCGGTTGTTCAGCTACTCTGGGTACTTGGAGATCCTGAATCGGGGCACGGAGCCGCTATTGGCATAGCGGCTGGGCAGGGGCACGCCTACAGGGAGTGAACCACGAAGGCGATCACACCCCAGTCCGCCTGCATCGTGTATACGGCTGCACGCTAGCACGCTAACGAGTAGGACGACGTTCTTAATGTACGTTTTATGAGGGAGATTTTCAAGCGTGAACGAAAACGAGAAGGGACTACTCTGCGGAAATGATAAATCCCTAAACTATCTTTAAACAGGTGTTTCATCTTACGACCTCCGGTACATGAATGTTGACCCATTCGATGTACCGGCGATCGACTCTAAGATTTTTTATTGAACAAATTCAAATAGTTAAGTGAAAATGGTGGAGGCGGCGGGAGTTGAACCCGCGTCCGAAAATACTCCCCTCCCGATATCTACATGCTTAGTTCTGTTTGGTTGCTTATCGTGCCTTGGCCCCTCCAGAACAAGAGGCTTTTGGCACTATCCTACTGAATTTCGCCATCGGCGCGGCAGGCGCGCACCGTAGGCTATCCCGCTAGTCGACGTTCTTTTCAGCCGCGCAGGAGTAAGCCGAAAGACCGGTAGCATTTAAGCTGCTACAGCGTAAGAATAGTCGTCTGCGACTATATTTTGCTCTACCTATTTTACGAGGTTGGTAGAAACCTCGGCATGCAACCTGAGCTTACATATCCCCGTCGAATCCGTTTCGCCCCCATGTTTGAATGAAAAGTTAACAACGACCACTGGAAAATCTATCTGTATTTTAGCATGGCCCGATCAATTTCGCGGTCCGTATCTTTCTTCTTCAGCGATTCCCGCTTGTCGTAGAGTTTTTTGCCCTTGGCCAGACCAAGAACCACCTTGGCCAACCCCCGCTCGTTGAAATACATCTTGAGGGGAATCAGAGAATACCCTTTTTCCTGGATCTTGCCAACGAGCTTGAGGATCTCGCGCTTCTTGAGCAGTACTTTGCGCTCCCGCACAGGGTCCGGCGCATCGTAGGTGGCGTGGCTGTATGGCGAGATATGCACCCGCTGGATAAAAACCTCGTTGTTTTTGATCTTAGCAAACCCGTCGCGCAGGTTGGCCTTCCCGGCCCTGAGGGATTTCACCTCCGAGCCTAATAGCATGAGGCCTGCCTCGATCTCCGACTCAATGGTATAGTCGTGATAGGCTTTTTTATTGGTACAGACAACCTTCACCGCCACATTCTCACCCACAGGGTCATAGCCAAATGCCAAGAAAAAAAACCCTTGCTCCGGGGGAACAAGGGGGACATGGCGACACTATAATACATCTTGGCTGAAAAAGCGAGGTGCGCGGCTAATCCGCACCGGTTACGCGCAAGGCCTCCTCCGGGGTGGTGATCCCGCTTTTCACCTTACACCAGGCATCCTCCTTGAGCGTGGTCATGCCTTCCTCCCTAGCGGTTTGCCTGAGTTCCGTTTCCGCACTTCCACCGCTGATCTGCTTACGGATCTTGTCGCTCATGGCAAAGATCTCAAAAATGCCGCAGCGGCCAAGATAGCCCGTACCCCGGCATTGCTGGCACCCCTTGCCCCGCCGCAGCTCGAACTCGCCATCCTCGATCACAGGCAGGCCGAAGCCGCGCAGCTCATCGGCGGACATGCGAAAAGTCTCGCTGCAATGGGGGCAGATCCGCCGCACCAGACGCTGGGCCATGGCCCCCAACAGGGTGGAGCCGACCATGAAGGGCTGCACCCCCAGATCAAGCAACCGGCTGATGGAGGCAACGGCATCGTTGGTATGCAGGGTGGAAAAAACAAGATGCCCGGTGAGCGCCGCCTGCACGGCATTCACCGCCGTATCCAGATCGCGGATCTCGCCGATCATAATGATGTCCGGGTCCTGGCGCAGGATATTGCGCAGGATGGTGGAAAAGGTCACATCCAGCTGCGGCTGCACCGGAATCTGGTTGAACTCCTCATGCACCATCTCCACTGGATCTTCCACGGTGACCACATTCTTCTCCGGGGTGGCGATCTGCTTGAGGGTCGAATAAAGAGTGGTGGATTTGCCACTGCCCGTTGGCCCGGTCACGAGAAAAATGCCATGGGGTGCGGTCATAAAACCCTGGTACACCGCAAGATCACGCTCGGAAAAACCGATCTTGCCCACATCCTGAAAAAGAATCTCCGGGTCCAGGATTCGCAGCACCGCCTTTTCACCAAAGGCCACCGGCACGGTGGAAACCCGGATCTCCGCCTCCTGGCCGCCGCGATCCACCTTGATCCGGCCGTCCTGGGGCCGCCGCTTCTCGGCAATATCCATCCGGGCCAGGGATTTGATCCGGGAAATCACCGCAGCATGAACCACCTTGGGCAGCTTGTAGATGGTGTGCAGCACCCCGTCGATGCGCAGGCGAACCAGGGCCTGCTCCCGCTTGGGCTCGATGTGGATATCGCTGGCCCGCTGTTCAAAGGCGTAGTTGAACATATGATCCACCGCCGAGGTCACATGCTGGTCCGACGAAGCCGCCTCCTCGGTGGAGGAGATGCGCACATACTGCTCGAGATTGCCCAGATCCACCAAGGGCCGGGCCAGATGGCTTTCCGCGGCGGTGATGGAAGACTGGAAGCCATAAAACTCGGCCAGCAGCTTGCGAATATCGCCCTTGGTGGTGAGGTAGGGCTTTACGGTAAGCTGATTGGCCCGCTCGATCTCGGCCAGGACTGCGCTGTTGTCCGGGTCGCAGACCGCCACCTCCAGAATGCCGTTGGCAAAGGCAAAGGGCAGCAACAGATGGCGGAAGGCAAAGGTGCGGGGGATGGTCTTGGTGACCACCTTGAGGTCGAGGTTCAGCGGATCAAGCTTGACAAAGGGCAGACCGCGATCCTCGGCAATGGCTCGGAAGATCAATTCTTCGGTAAGCGGCTGCCCTTTTTCCCTAGGCAATTCCAGGTTCAGCGAGGCAATGATATCGACAAAATTCAGGGAATCATCCCGTTCCCTGCCGGTATCGGTCTTGCGCCGTGCGCTGTGTTGCCGCAGTAGAAACTGACGCTGCTGACTTTTTTTGTCACTTATCAAGCGCGCCTGATCGCCGACAATAAGACCACTGCGATTTAAAAGCTCCAGAATATAGTCTTCGTTATCCAACGGATGCTTGACATGCTGCCTGTTGGGGCTCTGGGCAACCTTCAATGGACGAGTCAGCATCTACTCTCCTTTTTCCTTCTTTTCACATTACATCTTTGGCTTAAAAATTGCATATTATTCAAGTCATTGGACACAGCAGGATGAGCCCCAAGAATAGCCACTTTTTTTCGAGCCCCCTTGCGAAAGTTCGGAACACTCCTCGACAAGCTCAGGGCCGAAGGGTGTTATCGTGAAATTACTTGGCCCGGAGAAGCCCCGCAAAAGCTTTTGGCAAGAACCTCATTTTGTGAGATATAAAAGTATCCATTCAAAAACCATACTATACTATATATTCTAACTATCTGGCTTTTAGAGTTTCGCGTTCATTGGAATTTCTTGGTCCATTCGGATAACAGCGGAACAACATCCAGCAGTCTCACTGAAGGAGGTTGACATGAAAACAGACAATACACCGCATCGTGTACGCACCAATGGCCGACGTGGCCTATTCTTCCTGCTAGTGGGTTCGCTCCTTCTCGCGTCAGCCAATCTCTGCCTGGCGGCAGGCGGTGAACCGAGAAGATACCAAGAAAACGGCGTGTTAACCGCCGTGGAAGGCAAAAGCGCCGTCACGATCAACGCAAAAGGGTATGAGCTTGACCCATCGGTGCTTGTCGAGAATGCGGCAGGCAAACCAATATCCCTGAACAGACTTCCCATTCCCAGCTATGTAGCCTTTGAGTACAGTTATATGTTGAAAGCTCCCAAAACCATGGCCCCGGTCATCATGTACATCAAGGAGACCAAAAGGCCAGCAGGGAACAAAAGGAGTCCGCGATGAAAAAAAATACCGCCATTACCAAAATAACATTATTGCCCCTGCTCTTCCTGCTACTAGCCTTACCCGCAGCCCCGGCTCTCGGCGCCATGACGGACTACTGTGTTTCCCCACCTTTTTTGGCCCAATCCATTTCGCCGAACATTCTGATTGTCCTGGACAGCTCGGGGAGTATGTGCGGTCAAGCGTATCCTGGGTCCTATGACCCGACGCAGTTCACCAATAGCCTGTACTACGGGTATTTTGATGGCACCAAAAATTACCAATATACAGGAAACAGATGGGAAGTCACCAGCGCCGCCATGGGCACCGGCACCAACGCCAACCCCATCGCCACCGGCAGTTTTCTCAACTGGGCCACCATGCGCCGGATAGAGGTCGCCAAAAAACTTCTTGTCGGCGGCAAGGGAAACCCGCGTTCTCCCTCCCCTGGCAATACAGTAAAGTTAGACGCCCAAACCGATTGCGGTACTACCTTTGACAAGGATTTCCTCGTCACCAACCAAATTTTCCCCTTCGTGGGAAATTATCGTTTTCAAAATAACGACGGGACCTTTAATATCACTCCACTAGATGCAGGCTCGATCAGCACCCTGCGCCCCACCTCGGATATTACCGTCACCCCTGCGGGCTGGAGCGAGTTTCCAGTCGCTGGTGCAGTCGTTATGTACACCAAGGTTGCAGAGGCTTCGTCCGATGACGACACAACCTATATCCAGAACAACAACACCACCAATCCCGTAATCATGGGCTTCAACTATGCAGGAGCCACGCCGGCAGGCTCCATATCGGTCACCCTAAAGGTTCGGGCCAAAAAAACCAACTCCGGCTCCACCAGGGAAATAAATAATGTCCTCAGAATAGATGGCGTGGATTGGCTGTCTCCAGCCATGGCTCTGAGCACTTCCTATGACACCTATAGCTGGACCTTAGCAAACAACCCCGCCGGAGGAGCATGGACCTGGGACCAAATCAAGAAGATAGCCGCCACAGGAAACCTTAATGGCTTTGGCGTCAAAGCGAGCCAAACGTATACCTCCAAATTTGTCCGTGTAACCCAGGTTTATCTTGAAGTTAGCATCCCCCAACCCGCCGGTGGATCATACAACATCATCGTAGACCAGGGGGGGGTCAAGGCGACAGGGATTATAGACGATCTCGACACCCAGGTCAGATTCGGACTTGCCTATTATAATGCCTCTAATGGCGGCATTGTTAACACTTATGTCGGCTACAACTCACCGACGAACATGATCACCTCCATCGAAAACATGACCCCAAGCGGATGGACGCCTCTGGCCGAAACCCTATACGAAATGGTGCGCTACTTCAGGCAGGATGACCCGTATTACAGCAATAACCCGAATGATTACAGCCCGGGTAGCGGCGCCTTCGGCCCAAACATCTATCGAGACCCCTACGCCTACAAGTTCACCGATGTGGATGCCAGCCTGACAGACCAGTATGTGCCTTGCGCCAAGTCGTTCATCCTCCTCCTGACGGATGGCGAATCCACCGAGGATCAAAACATACCGGGCACCGCAACGACAGCGCCTTATGCCCCATGTACCTTGGATAATCTCAAGGCCTGCTCCGGGTATGGGGGCCCCAATCCCAGATTCGCTGGTACGCCCGTTGGCCAGACATATTCAAGCTCCGGCACGGATTATCTGATCGACGTGGCCTATTGGGCCAGAACCAATGACATGCGCCCAGGGACAGAAACCGATATACCCACCACATGGCGGAAAAGCCTGCCTGGAACGCAGAATATCTTTCTCTATCCTGTTTATATGTTTGGCACCGGCTCGTCGCTGCTCAAGGATGCCGCCATCTATGGCGGGTTTGTGGATCTCAACGGCAACAACAAACCGGATTGCACAACCAATCCGGCAGAATGCTACAGGGATTCCGACAACGACGGCACGGTTAGATCCGATGGCAGTGATCTTCCCCTCACCTATTATGAAGGCAACGACGGCTATGCCTTGGAGCAAAATCTCAAGCAAGCAATTTATGACATGCTAAAAAGGGCGGCGTCGAGCACGGCGGTCTCGGTGCTGAGCTCCAGCGAAGGGAGCGGAGCCACTCTTGTCCAGTCCCTGTTCTATCCCAACCGATCCTTTCCCAACTCCGCCGATATCACCTGGACAAGCGACCTGATGAATTACTGGTATTATCTGGACCCGTTCTTCGCCTCTTCCCAAATCCGGGAAGACACTATCAGGGATGACAGCGCCTATACCCTGCTCAGCCTTACAAGCGATTACATCACGACCTTTTATTTCGATCCAGCACAGCAAAAAACATTGGCCGCACGGTACCAAGACACTGATGGCAACGGCACTGCCGATATAAACAAGGGTAGTATCCCCATTGAAGACGCCAAGGCGATCTGGCGGGCTGGCGTCAACCTCTGGTGGACAACACCATCCTCCAGAACCATCAAAACTTCGATAGATGGCGCAAACCTGATGTCGTTCGATACGACAAACGTCGCCACGCTCGATGATTATTTGGGACAAACCGCGAGCACCTCCGCCGCCAAGGCTACCATCAGCTATGTTCGCGGGGACGATTGCGTGGACACAAACGGGGTGGGATGTGATTGCGTGACTGGTGGCGCCGGCTGCCTAACCAAAATCTGCTTGACTGGCAGAACACCATGCTCCACGGATACTGATTGCGGAGCGGGCGATACGTGTGTGGCCCCCAGAAACAGAATCGCGAAATTGAAGGTGTGCTCCGCAAGCAGAATGACCTGCAATACCGACGCGGATTGCACCGGAAGCGGTGGCACCTGTGCGGAAGAAACGCACATCTGGAAGCTGGGGGATGTCATTTCCTCAACCCCTCGCATTATGGGACCGAGCCCTTCGAACAGTTTCAATCTCGATTCGCCATTCGGTTACGGAGACAAGACATACAAAAACTTTATCACCAGCCTTGACTACAAAAACAGACAACGCGTCTTTGTAGGCGCCAACGATGGCATGCTCCACGCCTTTAGGCTTGGCAAGGTTCTACAGACGTGGCCAGGAAAACATTGGTATGAAGTTGGAAAGCTTGAAGGGGCTGCCGGCATCGGCGGCATCGGCACCGAAAACTGGGCCTTTATCCCTGAAAATGTCCTTCCGTACCTGCAATATCTCTCCAAGCCCGACTACTGCCACATCTACATGATGGACGGTCCGGTGGTTATGACGGATGCAAGCATAAACAAAATTAATGCTCCTCTTGCCCCTCTTACCTGTGGGCTGGGAACGGATTATTGGAATTGCCCAAAACAAACCACCGTCGCAAGCGGGGTGCTGGATCTGGCCAATACCAGCTGGCGAAGTATCGTGATCGGCAGCATGGGAATAGGCGGGGCTACAAGCAGCGGCGTGGACGCTACTTGTGTCAAAACCCCCCTGACTGTGGCCGGCACCCCCGTCGGTTGGTCATCATACTTTGCCCTTGATGTCACCGCGCAGGACAATCCTACGCTCTTGTGGGAATTCAGCAATTCAGAACTTGGGGTCACCAATGTCGGCCCGGCGATTGTCAGAACCGGCATTAGGCGGTGCGCTACCAGCCGTGCCGTCTGCACCCAAAACAGCGATTGCGGCGTTATCGCCACGAATGGCAAATGCGTTGATGATGAAAATGGCCGGTGGTTCGCCATCCTGGCGTCAGGATCAACCGGCCCCATTACCGCCAGGGATTTCAAGGGCACCTCGAACAAGAACCTGAGACTCTTTGTGGTTGACCTCAAGACAGGCGCGCTGATGCGCACCATCGACACCGGCATCACCAATGCCTTTGCAGGCTCCATCTCCACTGGCTCGCTTGACCTGGAAAAAGATAAGCCCAACAATAGCGGCAACTACAAAGATGATGCCGTTTATATCGGTTATGTTAAGGACACCACCAGCGGCGGTGTCCTGCGACTCCTAATCAATGACGATATCGACCCCGCCAACTGGACGGTGACCCCGGTTATTGAAAATATCGGCCCGGTCACCACCTCCGTGACCAATCTTATTGACCGAAAAAACGGAAAACTCTGGCTCTATTTCGCTGAAGGCCGATATTTTCACAAACAGGATGATCTGACCACGCAACGCAAGCTGTTTGGCATTGCAGACCCCTGTTTTGTTGCGACGAGCAACAGCATATCTCCCACCTGCACGACCGAGCGGGTGTTGGCCGACCTGAAAGATCAGACAACATCACCAACCACCGCATTAACGAACGCGCAGAAAGGCTGGTATATCAACCTTGATGCCGCAGTTTCACCAAATGGTGCGGAGCGCGTGATTTCAAACCCCACGCCAGACCCCCTTGGCGCCGTTTATTTCCTGAGTTTTGCCCCGACCTCCGATATCTGTAGCTTTGGCGGCACCACGTATCTCTGGGCGGTGGACTACAAAACCGGGAGTAAAGTGACTTTTGTCATGCAGGGGAAAGCCCTGGTGCAGGTTTCCACCGGAGAAATCAAGGAGTTAAGCCTGGGCGACCCCACAGTCCTCAGCCAAAATGATAGTCGCCGCAGTACCGGATTCCAGGGTATTCCGCCCGCAGGGCAGGGCCTTATGGTGGTCACCAATCCAACCCCCATAAAAAAATTCATGCATATTCAAGAACGATGAAGAAGGTGACGGCATGACACCCCGGGGCACAAAACGCAAGCGGGCGAAAAAGTCTATTCCCATGCGAGGCAGGACACTATGAAGGCTCAATCTGGCTTCACCTTGGTCGAACTCATGGTGGTGATTGCCATAATCGGGATCTTTACGGCGGTGGCAATCATGGATCTCACCCAGGCCAATGCTAAATACACCGTGGAATCCTACACACGGGAGATTTATTCCATTTTGATGAAAGCCCGGAACGACGCAGCGAACACCAACGTCCAGCAGTTGGTCACCTTGGCGGCCAATCTGGTGCAAGTTACGCAGAATACTGTCGAAAATCACACTATTGATGCGGGTGAAACCACGACAACAAGCGCCTATCCCCGTTTTGCCATTGACTCGAATGCAGTAGTGGTGTTTCCCGCGATTTCCCCGACGATTGTCTTCGACAGAAGAGGGATGACCGACGATAGCCAAACCATACGCATTATTAATTACCCCGCGAATGCCCAACCTGGCGTGGATTGTATCGTGGTATCCGCAACCCGCATCAATATGGGGAGATGGGATCCAACCAAACCGGTAGGACAACAGTGTGTCCAACAATAACGGATGAACCATGGGCTGTTGCCCCACCCCGATAACGAGGAGATCGCTGTGTCCTGCAATAATAAACAAAAACATAGGTGCCAGGGTGGTTTCACCCTGGTGGAAATCATGATCGCCCTGGTCGTCTTCATGGTGATCATGCTGGGGCTGGGCGGGGGACTCCTTATCGCCATTCGGACCAACAGCAGCAACGTGGTCCGCGACGAGGCTCTCCGGCTGGCTGAAGACGAGCTGACCCGGCTGAAGGGATTGCATTTTTCCGTCATGGGTGTTTCGGACGAGCTGGCAGCTACAGCGCCGAACTGGACTGCCCTGGCCCCCATGCTGGTCACTACACGCAAAGGCACTACGACTTTTGCCAGAGCAACGCAAATCACCGACCTGGGGACTACCGCCACCGCGCTCAAGCGCATCGATGTGGCGGTGGGCTGGAACGATCCCGCTGGCGGAGCACTTCTGGCGCAGACCAACAAGAATCGTCAGACGACTTTGAGCACGATAGTCGTGCGTAGTGATGATTAGGGGAAGCACAATGGCACCGCACGGCAAAACTTTTTTCCGGGAAGAACCCGGCTTCTCCTTGATAGAGCTGATGATCTATCTGGCTATTTTGGGGATACTGATGACCATGGTGTTTGTCAGCTTCATCCGGGTCACCCAAACAAGCTCCCAGCAGTCACGCATTGCCGACACAAAACTTGAGACAGGGGTCGGCCTGGATTTGCTGCGGGCGGATCTTGAACATGCCGGTTTTGGTCTGCCTTGGGAGTTTCAGAACACTGGGCCAAACCCTTATTGGGAGCCTGCTGATCCTGCCCCGCCTGGTGCGCCTGCTGCGCTTGCCGATGTCCCCGATATCCCACGGGCAGTGAGCAGCGAGGACAACTCCGCCTTCAGTCTGAATGGCTCCGACTATCTGGCAATCAAGGGCCTCAATGTGGTGCGTGGTGTTGAAAGCCAAAAATGGGGCTTGGTGGGTCGGGACGCCTTTCACTTCGTCTCCATCCAATCCATGGCAGCCGACGCTTTCGCAAGCACGGACAGGGTCATCGTCGTGCGTCCCCAGGTCACCCCAGGAGAATTCCGCCAGCTTGTCATGGACGGGACGAACTATTTCGCGCACTGGACAACCGCCGATTTGGCCCCCTATGCCCCGCCCGAAACCGCCAACGATCCCATCGGAGAAAAGTATCTCGTCTACGGGATTGATAAAAGCGACCCGAGAAGGCCGTTCAACCGCACCGATTATTATATCAACGATGCCAATGTACCGCGTGGGTGCGCGCCAAATACGGGAGTTCTGGTCAAAGCAACGTTAAACCAGGCCAATGACAACTTTTTGATCATGCCCATCGTGGACTGCGTTGCCGATTTCCAGGTGGTCTATCACCTGGACACCGACGGCGACGGGGCCGAGGATACGATAGTAAACGCGAGTAATCTTCCTGCTTCCGCCGAGGATATCCGCAACCAGGTCAAGTCCATCCGATGTTATGTCCTCACCCATGAGGGGGGCATTGACAATACCTACACGCACCCGAACGCCAACATCAATGTCGGCGAAGTGGATGTGGACGGAACAACCCTGCTGGCTGGTCGGGTATTCCCCATAAGCACCACCATCGGCAGCAACTGGGCCAACTACCGCTGGAAGGTTTACAGCCTGGCGGTAACACCCAGAAATTTGAAATGACCAATATTGAGGAAAACCGTATGCGTTACTGCATGTATGGACGGACAATTGGCAACGAGAGAGGAATGGCGTTGGTCATGGCATTGATCTTGGGCGTGATTGGCATGCTTATGCTTGCTTCTGTCCTCTATGTGGTGCGGACCGGCGCTTGGACAAGTGGCTCGAAGAAACGCTACCAAGAGGCATTGGCATCCTCCCATGGCGGGATGAATTTCTTTGCAAAGGAAATCATCCAGAGAGGGGTGGAAGGCACGACATTAAGCGACATGGGGAGCTACAATGGAATGTTGTCCCAGGTGATTGCCAACGCGGATTTCACCAAAAAACTCACGACGTCCGGAACAGTTACCGATGGAACGTATCCAAACAATACACTGGATATGACCTTGACGTTGATATTCCCGCCGCCAAACCCAAATATGATCGTGGACACGACAATACTGAGCACGAGCCGTGGAAACAGCGGCACATCTTCAAACGTTCTGGTGGGTGGCGGCGTGATCACCGGCGGCAGCGGGACAATCGCCCCGCAACACTTTCCGTATCTGTTTCAAGTTGACATTCAGGCCAGGAGCGCTATAAATACCCGTGAAAACGCCAGGTTATCTGCAATTTTCGCATATTGAAACCGAGCGATCGGAAAGCCACCGAGTCATAGGGGTTGGGCTCCAACGTGCCACGTGAGTCCCCCCAATTTGATAGCCGGAGAAGAAAAGCGCCGCCACATCTCGGGGATTATAGGGCTTTAACCCGACAAGCAGTCTGACACCCTTTGTCACTTGTTGTCAAATTATGTCCTCGACGCCTGCCTTCAGAGAGGAAGGATGCAAAAAGATGGGGGCAACGGACAGAACACACCAAAAAGTATTCACCATTTCAGCGTGTTGTGCTTTGGTGATTCTTTTTTAACAAATGGCATGGTTTGTGTATAGTAACGGTATAAGAGAAACCATGGACGCCCTGTCCACTACGAAGTACCCTTTAACCATACCCTGAAGGAGGGGAACGATCATGTTAAAAGACCTCATGAAAGCGCACAAGAACAACCAGAAAGGCTTTACCTTGGTGGAGTTGATGATCGTTGTCGCGATCATCGGTATCCTGGCAGCGATTGCTGTGCCGCAGTATCTCTCGTATATTCAACGTAGCAAATTAACTGCTTGTAAGGACAACTTTACGGCCGCCCATACCTATGTGGCATCAGAGCTTGCTAAAAGGGCTAATCCCGGTGGTGTTGCATCGGTCGATGCTATTGCTGATTTAAATTCGGGCGGCAAAAAAGATCCGTATGGGACAGTTGCTGCGGGTGTTGTTGTTCCTGCGTTTGCTACAGCAGCAAATGCGACAGCGAACTCATGTGTAACCGTCGTCACTGCTCAAACCACTGGTACTAATCTCAATACAGAGGTTATTGGAAATACCGTAACAGTTACCCCGGGCGCCGCAGCCCTTGCTGATGCCAATCCGCCAGTCGCAGTGATTCTAAGAGTTGAATAATGCTGTAGTTTCCCAATGGATAGAGCCAAATCTGTCACAGGTGACAGATTTGGCTCTATCCCAGGTAAATGGCCTACAAACAATCAGACAAAACACTCATTATGATGAATCAACGACTCCCTGCACCATCAGCAAAGGCGATCGCACTTGGAACCACCAAGGGGTTCAGCCTTCTTGAACTCATGATCGCTGTTGCCATTGTAGGCATCCTTGCCATCGTCGCCATCCCTGCTTACAATGGGTACATTACGCAAGCAAAGCAACGCGCCGCCAGAAGTGTCCTGGACCTCATGCCGGTTTTGGCAGAAACCTACCGAGCCGACAACGGGATGATGTGCCCAGCCTGTAGTGCCAATGGGGCATATACCTATAGCTATAGCGAAAACGACAACGGCACAGTGGCGGTAGATACAATTACCCCAAATTTCCCTGCTTTTAGGCCGAAAAGTGTCGCTGAGGCAGCAACTGCCACCCTTTACCACTATCAGGTTGTTTTCACCGTAGCCGGTTGTCCGGCGGCATGCCAGACGTCAGCGATTGCGACTGCCTTTCCACAGGCAAACCGAGGCGCTCCTCCGGGAAATATCGTGAGTAATACCTTTAATTGACAGTGTTATGGTGAAAAACTTTTTTTTAAAGCATCTCTCTTTGGCTGTAACGCTTGCAGGCGCGGCCGCGCTTTCCCTCGAATCCTACTTATCCCTCGGCCAAAGAAGTCTTTGCCCGACCCAAGCCTGTCAAACAGTGGGCAGATATCTCATCTTTGATGGCTCTTTGCTTGTGGCAGCGGGAGCTATTTTTTTCTGGTTGCTTACCATTGTTTTATTCTTTGCCGGTCGCTATCCAGACCGATTCAAAAACGCCCCCTTTTATTTCCTTGCCCTCGCCCTGGCGATTGACAGCAGCCTTGTCGGCTTTCAATTTTTCACCATTCAGCAAAAGTGCCTGCTCTGCATTTCTGTAGCCCTTCTGCTTGCTGTCATTTCCCTGCTCTATTGTTTTTCAAAAAAATCCTTTGTTATTCTCGTCTGTTTTGCCCTGCTCTGGATAGGTGGTTTTACGGTGCAAAAAATCATGATCATCACCCCGCCAACTGGGGCATTTGCAAACATGACCTTCTTTACATCAAAAATTATCAGGGACATTCCGGGCTCTGCCAACAAACACACCGACATGACTCTCATTATGTCTGTGAACTGCTCCCATTGCCTTGAGGTAATTTCCTTCCTTGCGCAACATTATCCGCTTGATGCCAATATCAAACTGGCGGCAATCGATTCCGACACACGCTCTCTTGCCAAACTCAGCCTTTTTCTGCAACAGGCCCCTGTTGCAGAAAACCCATTTAGACTTCTTAAGGAAATAAAAGAAAGTGCTTCCGCTACACCTGCAACCATCACCGACGCGTTGAAAACTCAAACAAAAAATGGCTCCATTTTCTTAAGCAATATCGGGATAAAAAATATTCCCGTATTGATGGTGAACATTTCCGAAAATGAAAAAAAAATTCTCATTGGAACCTCGGAAATCATTCCTTATCTTACCTCCTTGCTTGCCGCCCCCACAGCTCCTGATCCTGCTATGAAATAGTGGGCTCTCTGAGCTACCCCAATTCTCTCGGACAGTTAATTAAACAGCATTTGTCAAAAGTTCATATTGTTCCGAGCTGACTCATGATGCTGTCAAAACAGGACGGCCGTGAACCTTCCGCGCGGAAAGGATGTTTCCAATTTTTTCCACTCTGGTATAGTGGCCCAACACGCAACAGCAACATGAAATTCCCCCCCACCCCTATTCCTCGAGTCCATGACAACAACCAACAAAAACATCCAGATAAAAGCAATTACAGACGGCCAGACAATACACGACCTTTTCCTGGTCCGGGAGATGAGCCGAGGCGAGACCAAGGCAGGCAAGCCTTATCTGAGCCTCGTCCTGATGGACGCCAGCGGAGAGATCTCCGGGAGAGTATGGGAGAATGCCGAGCAGCTCATGGGCGAATGCCCCACCGGAGCCGTTATTTCCATTACCGCTCAGGCCCAGGCCTACAAAAACATCCTCCAGCTTAGGATCGACAATCTCTCCCGAATTGCAGAAAGCGAGGTTGACCTGGCCCTGTTTGTCCCCAGCGTCCAGGGCAACGTGGGTCTCATGGCCAAGGAACTGCTCAAACTGGCGGGCAGTGTGGAGAACCCTTTTCTCAAGGAGCTGCTCCTCGCCCTGTTCGGGGAACGCCGACTCATGCAGTCGTTTAAAAAAGCCCCCGCCGCCAAAATGATGCACCATGCCTATGTGGGCGGGTTGCTGGAACACACCCTGGCTGTGGCCCGGTTGGCGGACAGCATCACCACCCTCTACCCGACTCTCGACCGCTCCCTGCTCCTGGCCGGAGCGCTCCTCCACGACATCGGCAAGCTCAAGGAATTCAGCTTCGACTCCTTCCCCTTTGAATACTCGGATCGGGGCCGCCTGGTGGGGCATATGGTTTTGGGGATCGAGATGATTCAAGAAAAAATCAATGGCATCTCCGGCTTCCCGGAAGAGCTGGGCGACCGGATCAAGCACCTCATCTTAAGCCACCACGGGCGCCATGAGTTCGGCTCACCCTCACTGCCCATGATGCAGGAGGCCTTTGCTCTGAACTTTCTCGACGACCTGGACGCCAAGATCAATTACCTGGATCGTTTGGCCGGACAGGTAAAGGGCGAAGGCTATCAGTGGACGGAGTTCCAGCGCAACCTGGAGCGGTTCCTCTTTGTCAAGGGGCATCGGGCCGATGATGGCTCGGCGGCATCTCTAGACCAGGGGCAGGATAACGGGGTGGACCCGCGCCAACGGACGCTGTTTGGCCTGTAGACGTAGACATGCCGAGCACCTTGTTCCCAACCTCATTCCAAACACGCAAAAAAAAGGGGCATCTCAACGAGACGCCCCTTTTTTTATCCACAGCCCTCAGCTATTGCCTATCAATTATCATGCCCATGGCCCTTATGACGCCTATGATGTTTATGATGGCCCCGATGACGACCATTATCTTGGGCATACCCCACGTTTCCCCTACCCCTTGCCCGCGCGTTGTTATCGGATGTGGCAACCGCCACCCCAGCCACGCCGCCTAACCCGGCACCGATCATGGCGCCATCACGCCCGCCAATAGCGGAACCAACCGCAGCGCCAGCAGCGCCACCGAGGGCTCCGCCAATTACCGCATCGCCATTCACGCCAGCAGCCAATGCCGAGGTAGAGATACTGGAAATCACACAAAACGCCAAAATTCCCACTCGTTTCATCATAACCTGGTCTCACTAACAAATGATTATAGGGGAATCGCTTGCCCTCTCAAGCTGCAAGCGCCCTCAATCGCATATCTATTTAATATAACACTTTTATATTTTTCTACAATCAAAGCCGCGCAACAAACACCTGATACACATGCGAACAAATCGTCATTCTCTGCTATTTCATACACCAATCATAGGCGTTCTGAAACATTCTCAGCCAGGGCGATACAGGCAGCTGCTTCATCTCCTCTGGCAGCCAGTGGCATTGCCAAGGCAAAAAGGCCCGTTCCGGATGGGGCATCATGGCCAAGTGGCGGCCATCGGGCGAGCAAAGGCCGGTAAGACCGCCGGGCGAGCCGTTGGGGTTGAAGGGATAGGCCTCGGTGGGCTGGCCCGCGTCGTCCACAAAGGCCAGGGTGGCGAGGTTGCCGGCCAGCACCTCTGCCTTGATGGCCGGGTCGGGGAAATGGAGGAAACCTTCGCCGTGGTCCACATGGATGCCGAAGGTCAGATCTTCCATGCCTTTGAGCATCATGGCCGGGCTTTTGAGCACCTTGACCGTGACCCAACGCGACTCAAAACGGCCTGAGAGATTGTGGATGAAGCGGGGCTGTTGCTCCGCCGGGAGCCGCCCCTGCCAGGGCACCAGGCCCAGCAGACCGAAGAGCTGGCAGCCGTTGCAGATGCCCAGGGTAAAGGTGTCGGGCCGGTCGTAAAAGGCCTGGAACATGGCCTTGAGCCGGTCGTTGAACAGAATGGTAGCGGCCCAGCCCTTGGCGGACTCGGGCACGTCGGCGTAGGAGAAGCCGCCCACCGCGGCCAGGCCCCGGAAGCCGTCCAGGGTAATGCGCCCGTCCAAAAGGTCGGTCATGGTCACGTCCCAGGGCTCGAAACCGGCGGCGTAAAAGGCCGAACTCATCTCCCGGTCGGAGTTGGAGCCCTCGTCGCGGAGGATGGCGACCTTGGGCTTGTTGGTTTTCGCCAGCACTTCGGCGGCGGTCTTTTCCGGGGTGAAGCTTAAGCGGTAGGTCGGTCCCTGGCGGTCGTAGATATTTTTCTTTTCCGCCTCAGCGCAGGCAGGCTTGATCTGGAGCCGCTCCAACTGGTAGCTGGTTTCCTCCCACCATTGGCGCAAAAGCCGCATGTCTTCGGCAAGGACCATTGCCCCGTTATAGCTGATCCGAATCTCCTTTGCCGGTGTGGTTTTACCGAGAAGGACAACGGGCACCCCGTGGGCGGCAAGAACCTGCCGCACCGTCTCTTCCTGTCCGGCCACGCATTCCAACACAAGGCCCAACTCTTCGCTGAAAAGGGCTTCGATGGCGGTAGCCGTGCCGGTCATGGCCAGATCAAGGCCACAGTTACCACTGAATGCCATCTCCAGCACGGTGGTGATCAGCCCCCCGTCGCTACGATCATGGCCCGCAGCAATCACTCCCTTGTCAATCAGCTCCTGCACCGCACAAAAGGCCTGTTTGACCTGGGTCGGGTTGTCCATATCCGGCGACTCGTTGCCGAGTTGGCCCAGGGTCTGGGCCAGGGCCGTGCCGCCGAGCCGGTTCTTGCCGCTGCCCAGGTCGACCAGAAGCAAACTGCTGCCGGGCTGCTTGATGTCCGGGCTCACCACCTTGGAGATATCCGCCACGGCACCGTAGACCGAGATCACCAGCTCCCTGGGCGACTTGACTGTTTCCTTGCCCACCTTGGTGGCCATGGAGAGGCTGTCCTTGCCGCCGTCCACGGCAATACCCACCCCGATCATGGCCTCGCGCATGGCCAGGGCCGCGTCGTACATGGCCGCGCCCTCGCCTTCGAGCTTGGGAGCCCACATCCAGTTGGCCGAGCATTTGACCTGCTCAAGCTCTACCACCTTGGCCCAAACCAGATTGGTCAGGGCCTCGCCCACCGCCATCCGCGCCCCGGCCGCGGGATTGACCAGCATCTTGATGGGTTGCTCGCCGATGGCCGTGGCCACCCCGGAGCGGGCAAAATGACTCTGGGCCAGGACAGCCACGTCGCTCACCGGCAACTGCAAAGGCCCACAGCATTGCTGCCGCACGATCAGGCCGGTTACGGCCCGATCCACCTTGTTGGTGAGGAAACGTTTGGAGCCCACGGAAACCAGGCGCAGAACATTGTGCAGGGCATCCTTTACGCTGAGATTTTCCACCACCAATGGCTTTAACCCAGGCTCGCGCCGGTTATCCGTAAAAGTTTTGATCGGGACGTTGCCCAGCAGCTCGTTCAATTCTATATCCACCGGCGTAGAGCCATCCTGGGCGTCGTGCACCACGAAACGCAGATCACCAGTCACCTCGCCCAGCACCTCGCAGGCCACCTTTTCCCGCTCGCAGATGGCCTGGAATCTGGCGATATTCTCGGGCCGGATCAAAAAGCCGTTGCGCTCCTGATACTCGGCCACGTAAATCTCCAGCACGCTCATGGTGGGGTCGCCCACCCGGATATTGCGGATCTCGATGCGACCGCCGGATTTTTCCACCAGCTCCTTCAAGACATTGGCCGGGCCGCCCGCGCCCTGGTCGTGGATCACGTCGATGAGGGTCTTGTCGCCCATCTCGTTGCAGGCCCGGATCACCCGGTTCATCTTCTGCTCCATCTCGGCGTCGCCGCGCTGGACTGCGTCAAAATCAAGCTCACTGACATTCTCGCCCTGGAGCATGCTGGAGGCGGCCCCGCCGCCAAACCCAACCCGATAGGCCGGGCCGCCCACCTGGACGATGAGCATGCCCTTTTCCTCCTTGGCCTTGGCGGTGTGGCGGGCGTCGATCTGGCCGACACCGGCTGTGAACATGATGGGCTTGAGAAAGCCCCAGCGCTCGCCGTTATCCAGGCGCAGGTCAAAGGAGCGGGTGAAGCCCAGAACCAGGGGCTCGCCGAACTTGTTGCCGTAATCCGAGGCGCCGTTGCTGGCCTCGATCTCGATGGTCAGGGCGCTGGCAAGGTTGTCCGGGCAGGGATAGTGATTTTCCCAAGGCAGGTCGTAGCCGGGGATGTGGAGATTGGCCACGCAGTAGCCCGCAGTTCCGGCCATGACAAAGCCGCCCTTGCCGGTGCCCTGCACGTCGCGAATCCGGCCGCCGGTACCGGTCTCGGCTCCTGGAAAGGGGGCAACCCCGGTGGGAAAGTTATGGGTCTCGGCGGTGAGGAGCACATGGTAGACTACCTCCTGGGCGGAGAGCCGCGACGGCGCGCCTGGTTCCTCCGGGATGAGAGTGGTGAGCTTATGCCCCTCCACGGCGCTGGAGTTGTCTTTAAAGGCGATGACGCTGCCTTTGGGATGGGCGGTGAGGGTGTCGGTGACCAGTTGGAACAGGTTTGCCTTCTGCTCAACGCCGTCGATGATCTGCCTACCCCGGAAAAACCCGTGCCGGGAATGTTCGGAGTTGGCGTTGTTGAGATCCATGATCTCGACGATGGTGGGGTTGCGTTTATGCTTGGTGACAAAGTAGTCGTAATAAAAATTGCGGTCCCATTCGTCCATGGAGATGCCGGGAATGGCCAGCAGGCCGTCCGGTCCTTGGCCGATGAGGTCGATTGCATACACCGGCTCCGGGGTCACCCCGGTTTCAAAGGTGGTGAGCGGCGCGGGGTAGAGGCACTCGGTCATCCGGTCGTGGTTGACCGCGACAAAGGCCGCAAGATCGTCGCCCGCAGGCACCGAAAAACGGCGGGAGCGCTCCACCCTGGTCACGGCGTCAAGGCCGATGGCCCGGCAGATGGAGACCAGGTTCGACGACCAGGCGGTGGCAAAATTGAGCCGAGGCCCCAGCTCCACCACCCTGTCGCCACCAAGATTGGGGGTATCGGCGACGGTTTCGGCCAAGAAACCATCCGCCAACACCAGCCGCAACCTGTCCAGCTCGGCTCCGGTCAGGGGGGTGGTGCTTTCGATATTGAAACAGTATTCACGAATGCCATCAATGGCGCGGTACAACTGGCGGACTGTCGTTCCCATGGTCTTATCCTAAAAGTGTGTATGCACAAGTCGCAGCAAAAATAAATAAGCCACCAACCTATCATTAAACCACACTTTTTTCCGCAGGAAATTACGTTGCCCCGACAAAAAGAGCCTTTTTCCATAAATCTCCTTCTGCTGCTTGACGAACCTGGCAAGGCACGGTACAAGAATTTCATGAAATCGACCGCCCCATCAACAGCACTGCCCGGCTCGACCCCAGCGGTGATCATCCTTCCCCCCAGATTCCGCCCGTGAAACCTCATCGGATCATCTGGACCCTGACAGCCGTGCTCGCCC
>JAPLJG010000113.1 GCA_026388735.1 Deltaproteobacteria bacterium
CTGGCGCTGCATGGCTGGCAGGGGCAGACCCTGGGCAAGATGTTCATGGGCCTTAGAGTGGTGCGAGTTGACGGCGGCGAGGTGACCCCGGGCCTCGCCTTTTTGCGCCTTATCGGCTTTGCCCTGTCGATCCTGCCTTTGGGGCTCGGACTTTTCTGGAGCATCATCGACCGGGAAAAATGCGCCTGGCACGATCATCTGGCCGCTACACGGGTGGTTATGGCCGTGTCCTCGTGAAATAGGTTGACAAGCAGGCCAGATTTCAATATATGATAGCTACTTTTTTGCCGGGATAGCTCAGTCGGTAGAGCATCGGACTGAAAATCCGAGTGTCCCTGGTTCGAATCCTGGTCCCGGCACCACAGTACAATCAAGGGGTTTGCAGCTTTTCAGCTGCACACCCTTTTTTTTCTTTCTGGTCGCTCTCTGGTTTTTGTGGATAAATACCGCTCCCAACGGGATTTTCAGCGCCTTTTCAAACTTTAGCAAACGCACAAAGCTGGTTGAGCACCGCTCCACCAGCTTTACCAATCCATCCCGACCACTCAATAATTCTGGCAATAAATCCTTGCCAACGCTAACATCATATTATCCTCTCATCGCTTCTACTCCTTCGGTTGATTAGCGCCTCAAAATCGTTCTTGTATCAAAGCGAAGCGGTGGCTGCACACCAAACTGTAGTTACAGCAGTTTACGGACGTAATCATGGGACGATTTCCTTTGCAACCTGCGCACGGCGATATCATGAAAAAGAACGGATGTGAAAACCTCGAAAAACAGCTTTCTGCCTTGCAGGATGAAATCCTTTCCCAGAAAAAAGAGAAAGAGACTCTATCCAGATCTTTATAATAAAATCGATCGAGAATGACAGATGCCTCCTCCTGACCCGACCAAACCGGCCAGTTCCTTGCAGCGTTCGCCGGACCTTGATGCTCTGATCCAAGCCTTCAACGGTTTCATTTACATCTGTTCCCAGGATTATCGCATCCAGTACATGGACGACAAACTTCGGGAGCGTACCGGCTATGATGCCACCGGGGAATACTGTTACAAAATCCTGCACGGTTGCGATGAGGTCTGTCCCTGGTGCAACAATGAGATATTATTCCGCGAGCAAAAAACCATCCGCTGGCAATTAAAAAGCCCCAAGGATGAACGCTGGTACGATATCATCAACACCCCCATCCATAATGCCGACGGCACCATCTCCAAACAGTCCCTGATCATGGACATTACGGAGACCTATCTTGCCAAGGAAGAGTTCTCCCTATTGCAAACCCTTATCAACCAAAGCAATGACGCCATCTTCGTTATTGATGCCGATACCAGCGCCTTCCTCTTCGTCAACAACAAGGCATGCTCCAACCTGGGATACAGCACTGCGGAACTCTTGACCCTCGGGGTCGTCGACATTTCAAGGCGTGCCATTGACATGCCCAGTTGGCACAATCAGGTGGCCAACCTCCGAAAACAAAGCCAGCTCTTTGAAGCGGAACAGATCCGCAAGGATGGCAGCCTCATCCCTGTTGAGGTAAATGCCAGCTTTGTCCCTCGCAATGAAAAGAATTTTGTTGTTTCGATTGTCCGCGACATCAGCGAACGCAAGGCTCAGGCCCGAGCGCTCCTTGAGGAAAAAAACAAACTTGAATCGTTACTCGCCACCCTGCAAGACGGGATCACCGTTCAGGATACCAATTTCAAGATTCTGTATCAAAACAAGGCCCATATTGACAGACAGGGGGTGCATACGGGGGAATACTGCTATCAGGCGTATCAACAGCGCGAAACAATTTGTGATGGCTGCCTCCTCGCTCAATCCTTTGCAGATGGCGAGGTTCATCGCCGCGAGACCACTGCCCCCGGTAAAAATGGGGTCATACATCTGGAAGTCACCTCCAGCCCCATGAAAGACGCAGATGGAAATATTATCGCCGGGATTGAAAGTGTCCGCGATATCACGGTGCAGAAAAAATTGGAGGAGCAACTCAGACAGGCTCAGAAGATGGAGGCCATGGGCACCTTGGCCGGAGGCATTGCCCACGACTTCAACAACATCCTGGCCCCTATTCTCGGTTATTCCGAGCTGGCCCTGACCAGGATTTCCCCCAATGATCCTCTGGCTACCGACCTACAGCAAGTCAACAAAGCCGCCGGGCGGGCCAAGGATTTGGTGCGACAGATTCTCTCCTTCAGCCGCCTGGCTCCGCAAGAAATCAAGCCTTTTCAACCGCAGCTGGTGGTGCAGGAGGCGCTCAAACTTCTCCGGGCCTCCCTCCCCTCCACCATTGAAATCCGCGAGGAAACCCCCTCGGATTGTGGCGCTATCCTGGCCGATCCAACCCAGATTCACCAGATCATCATGAATCTCTGCACCAACGCCTACCATGCCATGCGAAAGACTGGCGGGGTGTTGGGAGTGCGCCTGGCCAAAACCACCATTGAGGATAACCGCCAGGGACCCAGCTCCGAACTCGCCCCAGGAAACTATCTGGTGATCGAGGTCAGCGACACCGGTTGCGGCATGGATCAAAAAACTATTCCCCATATTTTTGAGCCCTACTTTACCACCAAGGCTCAGGGCGAAGGCACCGGCCTGGGTCTTTCCGTGGTCCACGGCATTGTCAAAAGCTACCAGGGGCATATTACGGTGTACAGCGAGCCGGGCAAGGGTACGCGCTTTTCTGTCTATCTGCCCAGGATAGGAGAAGAAGCGCCTTCCTTGGCTGAGGCTGCCAGCAGCGAGACAATCCCCACCGGCACGGAACGGGTGCTGGTGGTGGACGATGAGGAGATGATTGCCAAGATGCTGCAGCTCATCCTGGAGAGTCTTGGCTATCAGGCGACCTTTTCCTACAGCAGCCCGGAAGCCTTAGCCCTGATCGAACAAGATCCAGAAGCTTTTGATCTCCTTATTACGGACATGACCATGCCGATCCTGACTGGCTTTGATCTGGCCCAAAAAGCCCTGGCCATCCGTGCGGACCTGCCGATTATTCTCTGCACCGGTTTCAGCGAGTTGCTCAACAAAGAGCAGGCCCAGGCCATGGGTATCCGGGCGTACCTGATGAAACCCGCTTCGGTGCAAGAGCTCGGACTGAAGGTGCGGAAAGTGCTGGATGAAAAAAAACCATCTCGGACTGCGTCAGGGAACAGGGCCTTGGGTCGCGGCTAATTTGGGGGGGGGCTGACTAAAAAGCATTTTATATTTAAAATAGTTATATCAAATTGTTGAAATTATAATTTGTGTCCTGGTCCCTCTAGGCTTGCAAGGAGTTTTCCCTGCAAGGCTTTTTCTTTTGGTACAGCGTTACCTCCGCCTTGAAGAGTCATGGACAGCGCCAGTAACCCATGCTATTATTTCGTATTTGGTTGCCACAGAAGAGTCTGCGGTCCGCGCGCCGGTGAGGCGTTGCACCACAACGTGGCTATTGCCCGGCATCGGGAAAATACAGGATTTTGGAGGCTGAAGGATGAAAAGATTGACGGTATTTGTGGGGATAATGCTGGTCGGCTTGCTTTTCATGCAGGGACAAGCGCGGGCCGAAGGGGCGGTACAAGATCTGACCGGTTTCTGGTCGCTGCATTTCAGCAGCGGTGGCACCGGCTTCCTGACCCTGGTGAAAACGGGTGGAGATGGTCGCGATAAACCCTCATACACGGGCAAATTGAAGCTGGAGGGCATGGGCGAGTTCCCGGTCTTCAGCAACCAGGCCCCGGATTATTTCAAACCTGGCAATGAGATTTTTTTCGGCATCGGGGATCGTAGTTCCACGAAATTCATCCTCTTTACGGCTACCGGCTCGAACACCATGCCGGGCAGGCTCACCGGCACTGGCTGGGGGGAAGGCGTCATTACTGCACCCTTCAAAGGCGATGTGCTCGCGAACCGGTAAATACAACCGGTCGGCAAAATTGCCGCACGGGAAAAAATCTCCGCCGCGCCCGGCTCCGCATCGTGGAGGAAAACAAGGACGTGCTCTTTACGGAATTCCTCAAGGAAAGTTTGGTCTGTCGGGCGGAGGGGGGATACCGAGATGAGCCCTGGATTCGGCTTCAAACAAGAGACTTACAAGACGGGCCTGGGAGCGCGGGAGGAGAGCATCGAAGAGCAGTCCCGCCTCTTCGGCAAGGAATACACCTACACCTTTGATTTTAGCGCGGTGCGGAAGGCGATGGAAGGCGCGGCCCAGGCCGCCGGGTATACCTTCCACTGGAAATTTTTTCTCTAACCTACGGCCACGCGATCTCCTCCATGACACCCAACTCCCGCCAAATCTTCAGCCTGCCGGTCATTGTCGCCGCCCTGGGCTATTTCGTGGACATCTACGACCTGGTGCTCTTCAGCATCGTCAGGGTGCCGAGCCTCAAGGCCCTGGGGTTTTCCGGCCAGGAGCTGATCAGCAACGGCGTGTTTCTTCTCAACATGCAGATGGCAGGGATGCTGGTCGGCGGGATTCTCTGGGGCATCCTCGGGGATCGCAAGGGGCGGCTGACGATCATGTTCGTCTCGATCTTTATCTACTCCCTTGCCAACCTGGCCAATAGTCTGGCCACCTCACTGCCAGCCTATGCAGCGCTTCGGTTCATCGCCGGCATCGGCCTGGCCGGGGAGTTGGGCGCAGGCATCACCCTGGTCTCTGAGATCCTGCACAAAAGCATCCGAGGATACGGCACTATGCTGGTCGCCTCAGTGGGTGTCTCCGGGGCCATCCTGGCCAATCTGGTGGCCAGCACCTTTGATTGGCGCACGGCCTTTGTTATCGGCGGGGTGCTGGGGTTGTTGCTGCTCGTCACCCGGATCAGGGTGGCGGAGTCGGGTATGTTTAAGGCCATGGATGACCGGACCGGGGTGCGCCGGGGGAACTTCCTGGCCCTGTTCACCGATTGGCAGCGATTCCGACGCTACCTCAACTCCATTGTGATCGGCATCCCCATCTGGTTCGTGGTCGGGGTCCTGATCACCTTTTCGCCAGAGTTTGCCCTATCGCTGGGCATCAGCGGAGCGGTCTCGGCCGGAAATGCCGTGATGTTCTGCTATCTGGGCTTGATCTTTGGGGATTTTTCCAGCGGTTTTTTAAGCCAGCTCCTCAAGAGCCGAAAAAAGGCCATCGGCCTCTCCATGCTGCTGACCGTGGCGGGCATCGGCCTTTATTTTCTCCAGGGCGGGCAAAGCCCGGCCTTTTTCTACGGGGTCTGCTGCCTCCTTGGCTTTGCCGGGGGCTACTGGGCCATCTTCGTCACCGTTGCGGCGGAGCAGTTCGGCACCAACCTGCGGGCCACGGTGGCTACGACCGTGCCCAACTTTGTCCGGGGCATGGTCGTGCCCATCACCATTGCTTTCCAGTTTGGCCGAAATTATCTCGGCCTGGAGGCCAGCGCGCTGGCGGTCGGAGCGGTATGCCTGGTTGCCGCCTTCCTCGCCCTGGCCGGGCTGGAAGAAACCTTTCACAAGGACCTGGACTATTTCGAGGAATTTCTCTAACCGAAGGCTCTAATCGCTCAAACCAGTTCAAACTTTTTCATCTGATACCGCAGGGTGTCATAGGAAATACCCAACAGCTTGGCAGCCTTGGTCTGGTTGGCGCCTGTCCGTTCCAGGGCCTGCCGGATAAGATCCTTTTCCAGCTCCTCCAGAAAAAGCCCCTCTTCGGGCAAAATGATCCGTGCGGAAGCCAACGGCCCACTGTCTGCCCAACCGGCCAGATTCGGGAGAAGATGCTCCCTGGTGATGGTTTCCATCTCCTCAAGCACCACGCAGCGCTCGATGATGTTGCGCAACTCCCGCACATTCCCAGGCCAACCATAGAAGAGCATGGCCTTTTCCGCCTCAGGGGAAAAACCCTTGATACCCTTCTTAAGATATTTACTGGAAAAATAGAGCAGAAAATGGTGGGCAAGGAGCAGGATATCATCCCCGCGTTCCCTCAAAGGCGGCAGCTCCGTGGCAAAAGTGCTCAGCCGGAAGAACAGATCCTTCCGGAAATCCCCCTGTTCCGCAGCAGCCTTGAGATCCTTGTTGGTGGTCACGATCACCGTGGCCTCCACGGGCAGATCCACACTGCCCCCCAACCGCCGGACCGTTCTCTCCTCGATGACCCGCAGGAGTTTTGCCTGAAGATCCAGGCGCATATCGCCAATTTCATCCAGCAGCAGGGTGCCATCCCCAGCCAGCTCGAAAACACCTTTTTTGTCCGAGCGGGCATCGGTAAAGGCGCCTTTCACATGCCCGAACAGCTCGCTTTCAATAAGATGTTCCGGCAAGGCCGTGCAATTGACGGCAAAGAAAGGCCCTTGCCCTGCACCTTCCGCCTTCTGCCGCCGACAATGGATATGCCGGGCCAGAACCTCCTTGCCGCTTCCTGACTCCCCAGTGATGAGAATGGTCTCGGCCCTAGCCTGCACCAGCTTCTCCGCTTTCTTAAGGATTTCCATCATGGAGGGAGATTCGCCGACCAAGCCGTGTTCAAAATAGGGGCAGGCGCTTTTCCGGTGGTAGTCAATCTCCGCCTTACGCCGGATGTTTTCGATGATATTGCCGGTGATGATTTTTATCTCATCGAGATTGAACGGCTTGGTGAAGTATTCAACCGCCCCGAGCTTCATGGCCCGGATGGCGGATTCCGCAGAGTCATCGGCGGTCAGCATGACCACCTCCGCGTCAAGCCCTTCCTTCTTGAGGGCGGTAAGGATATCGAAACCAGTCATTTCCTCGGCAAGATCGACATCCAAAAAAACAATGTCGGGCTGCCAAGCAATGATATTGGCGACAACATCCTGCGGGGTGGTTTGGAAATTCACCTCATACCCCTCGCTCTTCAAGGCCCTGGCAAGCATGGTTACGATAAGCTCGTCATCATCCACGGCAAAAATTCTTCCCCGGATCTTTATCATGGGTTTTCATCCTCGCTTATTTGTTCAACCGGCAGGGTGATGGTAAAGGCCGCGCCATGGCCTAAAACACTGGCAACCTCGATCTCGCCGTGGTGTTGCTCCACAAGACGCCTGGTTATCGCCAAGCCAAGCCCGCTCCCCTTGGGCTTGGTGGTATAAAACGGCTGAAAGACCTTGAGGCAGGCCTCTTCGCTCAAGCCTTTCCCCGTGTCGGCAATCACCACCTCCACGGTTCCTGCCCGGCCCGGTCTGGTACCCACCGTGACTATCCCGCCTTCGGGGGTTACCTCCAAGGCATTGAGCAGCAGATTCAGGATAACCTGTTGCATCTGGGAAGGGTCCGCCATGATCATGGGCAGCGCCGGATCAAGATTGCGGACGAATTCCAGCCCCTTCCGATTGGTCGTCGCGTATTCCGGGGATTTGAGCAGCAAGACCGCGTTTTTCATCGCATTTTCAAGCTGCTGGTTCAGGTCGATCCGGGAAAAAACCGGCCTGGGCGTCCTGGCGTAGTTGAGCAGATTTTTCAGCAAGGACTCGATCCTCTGCACCTCCCCGACAGTCCGGGCAAAAATCGCCTTGTCTTCCGGGGAAAGCACCAGCTCGTTCATCATGACTTCCATGGAGACCTTGATCCCGGCTAGAGGATTTTTGATCTCATGGGCCAGACCGGCAGCCATCTGGCCGACCATGGCCAGTTGCCGGGAACGCTGCAATGCCGACTCGGTCTGATTCCGCACCGTTACATCCCGGTCAAAGGCCAAAATATATTTGCGCCCTTCAATCTCAAGCAGCCCGGCCCGGACCTCCACAGGAAAAACCGTGCCGTCTTTCCTCCGGTGCTCCATATGCACCTCGATCCGTTTCCCTGCCAATATCTCTCGAATCCGAGCCGGAGCTTGCGCCGCGTTTTCAACCGTGTCCAACTCCTGGATATACATGGCGCGCAGTTCGTCAACCGTATAGCCGTGCATGATCGCCGCCGCCTGATTGGCCGCGATGATTCTCCCCGCCGCCTCTCCTTCTCCCTCCATAATGAAGATAGCGTCGTCCGCCGACTCAAAGAGAACCTTGTAACGGCTCTGCTCGGCAACCACCACCTCGCACTGCCTTTTCAGCGAAATAGCCATCTCATTAAAGGCAACGGCCAAGGCATTGAATTCATCGGGAAGCTGCTCATCAATGGTATGGGTCAATTCCCCCGCCTTGATTTTTTCCGTTGCCCCAATGAGCACGGACAAGGACGAGGAAAACCGTTTGACAAAAAGAAAGGTGAAAATCAAAAAAATCAAAGGCGCGATAGTCACCAGCGCCAGCAGGATATTTTTCATGTGGACAATCTCTTGCCGGGCCTTGGCAATCTTGGGGGAAATCTTGTCCGGGGAATGAATCGCCAGACCGTCAATTTCCGCAAGAAGCCCCAAGCCCGAGGCAGAAGCGATCCCTTCTTCCCTGTCCCGCCTCTCATGGTTTGCCCGGAGCGTATACACCCGGCTTGCATTTTTCAGATAATCATCAATGCCCTGCCTCAGATTGCTCAGGCGTAGCATCACTGATTCGGCATGGTGACAGCCGAAGCATCTTTCTCCGGCGAGATGCAACGCCTCGCCGTGCTCGACAAAAGCCTCGATATTTGTGCTGTGCGGGGTGGTGGTGAGATAGAGGTCCGACTGAATGATCTTGACGTTATTGAGCAGGTCGTCCCGGAGAAACTCCATCTGATTCAGCGAGATGATTTTCTCAAGATTTTGGAGGGTCTTGGCATTGATATCGGCAATATATACCCCGCCGACAGCGAAGAAAAAGACCAGCAATATGAAGCCGAGTATCGCTTTTATTCTCATGGGATCAAAGCCGTTACAGCGGAGATCCGCGTTGCAAAGAGGCCCAAAATCACTGGCAGGCTGGCCTCAATCATTGACGTAATCATAGGTTGCCAGGTCCAGGCCAATGTGTTCGGCATACTCAATAACCGGGGCGTAATCCTCCACCCCGGTTGCAAGAAAACGTTGGGCACCGAATTGGGCCAACGCACGGCGGCCTTCCTCGTTCTGGTCCATGGAGAGCAGGCTGCTTTTGATGATATTTTTCAGGGCGGGGTCCAAATCGTGTCGAACAGCCAGGGTATTTGCCGGGACCTTCGGGGAGGTGGCAAGAATCTCCAGTTCCTCCGTGATCCTGGGGTTCTCCCTAGCCAGCCTGTAAAAAACATGATCCTTTGCTGCACCGAGGTCTGCCTTGCCGTGTAGCACATCCTGAATCGCATCTTCATGGGTGCCGCTGAAATAGGTCTCCCTGAACCAGCTCCGGTAATCCTTGATTCCCTGGGTCCGAAAAAAATACAGCGGCAGAAGCCAGCCCGCCGTGGTCGCCTTGTCCACAAAGACAAAGACCTTGCCCTTCATATCCCGCGCCGTTTTTATCCCACGGTCTTTTCTCGCGAAGATCAGGCCGGAATAGGTGGACACCCCGCCGTCGTATTCAGGCCGGGCCAGGGGCTCAACCCCCAACTTCTTGATGGCCAGCGCCCCGGTAAAGCTGCCGAAAAAGGCCCCGTCCAGCCCCTCGCTTTGGAAATTGCTCAGGATATTGCCGTAGCGGGAAAGGATTTTGAGTTCAACGACTGCGCCGGTTTTTTGGGAGAGATAGCGAGCAATAGGCTCGTAGCGCTTTTTCTGGACAAAGATATCCATCTCGGGAATGAGGCCGATGACAATCTTGCAGGCCGGGAGAGGGGGAGATGCGTTCTGGGCAGGAGCTGCCCTCTGCTCATCGCTGCAACCAGCGAAAAATATGAGAAAAAGGCAGCTCAGCAGGATACGGATTGCGCCTTGGGGAAAAACCAACCGCATAATTTTCTCCAGCTAAAATGTGACGCCATTATTTTCTGCCCGTGAGTGGGGAAAAGACTACCAGCAGCCGCACATCCCTGCAAGATACAATTCACCTCTGCATGCCGCACCATGCCCAAAAAAGAGGGGGAGGAGACAATGCTCCTCCCCCTCTTGGAGGATTTCAGGTAAAAGCGTTCTTAATCGGGACTCTGCCCGGTTAAGAACGCCTCCGCTTAAAATTTGTACTTCGCTGTCAGAAATACCACGTTGGCGGTATAATCCGGATTCGCATTCGCGCCGCTCAAGTAGCCGGGGGTCGTAGCGGAAGTGTAGTACACATTCGCATAATTATCGTACTGACCGTCGTTGTAACTGTATTTCTCATAGGCGTAGCCGCCGGTGAGGTCAAGATTAGACGAAACGCTGTATATGCCTTTCAGCAGCAGGGAATCCTTCTTGTAGTCATCCCAGTTCGCATAATCGATCGAGTTATTATCCCAACCACTCTGAATTGCATTATTAGCCGTGCTGTTGTTGGCATACGTAAAATCGGCAAGACCGTTCGATCGGGTATGGTCGAACTGCGCCCGCAGAGCCAAGATCTTGGGGATAGCCTTCACATCCACCCCCACCCCCCAATCAAGACTTTTGTCCTTCTCGGTGGTGGTCACGTTATATATGGCGTCAGCGGCGTTGGTATCAACAGGACTCGCATTGGCAACAGTTGTGGCACCATACCTGTGGAGCTGTTCCAGTTTATTAATTTCATAATCAACATAGGCGTTGACCGATACCGTGTCGTTCGGCGTGAAAGTGGCACTCGCACCGTAGGTATTGCCCCGTTGGCCAGTAAGGCCGATGGCGGTCTCGTTGTAGTCGATATTCTTGTGCTTCAAGGTAAAGCCCAAGTTCAGCATGTCGGTCGGGAAGACATCAAGACCGAGCTTGTAGATATTCCTTCTCTGCGCCGCAACGTCAAACGCACGCGTATAGGTGTCGTAAATAGCCGCACCACCGGTATTCTCGCTGTCGACATGGTCATTACGATTCATTCTTTCGTAACCGATGTTGCCAGCCAAAAAGTCATTCCCCTTCCATTTGGCATTGATACCAAAAATATTGTCATCAGTTGTAACATTGTCGGGCAGCACCGTTTCCACATTACTATAGGAAGGAGTCAGGGTGATATGTCCCGGCAATTTCAAGCCAGCCTCAACGCCGTAGGTTTTCTTGGTGTAGTCGAAGAGTGCGTTAGTAATAGTGGTGGCGCCAATTGTGCTTGTGATCTCATCAGATTTGTTCTTCGTTGCATAATTTTTATAGAAGAACTTCCCGTCAAGAAAATCCAACGGGTTTGAAGTAAGCACGGCGGAATAATTTGTCGTATCTACTCGCCCATTGAAAACACTATCGCTCAGAGTAACAGCGTTAGCCGTGCCGCTATAGTTATAGGAGCTAAACAGGTTCGCGTCAGACTCTGCCTTTGCCTTACTATAACCGAGCGCCAATGTGCTTTTCAGCGGCATTTTGACCCGACCCTTAAGATCGAACTTGTCATAGCTGTTGTCAGGGGGCAAGGTCACAAATTCATTTGTATTCGCGCCAGCTACTGCATAGATATTATTGAAATACAGAGCATCGTAGGCATTTTTAAAATTGCTGTGCGTATATCCCAGCGAGACAAAGTAGGGATCCTTACCGTAACCCACCTCGGTCTGCAGGATGTCGGTTTTGAAGTCCACCGGCTCAGGGAGTTCGGCCGCAAGATTGGAATTTCCTGTGCCGATCGGCCTGATACCCTTCCTATCTTCCTGTGACACGGAGAGATTGGCAAAGAAAGGCTTCAGCATGTCCAATCTGATGCCAGCACCGTATTGATTCCGGGAAACTTCATAGTCAAAGAGGTTCCAGGTCGCGGGATTCGGTGGCGGGGTAGTCCCAGCACCAGAAGCACGAACGTTACTCAGGGGGCTGGTAAGCTGATTCGTACCTGCGCCGGAATAGAAGGTTTTTGCGTCAAAGGTATTATTATGCTGAATTTCGTTGTAGAAGGCATCCAGTTTAAACTTGCCGTACTGACCGGCCTCGGCTTTGTAATTCTGGGTGTCCTGGCCAATTTCGTCAGCACTGAAATTCATGTACCCTGTATCGCCCTCGGATTTTACTTCGACCCCGCCGCTAATGCTGCTGTCCGGATCGCCGTATTCGCCGAATTTCGCCTTGTTGCCGGTGACGTGTACACTTTTAGCCGACGGCATGACAAAACCAGTAACCTCGCTGTCCGCCGCCTGGACTCCAGGGGCACACAGAATAGGCAACAGTAATATTGCTGGTATATAATTATATTTTTTCATCGTTTTCTCCCTATTTAGCAAATCGTTGACCGTATACGCCAGGCCCGTTACTGCCATGAATAGCAGCGTGGCAGTTCAAGCAAGACCGTGCAACTGCCCTTCCGCTCGAATAGTTCGTCCCTACAGTCGTCGGGGTGTTGGGGGTGAAGCCTCTTGCCAGAGTAAAGGGGGTGCCGTAATGGCCACTTGTTCCCACGTGGCAGGTCTGACAGAGGTTCGGAGTCCTTTCATTCAACAATTTGTTGTGGTTGCTACCATGGGAGGTATGGCAAATCAGGCAGTCTTGCGCAACCGGGGGATGCTCATTCATGAAGGGCCCACGTTTTTCGGCGTGACACTTGTAGCAGAGCTCGTTGACGGAATCAGCCTTCAGACTCTTGGCGTTGAACGATCCATGCGGATCATGGCAATCGCTACAGGAGACCTTGCCTTCCTTGATGGGGTGGTGTGATTGTCTGCCGGCTTCAGCCTTGACATCTTTGTGGCAGGAGAAGCAAAGCTCCACCTGGGGCATTTTTAAATTCTTGGCCAGACTGGAGTGGCCGGAATGGCAGCTGTCACAGGAAAGCCCAGCGGACTTATGCTTGCTCGACTCCCAGAGAGCCAGATGCTTGGAATCGGTATGACAGATGAGACATTTTTCGGCCCGTGCTTCGGGATCAGCCTTCTTGTCGAAGGTAAAGGCACCGGTCCCCTTGCCGCCGCCCGCTGCCATGTGGGCAGTTAGATTGGGACCATGACAGGTGAGGCAGACGCCGGTGCCGTTGGGACCGGTGATGGCTCCCTTGGAATGGCGCGATTTCATAAAACTGGCGACTTGGTCTGCATGGCAGTCCTTACAGGACTCTGTCCCGGTGCCGCTTGTTGCGGCAGCCTTGGCGCTACTAACGGACATCCCCGCGCCGGACAGGGCGACCATCCCTGCTATCAGGGAAAACATTAAAATATTTTTACGCATTTTTCTCCTCCTTCTGCGTCCAACGGGACGCGTTGCGGCCTGACGTCCTGAAACAAACGTGGCATTTTAATCCCACAGTTGTGGCTCCAACTCTACCGACAATCCCCGGCGGCCATTCCCAATTCCCCATTTTCTCCTCCATCCCTTTAAGGTTGCACGTTTTCAGGTGCTCCATCATTCGATGGCCCACCTCCGCATGCTGATCTCCACAAGATGGATAGCAAGAACGATGCCATGTATTACAGAAAAAAAACAAACACAAAAACAGCCAGATACTCAACGCTGCACAGAGAGCCGCCAAGTGAATCTGGTGAAATCACCAGATTCACTTGGCGGTTTCACCAGACGGGGTCACCTGTGACCGAAAAGCAATCTTCCGTGGGGACTTACACCAACGATGGCGGCCTTATTGCCCGGACTGACGCTTACCCTTCCCCTGGCCCCATCGCCCCAAACTTTACCCCTTGTCGCCGCAAGTAACTGCGTGCGAATGCGCCGAATTTTTCCCTTGACAGCAACAGGGCTTAAGGGTAAAAGTGCCGGTTCTTAAAAAGACTGCCCATACGGCCCCGAATCAGGGCCGTTTTTTTAATGCCGGTTTGCCAAGGTATGGTGCCTTGACCGGCGCCAGGCGTAACCGCACACACGCACGAATGGAGTGGAAGATTTGCCATGAGAGACATTACGAAGGTCCGCAATATTGGAATCAGCGCCCATATCGACTCGGGAAAAACCACCCTGACCGAGCGCATCCTTTTTTATACCCAGCGTATTCATGCCATCCATGAAGTACGCGGCAAGGACGGCGTCGGCGCCAAAATGGACTCCATGGAGCTGGAGCGGGAGCGGGGCATCACCATCTGTTCCGCCGCCACCTATTGCGACTGGAAGGACCATGCCATCAACATCATCGACACCCCCGGCCATGTGGATTTCACCATCGAGGTTGAGCGGGCCCTGCGCGTACTCGACGGCGCGGTGCTGATCCTTTGTTCCGTTGGCGGGGTTCAGTCTCAGTCCATCACGGTTAACCGGCAGATGACCCGTTACCGGGTTCCCCGTGTGGCCTTTATCAATAAATGCGACCGCACCGGCGCCAATCCGGACCGGGTCATCAAGCAGCTGCGCGACAAGCTGGCCTTGAACGCGGTGCCCATCCAGGTGCCCATGGGCCTTGAGGGCGACATGCAGGGGCTTATCGATCTGGTCCGGATGAAAGCCATCTATTTTGACGGAGAAAACGGCGACAAGATCCGCGAAGAGGAAATCCCGACCCAGTACAAAGAAGAATGCGACATCAAGCGGGAAGAGATGCTGGACGCGGTTTCCATGTTCTCCGACGAATTGATGGAGGCCGTGCTGGAAGGCACGCCCACCGAAGAAATGATCATGGCTGCAATCCGCACGGGCACGCTGTCCATGGAGTTCACCCCGGTCATGATGGGCACCGCCTACAAGAACAAAGGGGTACAGCTCCTGCTCGACGCGGTAGTATCCTACCTGCCCTGCCCACCCGATGTTGATAACTTCGCCCTGGATCTGGATCATGACGAGGCCGAGGTCAAGGTGAGCAACAATTCGAGCGACCCCTTGCTGGCCCTGGCCTTCAAACTTGAGGATGGCCGCTACGGGCAGCTGACCTATGTCCGCACCTACCAGGGCACCCTGAAGAAGGGCGATTCCATCGTCAACGTCCGCACCGGCAAGAAGGCCAAGGTTGGCCGTCTGGTACGGATGCATTCCGACGATATGGAGGAGATCGACGAAGCCGGTTCCGGCGACATCGTGGCCCTGTTCGGTATTGATTGCGCCTCCGGCGACACCTTCACCAGCGGCTCGGATTACAACTTCTCCATGACCTCCATGCATGTCCCGGCCCCGGTTATCTCTCTGTCCATCACCCCGGTGGACAACAAGGCCCAAGACAACATGTCCAAGGCCCTGAACCGCTTTACCAAGGAAGACCCGACCTTCAAGACCTTTGTTGACCCGGAGACCATGGAAACCATCATCTCCGGCATGGGCGAGCTCCATCTTGACGTATACGTCGAGCGGATGAAGCGCGAATACAAGGCCGAGGTAACCGTGGGCGCGCCCCAGGTTGCCTACCGCGAGACCATCACCCAGAAGGCCGAGTTCAACTATACCCACAAGAAGCAGACCGGCGGCTCCGGCCAGTTCGGCCGGGTTGCCGGCTTCATCGAGCCCATGGAAGAGGGTGAATATGAATTTGTCGACAAGATTGTCGGCGGCTCGGTGCCCCGCGAGTATATCCCCTCCTGCGACAAGGGTTTCCAGAAGTGCTTGGACAAAGGGGCGCTCGTCGGCGCCCATGTCACCGGGGTGCGCTGCACCATCACGGACGGCGCTTCCCATGCCGTGGATTCTTCGGATATCGCCTTCCAGCTCGCTGCCATCGGCGGGTTCAAAGAGGCATACGGCAAGGCCAAGCCGATGATCATGGAGCCCATCATGAAGGTCGCGGCGGAAGGCCCCTCCGAATTCCAGGGCTCGATCATGGGCAGCCTGAACCAGCGGCGCGGCATCATCATCGGCACCAATGAAGAAGACGCATACACGGTCATCGAGGCCGAGGTTCCGCTTTCCGAGATGTTTGGCTATTCAACCGATCTTCGCTCCTTGACCCAGGGCAAAGCAGAGTTTACCATGGAATTTGCCGCCTACCGCCAGGTACCCAAGAGCGTTGCCGAAGAGTTGATCGCCAAGGCCCTGAAAAACAAAAAACAGTAACTGTTCCGGTGGATAGACTGAAGGTTTTGTGAATAGACTTCAGTCTAAATAACCAAGTCGTTACGACAAACATAGGATACCGCCATGCTGAAAAAAGACCTGATTGAAAAGAATCCCATCCGCCACCTGAAGGGTGAAAGCGATGCCAAAGAATCCAGCCGGATGGGGTTGGTCATGGCACAGGCCGGCGCAGGCAAAACCGCGCTGCTGGTGCAGATCGCTCTGGACACTCTGTTGAACGACAAGCAGGTTGTCCATGTCAGTGTCGGTCAGAGCCTGGACAAGACCAAGCTCTGGTACGACGACATGTTCAAGGACATCGCCGAGGGCTGCAAGCTTGAGAACGCGGGAGAAATCCACGACGCGATCATGCGCAACCGGATGATCATCACCTTCAACGAGTCCAAGTTCAGCCTGGCCAAACTGGAAGAGCGGCTGCATGATCTTATGCAGCAGAACGTCATCAAGCCGAGCTGCATGGTGGTTGACGGCTTTGATTTTGTCAAAACCGAGCGCACGGTGCTGGAAGGGTTGCGGGAGATGGCCAAAGCCATGGACCTGCAGATCTGGTTTTCTGCGGTCTGCAGCGATGGAGCGGACAGCCAGGGTGCAACCGGAGTACCTGCCCCCTGTAAGGGCATGGAGGATCTTTTCAACACCGTTGTCCTCCTCCAGCCGGTCCCGCAAAGCGACTGCCTCGAACTGAAGATCATCAAGGGCTCTGCGGCGGTGAGCAAATGCGGCAAGCTCCTCAAGCTTGATCCCCAAACCCTCATGATCAGGGAAGACTGCAAGTAAGTCGTTTGCAATAAAAGATGAATCGGTACAAGGTGGGCGGCGCAAGTTGTCCGCCTTTTTTATTGACCTTTTCCCGAAGAAACAGCTACTCTTGCCAGAAAATCGCCACTCACACCAGGACCGCTGATACCCCATGAAATTCAGACCGTGCATTGACCTCCACCAGGGCCGGGTAAAGCAGATCGTCGGCTCCAGCCTCTCCGATGTCAAACAGGAAAGCCTGACCACCAACTTCGCCTCGGACCAGCCAGCCTCCCATTATGCCGAGATGTACAAGCAGAACGAGCTGTTCGGTGGCCATGTGATCATGTTGGGTCCGGGCAACGAAGCTGCGGCCACCGAGGCCTTGCAGGCCTTTCCCGGCGGGTTGCAGCTGGGTGGCGGCATCACGGCTGCCAACGCCGCCCATTGGCTCGATCTCGGGGCAAGCGCGGTTATTGTCACCTCCGCAGTGTTCAAGGACGGCGCGGTGCATGAAGACCGGCTTAAAGAGCTGGTCCGAACCGTGGGCAGAGAACGGCTGGTCCTTGATCTCAGCTGCCGGAAAAAGGGGGATGCTTATTATATCGTCACTGACCGCTGGCAAAAATTTACCCAGGTGACGGTTTCCGAAGAGTCCCTCGGATATTTTGCCGACCACTGCTGCGAATTCCTAATCCACGCCGTTGACGTGGAGGGAAAATGCGCCGGTATTGAAGAGGAACTCACCGCGCTGCTCGGCCGCTTCAGCCCCATCCCCACCACCTACGCGGGCGGAGTAAAGAATCTTGCCGATCTCTACCGGGTCAAGGAGTTGGGGCTCAACCGCCTGGACGCCACCATCGGCAGCGCCCTGGATATCTTCGGCGGCACCGGGGTCACCTATGCCGAGGTGGTGGCCTTTAACAGACAGGAAGGCTACTGATCGTGGACCAGAACGCCGATATTGCCGGAGAAACCGAACGCCTGACCCTCCAAGTGGACCGCGATCTTTTCCGGGCCTTTCAGCGCTGCGTCTGGATCATTGTCAATGAAACCGGCCGGCCCCAAATTAAGATCATGAACGAAATGGTTCGCGATTTTCTGATAAAACACGATTGTTGACCCTCCCATCCTTGACCGCACGGTTCACCTCAGCTACTATGGTCTAACCGTAAGCGATCAGAGGACGGCGCATCTGCTTTGTCATCGGCCTGTCCGCATACCTGAAGTATAGCGAACCGGTCTCTTTCGCGCATCTACACCACACTTATGATCGCTTACAAATTATTGGGTGCTGGTTTTAGCCTCATTTTTTTGCCCCCATAATTTACTTACGTCTAAACGAGAACAACAGGTTCTGCCCATGCCCGGGGATCCCCTGACCAACGAACAGCGTTTCGCGCTGATCCAGAAATATATCGAGCGGATGCCGAGCCTGTCCACCACGGTGACCAAGGTGCTGGAGGTCTGCAATACTCCCAGCACCTCAGCCAACGACCTGAACCGGGTCATCGCCCTGGACCCAGTCCTGACCGGCCAGGTGCTCAAACTCATCAACTCGGCCTATTATTCCCTGCCCAACCAAATCAATTCCCTCACCCGGGCGATCATCATGCTCGGGATCAACACCGTGAAAAATCTGGCCTTGAGCACCGCAGTCCTTGGCAGCATGGGCCGGGAAGACTCCTTTCGCTCCCTGTCCATGGATGCGTTCTGGACTCACTCCCTCTGTGTGGGGGTCATGGCCAAGGCCCTGGCTGGTCTCAAGGGAATCCCCGGCATGATGCAAGAGGAATTCTTTGTGGCCGGGCTACTCCACGATCTGGGGAAAATCCCGCTAAACAACTGTTTTGCCGAGGAATACCGGCAGGCCATGGAGTTGTCCACCATTGAGCAAGGGCCATTGTCGCAAGCCGAAGAGATGATGCTGGGCTTTGATCATAGCCGGGCCGGGAAGATGATCGCCGACAAGTGGCAGCTTAACCTTGGCCTCACCGAACTACTCCGCTTCCACCACACTCCGGAAAAAGCCTCGGCAAATCATCAGCAGCTGGTTGCCGTGGTGGCTCTGGCAAACATCTACGCCAACCTCTTTGACGTCGGTTCCGCAGGGGACCGCTACCCAGATATGTCCCGGATCAACGAGCTTCTCTCCCAGGTCGGCCTGAAATGGCTTGATCTTTCAAGCCTGCACCTGGTTGTGCAGCAGGAAATCGAAAAGGCCCAGATTTTTCTCCAGGTCGCCAGGGAGACAGCATGAGCATCCAGATCAAATTTTGGGGGGTCCGGGGCTCCATCCCCTGTCCCGGGCCAAAAACCATGAAATACGGCGGGAACACGGCCTGCATCGAGCTGCGCTTCCCAGAGGTCAACCGCCTCATCATCATCGACGCCGGTTCCGGCCTCCGGGAGCTGGGCAATTTCATGATGGCCAATGATTTGAAGAAAGGGCCGATCAACACGGATATCTTTCTGACCCACACCCACTGGGATCACATCATGGGGTTTCCCTTCTTCACCCCTATTTATGTGCCGGGCAGCACTATCCGCATCCATGGGCCGGTCAGTTTTGAGGGCGACACCCTGGAAAAGGTCGTGGGCGGCCAGCTAACCTACCGTTATTTCCCGGTGCGCCAGGCAGAGCTTGCCGCCAAGATTGAATATCTTGATCTCAAAGAGGGGGTGCGCGATCTGGGCGACGGCATTACGGTGACGGCAAAATACCTGAATCATCCCATCCTCTGTCTTGGCTACCGCTTTGCCTTCCAAGGAAAGTCGATCTGTACGGCCTATGACACCGAGCCGTTCCGCAATGTTTTCTGCACCGACCCGGAAGACCCCTCCTATGACGAAGGCATGGCCACCGAAGGCGAACTGGTGGCCCAGGAACAAAATGGGGTTTTAGAGCAGTTTTTTTCCGGGGCAGACCTTTTGGTGCATGACTCCCAGTACACCCACGAAGAATACCTGAGCAAATTTCTGGGCTGGGGCCATTCCTCTTTCGAACATGCCGTTGCCGCAGCCAAGCACGCCGGAGTGAAAGCCCTGGCCCTGTTTCATCATGACCCCATGCGCACCGACGACCAGATCGACGCCTTGACGGAGAAATATTGTGTTACGTCCAGGCAGGGAAAAACGGAGATCTTCTTTGCCCGGGAAGGCGTGACGCTGGAGATTTAAGGAGGTTAAAGGCTAAAACATTATAGTTCTCCGACAATAATGTCGATGGGTATAGTGACAGAATATCAAGGAGAAGCAATAATCCGGCACGCCAGGGAAAAGCCACAGATAGGGGGAGACAATGGTTATTTCCGAGGAAATCAAATTTCCACGACCGATACGAATCGATCCGTATCGCAAGGAAAAAAAGGTCGACCCCGTTGACGGCCTCACCCCGGTGGCGCGCATCGGCGCCTTCACGCGGGAATGGCAGCGCAACAGGGAAGAGCGTCGCCGGCAGGAGCCATCTCTTTTTCCCTCCACCGAGGAAACTGCGGTGCGGCGCCTGGTAGCACAGGTTAACACCCACCTTGAAAATCAGAAAATCCTCATCCATCTTGTCCTGATCAAAGACGAACACGGCTATTCCCTTGATGTCTATGACTGCACCAACAATGATCGATGCTCCATTATCGGCGATGTGGTCATTGACCTGAACGATCTTCCGGCTCTCCTCAAAAACCTCCAGCAGGAAGCCGGTCTTCTCCTCGACACCATCTCCTAATTCGCCCCTATCCCCGCATATTTTTCTTATTGAAATCTGAATTGAAACATGCTACCAATGCCATTCATATTCTGAATGACCATTCAGGATTTAGGGGTTTTCCCCTAAAAAACAGGGGCTTCAAGAAGGAAAATCATGCTGTTGCAAGAACTGCTCATCGAAAATAAGGGCGATATTCTGGATGCTTGGGTCGATCAGGTGCTGGCGACCTACCCGGAAGATGGCGCCCGGATCTTCAAAAAAGAGAAGGATCAATTTGCCAACCCGGTGGGCTATGCGGTAAAAAGCAGCCTCTGGGAAGTGTACAGATTGCTTTTCGAAACAAACGAAACCGAAAAGATCGTTGCGGCCCTGGAGCAGATGGTTCAGATCCGCGCCGTGCAGACCTTTGCCCCATCCGAAGCGGTCTCCATGGCCTATTCCCTGAAAAGAGTGGTCAAGGCGGCCTGCCAAAAAGAAAAAGTGGCGGACCATGAAGGCTGGCTGGCGTTTGAAGAAAAGGCCGATATCCTGGCCTACACCATGTTCGACCTGTATGCCGCCAGCCGGGAAAGGCTCTACCAGACCCGGGTCGCAGAGATTAAAAGTGGAAACCACATCACCACGGACGGCGGTTGCC